>JBAZHQ010000029.1:0-22911 GCA_041652235.1 Opitutaceae bacterium | reverse complement strand
CCTTGAGGAGGGTTTTGCCAAAGGTTACGTCGGGCTCAGCAACGAACCCAATCTCCAGGCGCCTTTCCTATTCAACTATTCAGGCAAACCCTGGCTCACTCAAAAATACACCCGCTGGATACTTGGGCATAATTTCGATTCCACGCCCTATCGCGGTTGCACCGGCGAGGAGGATGAGGGCCAGATGTCCTCCTATTATATCATGCTCGCTCTAGGCCTCTTCGAAATGAAGGGGGGGTGCGAAACGACGCCCCAGTTGGACCTTTCCAGCCCGTTGTTCGACAAGGTGGTTCTCCATCTCGACCCCGCTTTCTACAAGGGGAGCACCTTCACAATCGAGACACGAAACAACAGCAAGGAGAACGTGTACATCCAGTCCGTCGAACTCAACGGTCGACCCATCGCGGGCCCGCGCATCGATTTCAAATCGATTACAGATGGCGGAACGATTATATTTAATCTTGGCCCGAAGCCCAATGAGGCCTGGGGTAAATAAGGCCAAAAAGCTCAATTGAACCATGAAAGCCGCACTTTATGCTCTTCTCCTGACATCTATGTGCATCGCAGGCATCACAGCCCAGACAACTCCGTCGGTGACCGCTCCCACGGAACAGAAATCCGATGCTTCCAAGGCACGTCCCGCGTGGGAACTGGAGTGGGCCTATTTCTCGAAATACCATGAGGCTAATGCTCGGCTTGCAGCCCCGAAATCGGGAGAGAAGAGGGTGGTGTTCTTTGGCGATTCGATTACCGAACAATGGGTGGCAGTCGATGCCAGTTTCTTTGCCGGAAAGCCGTATGTAGGCCGGGGTATCGGCGGGCAGACCACATCACAAATGCTGGTTCGTTTCCGGCCGGATGTCATTGAGCTCAAACCGGCGATTGTGATCATCCTGGCCGGAACCAACGACATTGCTGGAAATGGAGGGCCGACGACCTTGGAAGCGATCGAGGACAACCTGCAATCCATGGCCGAGCTCGCCCGAATCAACGGGATTCGTGTGATACTGGCGTCCCTACTGCCTGCATTCGATTATCCCTGGCATCGGGGCCTTCAGCCAGCGGACAAGATCTCCGAGCTCAACAGATGGATCAAGGGGTACTGCAAGGAGAACCGCCTGGTGTATCTCGACTACTACTCGGCGATGGTGGATGGGAAGCGTGGCCTGCGCTTGGATCTGTCAAACGACGGAGTGCATCCGACCCTGCCCGGATTCGCCGTGATGGCTCCCCTTGCGGAGAAGGCAATCCAGGAATCATTCTTAATTCCGCAAACCGAATGGCCACGAAAAACACTACCGAGCGCAGCGACATCAGACATAACCACAAAAATAGGAAGTTAGTGAATTCCAAAGCCATTCAAAGTATTCACCTACTGGGTGATTGCTCCAATTTCTATATGTCTCTGTTTTGGTGTTCCTTGTGTTTCTCGTGGCTATTCAACTGCGTTTTCTAAGATCATTGAAATAAGGGGATGCAGGCCGATAGTCTGGAACTGGCGAACATGCCTCGGATAACCGAGGTAGATCGATCCGTACGCTTGCCCAGAGTGCTCGCAACCCATATTTCATCCGCTCAACTGTTCGCGTCATGGCCGTAATCAAAGAACGCTTCCGTCGCCCCAATCAGATCGACACCGGAGCGCGAGTGCATCCGGTTTTCGACGACTTCCACCTGTTGCGCATGGAGGGCGACTACGAGTATCCAGGCCATACGCACGTAAACTATGAGTTGATTCTGATTGAACGCGGTCCCTACGGCTGCGAACTGAACGGAGTAGAGCTTGTTTTGAAGGAAGGACAGATTCTTGTCATCAAGCCCGGCGATTACCATCAGGATCACCTGCATGATGGCCAGCGGCACTATGTGCTGCATTTTCACCTCGTCTCGGAGGGGAGCAGAGTCAACGCCATTGCGCTTTTCAAACCTCAGGTGACGCCGGACCTGCAGATTTGTCATGGGAATCATGTGCGCGACATGATGTTTCTTCGGGAGCTTAAGCGGGAAGCTGCGGAGAAAGCCGTCCATGCACCGGTGGTGCAGGATTGTTTATTGGAAGCCTTGTCTGGCGGACAATCCGCGATCTTCCCGTTCAAGGACTAAGCGATGCCATACTCCAGTTGCCGAAAGATGAGGCAATGCGGGATCAGATCATTTCCCTGATGGAGCGCCATCGGAAGGGGAACCCGTCCGTCGCCGAGCTGGCGAAAGAGCTTGTCGTCAGCCCGAGGCACCTTGCGGGACGCTGCAAGGTTCTCTTTGGCGTGTCGCCAGCGCGACTGTTCTTGCGCGTGAAGCTGCAGCATGCCCTGGATTTGCTGCGTTCGCGCAAGTATCGCGTCAGCGAAGTGAGCGACGAACTGGGGTTCGCCAATCCCTACCATTTCTCACGCGTATTCTGCCGACATTTCGGGAGCCCGCCATCGCGCGTTTGACCTGGCCGGGACGGGGACGAACGGCGGCTTCTGCCGCGCCGCCGAATGAATCATTCGGCCAACAGGGATCAGAACGAGAACGTGTTGGTCAAGGTCCAGGTCTGGCCTTCTCGAATGCGATAGAGCGCAATCGAGCCGTCCGGTTGGACGCTGAGCGGGATCAAGCTCGCTTTTTGGCCGACGCTGCGGGCATTCAACTGGATGTGCCAGTCGATTCGGGGACCGAGCTTGCGGCGATAGCCAATCCAAAGATCGGTTGAAGCCTGAGATTTGCCCCAGTACGGCTTGTTGACGTCCAAATTCGTCTGGGCGGAGTTGAGCGCATATCCGAGGATCTGTCCTTGCTGCCAACGGTGGCCCAGGCCGACGTTGAATCCACGCAGGAGGCCGTCGCTGACTATGTAGTTTGTCACGAGATTGGCGCGCCAAGGGGACATCTCCGGGACCAGTTTGCCGTTTGTCTGCGCCTGGAAGCGGTAGGCGGCTCCAACGTTCTGATCGAAATATTTTCCGATGCTTTGATCGCCGGCAGACCACAGACGGATGTCGCCGGCGGCGGTACCATAGAACGCCTGCATTGTATCCATATATTCGATCAAGGGCGCTCCCAGCTTCGTTTGGGAGGCATGCGTTTTGGATGCGTTGATCGACACATTCCAGTTCTTCATCAACTGGCCGACCACCTCGAATTCAACACCCTTGGATTTATTGTCCACCGTGCCGGTCGGCGCAACGCCATTGATGGTTCCCGCGCCCGTGGGCCTGATTGACGTAATGGCCATATTGACCGTCCAGCCGGTGATGGCAGTCTGGTAGTTGCGAGCCTTTGCTTGGGCCACGTTCACGCCGTAGCCATAGGCATTCCACCAGGACTGGGGCGGCATGTTCTCCAGAAAGGCCGTGATCGCCGCCTTTTCCGCGATTGTGGAAGGATGGTTTAAAAACTCCGCAGAGGTGACATTATTCAGAGCAGTGACGTTCGGTGTGTCTTTCGCCGCATAATTCCAACGGAAGGCGGAATTGGCTACCAGAGGATCGCCGTTCATTCCGGCAATGGCCTGCAGCACGTTGCCGAGACCCCAGGCAGGAAGATAATGAGAATAATAGGAATAGGCGCCAAGCGTGCTTTGGGAGGAGAGCGTGCTGGAAAGATTGGCGTCCTGCATGGTGGTCTCATACCAAATGGTTTTCAACTGCAACCGATCATTGAGCATGCTGATCGCGACACCGTATTCCTTCGTCAAGCCCTTGGCATTCGGCAGGGGATCTCCCGTGAAATTGTAACGATTCTCGACGCGACAATTGCTCCCTTCGTTGTAGATGAGACTGAGGTTTGTGCCCAGGGGAAGCTTGTTGCGGAGAGCCTTGGGCTCGTGCAGCACGACACCCCAGCTTCTACTGTCGCCGACTACTTTCGTTTCGTCTGATGTCAGGCCGAAGCTCGTGCCAACCGCCTTGGTGGCTGTGCTGATCGTTCCATTCCCGGAGCGCTGAGATTGCGTGTCACGGCGCCACCCGTAGGTTCCGGCAATCATATCGTCCCACAAGAAGGCTTGCCATGTCAGGCCTGCTGAAATGTTGACCTGCCTGAGCTTGGCCGCACTGGTGTAGAGGGAATCGATGTCCCCTTGGTCCGCATTCAGGATTTTGAACGTGCCGGTCGTCCAGCCGGCGTAATTGGCGGGGTTCTCCGATTGCGTCGAAACTTGGGAACTTCCGGGAGGGTTGATGGCCGTCGGATTCGTCCAGGCAGCAGCAGGATCGACATAGCCGGGATCGCCTGGAACCAAAGACCATTTCCAATGCGAATCAAAATATTGGATATTGGTCGCTCCGGATGGCGCTATTACGGCCGTGAGCGGCTGGATGTGCAGGCCGGCGGCAGAGCTGGCATTGAACAACGGTGCGCTCACATAATTCAACCATCCCACCGCCCTGGAGAGATCCTTGATGTCCATGGAGCCGGAGCCGTCGATTCCGGGGCCTGCGCCGAGCGTGTCGTCCCACTCGACCGACATTCCGAAGCGATTCCATCCTCGGGTTTCCCTGTCGAAGGCGTCCCTCGAATAGAGGCCCGTGAGGATATGACGGCCCAATACATCGCTTATCAGCGACCGGTTCATAAAATCGGTCGCCCGCAATTCGCCGGTTGCCGTCAGGCGAAAGCTCTCGCGATCGGTGCCTATGGAATAGCCGCCGCCGTTGGAGCCGCCGATGTACGCGCGCCCTGCGTTCTGGTTGGTGCCCGCAGCTCCGGTGCCGTTGTATTTCACCACGCTGCCGTACGCCCAGGGTAACGATGTCGGGAGGTTTGCGTTGAGATCGACGCTTAAGAACGGACTGCCGTTCGATTCACCGGCGTCGTCATATTGCTGCCTGTCGTATACGAATTGAAAGCCCAAGCGGCTGTTAAGGAACGTCTGTTCGAGAGAGAGATTATAGGCCGTCCAGTTTTGCCATTCCCTCTTGTTCGGGCCATCGATCAGGTTGTTGTAGAAATCGAAGGTCGTCGGATCGGTTATCACCTCGGATTTGTAGAATCCGGATAACGCACCCGGGAAGAGAGTTTTATCATACAGATTGGCCGTGATCGTGTATTGATTGTAGTTGCCGATGCCGATGCGCGATCCGAACGGCAGCCCGTTGATTTGGTTATCGTATGCGCCTGTGGGCCCGATGGCAAAGCGCCCGGCATGGCTCCCGGCTGGCGGACCTTGATGCACGTATAGGGCGGTCGAGGGGCTGGCGGCTAGATTATCGTAGTAAAACATCGGGTTGGCGGCGACATAGTTGCCCCCATAGTTTTGGTTGAGCCATGGATCTACTTTCTCGGTCGCAAGGGTCTTCGTGGTGCCGCTCGGCATGATCCCGGCAGTCCAGGCGTAATAGCTGTCCCAGGCAGTCTTGTTGACCGTGTCGGGATCGAAGAACGGCGTGATGGAGTCGGTCGGCGGCAAAATGCGCGGGCGGTTCGCCTTCACATCGCCGCGCTCGAAATTGAAGCGAATGCCGGTGTGCGCGGAATCGCTGTTGAAAAACCTCGGATTCCACTGCACGGCGCCGAACGCGCGCTTGTCATGGCTGTTGGCGGGTTGCTGGCGGTATTGGGTGTGATCGTCGAGCAGGGTGATGCGGATAGCGAGCTGCTTATCCAGAAGGACATGGTTTAGATCCAATGAATCACGGACAGTGCCGAAGCTTCCCAGCCGATTCTCGAACACGGAGGCGTTCTTAAAAACCGCGGTATTGACGCTGGAATTGATGATACCTGCCGGGCTGCCGATTCCGAACAGAATGGAATTCGGGCCGCGCTGAATGTCGATGCGGCCGACATTGAAGGAATCCCAAGGTATGTCCGTGAGAAAAAAGTCGCGCGTGTTGTCGGCGGAATCGAGCCCCCGAATTCGAGTGTTGACGTGCGGATGCACAAGATTGGCTTCGCCGCCGCCTTCCGTAAACGTCACGCCCACGGCGCCGTAGTTTCCATACACGCCGCCGACTTCCGTGTTGGTGGTATACACGAGCAGGGTTTCGTTGTTGGTCGCGCCCGTGTCCTTGAGGAACTGGGAAGTTACCACGCTGATAGAGGAAGCAACGTTCTTCAGCTCGGTTCGCACGCGAGTACCCGCCAGGGTCGATGTTGCCTGGTAGCGGTCTTTTTCGGACTCTGCGTTTACCAGAAATGGGGACAATACCACGTCTTCCTCCCGGTCTGACGCCGGCCTGGCTATCATGCGCTCAGCGTCCGGGTTTGCGGTGGCTGATGTGGATTGCGCCGTCTTCACCCCGCCTTTTCTATCCGCGAGATTCTCAGTCGGGATATCGCGAACGACAGCGAGGGCGCCGGTTGTTGCGTCCTGTTTCACGCGAAGCGGAGTGCCGGCGAGCATGAGGTCGAGCGTCGCACAGGGGGTGGAGTCGCCGGAGACCGCGTTCGTTTTCACTCCGGCCACCGCATCGGCCGAGAACATGATCTCGCAGTCCGCCTGCTGTGCAAACTGCCTGAGTGTGTCGGTGGCGTCGCCCTCGGGCAATCGATAGTGCTTCCTGGCGGCATCGGCCGCATGCATGGCGGCGACGATAACTACGGCATGCAAGGCTGCCAGAACCAGTCTGACAACCGGACGCATCGATGGGAAAAGGGGAGGGGAGTGAGCTCGAGACATCATGGATGCACGGCTGCGGTTCATGATGTCTAGCAGGTGCTCCGCGCCTGACGAACCTAAAAAAAGTTCGGCGGCTGCATAATGCAGCCGCCGAACCGTTAACCCTAGCCACAAAAGACGACTAGAACGACAGCGTATTGGTCAGGTACCAGGTTTGTCCTTGCACAATACGCGCTGACGCGACTGAGCCATCCGGCTCGACGCTCAGAGCTTCCAGATGCGTATCCGAGCCGACGTTCCTTACATTGAGCTGGACGCGCCAATTGATCTTGTTGGTCAACTTGCGCTCGTAGCCGGCCCACATGTCGACCGCAAACGTGCTCTTGCCCCAGATGGGCTTGTCGACGTCCAGGTTGGAGTAATCGCTCTTCACCCCATAGCCGAGGATGACGCCCTGCTGCCAGCGGTAGCCCAGGCCAACATTGAATCCCTTCAGCATTCCCTGGTTGAAGGAGTAGTTGGTTACGGCGTTGAAGCGCCATGGCGACATCTCCGGAACCAGCCGACCGCTGGTATCCTTCATGAAGAGATAGGGCGCATAAATATTCTGCTCGTAATACTGGCGAATGGTCCTGTCACCAGCAGCCCACAACCGGATATCACCCGCTGGCGTTGCGTATTTGTTGTGCATCTTTTCGACGTAGTTAACAAAAGCATCGCCCAGCGAGATCTGTGCCGCGTGCTGCTTGGATGCGTTGATCGACACGTTCCAGTTCTTCAGGATCTGGCCGTTGAGCTCGAACTCGATGCCCTTGGATTCGTCATCGATCGTGCCGGTCGGATAAAGGCCATTAACACGTCCCTTGGTCCCTGATTGAGTGAGATCCCAGTTGCGCTTGCCGGTATTCCAATTGGGGATTGCGTTGGCCCAATCGCCTGCCGCCGCCTTCTCAAGATTGATGGGGATGCTGAACGCATCCCACCATTCCTTCGAGTTTAACTGAGCCAGGAACGACAGGGATGCCGCCTTTTGCAAGACAGTTGCTGGATCAGCCTGCCATGCGGGGTTGGCCGGATTATTGATGTTCTGCGTGAAACGCCCCGCACTGGCAGCATAGTCCCAGAACCACAATGGTTGCGTCGAGGGGATCTGGCCCGCAATGGCGCAAAGATTGATCATCGAGTTCGCAACGCCATAGAGCTCCAAATTGTTCAAGAAATATTCGTTGATGCCAAAGATCGAAACGGCGGGATTGCTGCTCAGATTGGCATCCGACACCGTGGTCTTGTACCAGGTGACCTTCAGGCTCAACCGGTCATCCAAGGTCCTGACCACAAACCCGAAATCCTTTGTTTCGCCTTTTGAGTTTGGCAGGGGTTTTGTGTCGAAACCATAACGAGCTTCAACGCGGCTATTACGGCCTTCATTGTAGACTAGGCTAAAATTTGTGCCCCACGGCAGCTTGTTGCGAAGGAACTTGGGCTGATGCACGACGACGCCCCAACTGCGGCTGTCCCCAGTCGATTGACCGGTCGCCGGATTCAAAGGACTCAAATCATAGCTCATGTTGGCGACCGACTGGTCATTCAGCGGGGCTATGCCAGAGCGCTGTTTTTGAGTGTCGCGACGCCAGCCATAAGTGCCGACGATGCAATCGTCCCACAGGAAGCCCTGCCATGTCAGCGCCTTCGATTCGGTGATCCTTTGGATCTTGCTTCCATCGGTATAGAGTTGGTCGATATCTCCGGCAGCCGCATTCAGGACATTGAAGGTGCCCGTCTTCCAGCCCACATAATTGGCGGGGTTCTCCGATTGGGTTGAATTCGCACCGATCATTGTGCCTGGAATAGCCACTGCATTGGTCCACGCGGCTGCGGGATTCACATAAGTGGGATCCGTTGGATTCGTCGAAGGCTTCCAATGGGAATCGTGATAGCGCACATTAATCGATCCCGAAGGGTTGTAAACTGCAGTGACGGGCTGGAGGTACAGGCCTGAAGCCGAGGTGGCGGTGAACAGCGGGCTGCCGGTATGAGTCATTACGCCGATAGTCCGATTTTTACTTCCCAAACCGTTGATGCCGTTTTGAGCCGGCCCGCTACCGAGCGCATCCGGCCATGCAGCATCCATCGCATAGGGAAGCCAACTGCGCTTTTCCAGATCATAGGTGTCCCTTGAGAACAAGCCTGTGAACACATGACGCCCCAACAAGTCGGTAAGCCAGGACTTCGAAAGGAAGTCCGTGGCGCGCAACTCTCCCGTGCCGGTAAACCGGATACTCTCGCGAGTGGATACGCTGCTGCCGGTACTGGGATTGCCGGCGATATAGGCCCGACCGGCGTTCGGATTCGTTCCCGCGGTTCCAGATCCATTATAGCTCCTCACAGACGTGCTGTAAGGCCATGGCTTCTCTACCGAGTTCGTCATGATGTCGACGGTGATGGCGTTGTTGTAGAGCCCCTGCTGGCCATCATTGTAATTTTGATGGTCATACACAGCCTGGAAAGCCACCCGGTTGTTGAGGAACGTCTGTTCGAGCGACAGATTGAAGGAATCCCAGCCCTGCCACTGCTTGGAATTGGATCCCTCCAGCATATTATTGTAAAAATCGAAGATCGTGGGATCGGTCAAAACCTTGTCCTTGTAGAAACCCGACGCGGCACCCAACGTGCCCGGATCCTTTGGACTGTAGATGTTGTTTATGATCGAGTACGCATTGAAACCGGTGATGCCGATGGCTGGCGAAAATCGATAGCCATCGATCACGCCATCGCGCGCCCCCGTGGGGCTGATTCCATAATAAGCGGCAGGAGCGTTGCTCGCCGGATAGTAGCTGCTGATGACATTAAGCAAACTCGCTGTGTTGCTACCATAAGTTAAGTTGACACCCGTTTCGGAAAAACCTCTTCCACCCACCCAGAATTGTTTGGACTCACCCGGAAGCGTGGGTGTCTTACCGTCGGCACTCTGCACCAAGCCGGCAACCCAAGCGTAATAGTTATCCCATGTCGTTTTGTTGAGCTTAGTAAAGAATGGCGTGATGTTGTCCATGGGAGGCAGTACATGCGGACGATTGGCCGTCACCTCACCATGCTCGAAATTGGCGCGCAGGGTCGTGTGGGCCGAGGCCATGTTGAAGAGCTTCGGGTCCCAGCGAACCGTGCCAAACAAGCGGCGATCATGATTGTACGCGGGCTTCTGCTGGTACTTTGTGCGATCATCCAATGCGGCGACCCGCAACGCGAGTTCCTGGTTGAGTATGACCTTGTTGAAGTCCAGGGAATTGCGATTGCTGCCATAACTCCCAATGCGGTTCTCCACCTTGAAGGAGTCCTTGAAGTTCGCCAGGTTGACGCTGGAGTTAATGATACCGGCCGGACTGCCGATGCCGAACAGAATGGAGTTTGGACCGCGCTGCAGGTCGACTCGACCCACATTAAAGGAATCCCACGGGATGCTAGTCTGAAAATAATCGCGGGTATTGTCGGCAGAGTCGAGTCCGCGAACGCGAGTGTTGGTGCTCGGCTGAGTCATGCTTGGTTCACCGGAACCGTTGAGGAACGTGTTGCCCACGCCGCCGTAGTTTCCGTAGATACCGCCGACTTCGGTGTTGGTCGTGTACACCAGCAGCGTTTCGTTGTTGGTCGCCCCCGTGTCCTTGAGGAACTGGGCCGTGACCACGCTGAGGGATGAAGAGACATCCTTCAGATCGGTTTTGACGCGGGTGCCTGCCAAGGTAGACGTGGCTTGGTAGCGGTCTTTTTCGTCGTCCGCACTGACAACGAATGGAGACAATACCACTTCTTCCTCCTGGTCGGGTGCCGTTTGGGCCGTTATGCGGTCAGTGGCCGCGGCGGTCGTAGGCGCTTTGGGAAGCTGTGTCGCTGGTGCGTTTGTCGGAGTATCTGCCGCGTGCACGGCGGTGGCGATGACCACGGATTGCAGGGCCGCTAGGCCGGCCCTGAGAACCCAGCGCCTTGATGGGCGGAGGGGGATGGGGTGGGTTATGGACATAGTGATATGGTTGTAGTGCTTGATATCATGGTTGTGGTGCATGATCTCACCCCCGAGACGACTTCGAGCCGGATTTCCGCTAAAAAAATCGGAGATTTTTCTTTCGCCCCCTCTTTAGGGGGATACGAAAATCATAGACATCTCATTATATGATACATACGAGATATTGAGGTGCGGGGCAAATAGGGGGTCAATCCCATGGGATGAGCAAAAACGCGACAAATCCGTCGAATCTGACTTCAGCGCAGGCAAGCATGGGCATCCAGGGAAAGCACTTCACGGAGCTCGTGCAGCCGATCTTTGACCCGGCCCGGCGCACAGATGAACTTAATTTCCGCAGACCAAATAGCCACGAAAAACACTACCGAGCGCAGCGACATCCACGGTCTTTTAGTTTTGCCCCCCGAGCTGCGAGAACAAAGCAGGCGGGCCAGGCCAGGGGTATCCCGGAAATCTGAGTAGACGACCGGCTCCCGGGCTAGAGTGATGGCCAATCCCAAGCAATACCGGCCATCAAATCGCCCTGGACCCAGTCATCTACTCAGATTGCGCCTGGTGAGCACATGCAGGAGCAATGCCTTGGCGAGAGTCACGAAGGCAAGGGACGCAGCTTGGCGTGCGGCAATCAGCAGATTGCGTGCAAGCAGGCGGCGGGGCGGAAATGAAAACGTTCCAAGACTAACAGGACTTCGCCCCAGCCCGACGAGGTGTAGGAAGCGGAAAACAGAGGGAGTTTTTCATGCAGAGAGATACCTCGATCAGGTTTCTCACACGAAGACGCAAAGGCACGAAGGATCGATCTCCATCCCTTGTATCCCCTCCATCCCTGTTAATCCTGCCTTGGAACTGATACCCCGATCGAAGACATGAATTTACAGGGATATAAGGGATGAAAGGGATCGAGGTCCGGTGCCATTCCTTCGCGCCTCCGGTGCGTCTCCGCGCGAGAAGGGATCGAAGGCCCAGCTTTTGAGGGCAAGTCGGCTTTGAGATGATTGCTGAAATCCAACACAGCCTGAATTTGACTTATTTGGTCAAGGTTTGCGTGTTCAAGGATTCTAGGCAGAGGGGCAGATCGGGGAAGCGCTCAGGGAGCACCGACAGAAGGGCGCTACGCAAGAGTGCGAGGTTAGCCAAGGCGTTGGGGTTGCGGATGCGGGAGCGGTCTTCGCCCCAAAGGGCGTCGCGACGCCAGTGATTGAGTATCTCGACGCCCGCCCAGTGTCCGCGGACGATGGAATGCCACTGCACAGCCGTGCGATCCGAAGGTTTCAGGCTGGAGAGATAATACCGCGTTTCGCCGGTGGTCTTACCGCTCTTTTTGATGGTAACCTCACTGCGCACGACCACCAGGCAGTGCGCGCAAGGGAAGCCGCAGTCCATCGGTTCCATAGGAAAGGCATGCACACCGCGATGCTCTACGCGTCCGTGGCCGGTGGATGTTTGGGAAAAAAGGGGGCCTCAGAGTATTCACCTGCTGGGGGATTGCTTCAATTTCTATATATCTATTTTTTGGTGTTTCTTGTGTTTTTGGTGGCTATTCAACCGCGGTTTCAAAGATAAAAAATGCCGCCGCCTGTTAGCGGCGGCAGAATGAGGTCAATCAATCAGATTCATGGTTGCCTAGCCCATGATGTCCCTGATGATCACCAGTATATGAAGGTACCTGTATAGCCAGATCCTTCAACGGACTGCCTAACAGCATAAATTCCGGCAGAAATCGGACCAATTTCGCCGAATGTAGTATTGCCGCCATCATAAGCGACAAAGTTGCCAAGCGGGCCGCTATTCTCGATGTAGCCATCTCTAAATGCCATTCCGAACTGTTCGCAGGTTGAAGCGACAGGAACAGATATATTGTCATCTTCACACACGCCTGGATTCATCAGGACATTACTCCAAACAAGATCCGCACGGGCGAGCGTGCAACTGAGACTAGCGAACAGGGCTATCGCGATGAATTTCGAAACCATTTTCATAGGATTACTTTTTGTTGTGTGTTTATGTGTTACCACTCCACATTCTCGGAGTGATATTTGTGGAAGGGTCGACCAATGCTTATATCAGATATTCGATATTTTTGAAACTGTTGCATTTACCGCGCAGGCGGTATAAAATTACTTTATATGCTGATATTAAGGTTGTTAGACCGCCCATTATTTCGATGCCAAAATCGCGATCGACAAGGCAAGTTGCGATAACCAAGCCCATTATCGATAAAACGCGGTTGAACTGTCAGGCGCAGCGAAGCCCAGTGCAAGCCCCCTTCTCTTCTCGCGCAAAACCGCAAAGCGGATCGTCTCTGTTCACACTGCTCGTTTTTGGAGGAGCACCTTTATAACGATAACGTATTTGCTGACAGACAGATAACAACTGACACGATCTTTGACTTACGCTCTCTCCACTTCGCATAATCTGTGACTTCGCGTAAGCCAATACCAGCTTCTAAAAATGGGCGTGTAGCCCTGCGCGAGATTTTCAAAGTCTCTTTTAACGGAAATCAACCTTAACATCGTCTCAGCAAGGCCCTCGGTATCAATCGACAAAGAATTATTGAGATCATCGCCTTGTCATCTGGCTCCAAACCCATCCTGTCCCCGCGCACTCGACCGCACTCGCAATGTCTGACTATCTGACTATTCGAACGCAAAGACCAACATGTTTGTTATCCTATCGGTGAGTAATCAGGCGGCAACCGGGCGTAGGGCCCGACCTTGGTCGCGGCCTGTCTTCCGCTCTGCGCATCCATACCCAATCCGAACCGGCCTCAGCCCCTCGACCCACTCGGTGCCTTGCTGTGCCCGCCGTAGTCCCGCACCTGCGGGACGAAGGAGGGAGCATGTCGAAACGGCAAGCTGCGGCCCTACGACTAAACACAATGTTCCCATTCTCTTTGATTATGGTTCCGCCGCGCCGTCACCGCCTGTTCGCCGACTGCGAACCTCTCTTTTCCCGGCGAAGTCCGGGGAAAAGACAGTACTACCATGATCTCGATTCATCTCAGCCTGCGAAGATTCCCATTACAAGCGACATTATAGCCCAATGGCATATCCCCGATAGCTGAAAGCCGATTGCCGACAGCCAAGCTCCGACTGAACTTAAAGCTTATAACTTACACCTTACAGCCACTCCGGTCGCGGCTCCGCCGCGCTATGTATTCTCATGACCTTATTATCCCCGAGTTTCATCATCGTGCATCCAAATCGCCTTCTGGCGGATCTTTGGTCATGGTGGATCGCGCAACAGTTTCCCGGCTGTCGGATAAGCCAGTATACGATACTCTCGTCAGCCTTCGACAATAAAATCAAGCCGCGGGCGGACCTTTGCATATTCGATGCGACAAACGCGCAGGATGATTGGGAGGAGTTCGTGGATGAGGCGAATTACAAAAAAATAGCACGCAAAATTCTCATTCTTTCCGGAAGCGACAGCGATTGTCATCTGGCAAGGCTTCGCCCTGCCAGACTCGACGGAATCTTGGATTTAAACGAATACGATATGAGAAGCGTCTCGCGGGCCATACGCACGCTTCTCGCTGGCGGCACCTACATAAGCCCTCGCTATCGACAGGCATTATTCGAGCGAACGCCCAGAAGACGATCATCTCTGAGCAGGTTGACCAGCACCGAAACGCTTGTGTTGGCATCGATCGGAGTCGGCCTGGACAAAAATGAAATCTCCGAGGAGATGAGAATCTCGCCGTCGACGGTATCGACGCATCGGAGGAATATCATGCGCAAGCTTGGGATTAGCCGCGAGGGACAACTCGTCGCACATGCCTTTTATCTGGGGCTCGTGACTGCATCGTCCCAAGGGTTACTTCGTCCGGGATTTGAAATGTCTCTCTCTACAAGGAATCGGCTGAAGCGGAGGGCGAGGAAAATCGGGGGGAAATGAAAAGACCTTCTTTGGCAACGGTGTGCCGTCAGAACAATGCCGCTCAAGACCAGTCGACAGAAAACCAATTGCTTGCAGAGATTAAAACAAACTATCCGATGTCTCCTTTATGGCACTATGTAAACTGGCTTGAGGCAGTGCTCCGGAGATCAAGGCGTCATTATAACAAAATATGCGAATCACTAATATGCATAAAATCCGGGCATTCTCATGCATCTGGCTGCTCGTCCTTGCTATAAGCGGAAGTCACGGCGCCGATTCCTCAAAGAAACCAGGCGACGTAATCGACCTGGCCGTCGCGCTGCGTGTCGGCACTCGGGAAACTTCAGGTTTTCTGGTCGATAAATATTACAATCGCTATGCTGAAGGCGAGCGGCGGCAGAAACAGCGGGCTCTGGCGCCTGAGGAGAGCCGTAACTGGCTAAAGCGGTTTGTGGCACAGCAGATCATCATGGCGCATGCAGAATCCCTGGGATACTTCACGCGCCCCGAAGTGAGGGCAACCGTCGCTCGTATGGAACGCCATATGCTGACGCAAGCCGCCGGGCCCTATTACCAACGGCTCCTCGAAAGCGCCCCACCCCTCTCGGAAACGGAATTGAAGGCGATTTATGAGAAGCGGGCACAGGTGTTCGACTGCATGATCGTGAGATTTGGAGGCGAACCGACCCTGCCTGCCTTGGGTGAAGACTTCGAACGGATACCCTTGAATGAGCAAACGCGCCGCATCCTGCACTGCGCCGAACGGGAGGGATTACAGATGATGGACGGCACCTTTTCCTGGCCCTTTGCACCGTTCATGGAAATCGCCGACATACCCGGCGCCGTTCAGCCCGGGCGCTGGATCAAACATCATGATCCCTCGCGGGGTATTTATTATGTGCTAATCCGAAATCTCAAGACGCAACCCATCGGCGACTACTCGTCCAATCGCCTGGGATTTCAGATGTTCATAAAGCGAATGAACCCGATGATACTCCAACGCCGGAGGCACTGCGAACTGATCATGTCTTCGTCGCTTTCGCTTTGCCGTCCGACCGCCGACCGTTTCTTGGAATTCTGCCGGAATCTTCCGCCAAACACGGGGACCATTCCCCAATCCGACAATGGGCATCTCGCATCAGAACCGCTATTTCTCTTCAAGCTTGATGGCAACAAGATAACGATCTCGGTCGATGCATTCTGCCGAAATTTCAATGACCAGTTTACCAGAAGAATCCCGCTCGATCTTCCATCACTGAGACAAGACACTGAGGGCATGGCTGTGGAAGAAATGGATTTTCGTGCCGCACAAGCTTTGGGGATAGACCAGACTGCGAAATTCGTGGAGGAGCGGCGAGGTTTTGAAGGGTTTCAAGTCCTCGATCTCTTCGAAAAGGAGGTGCTCATTCCAAAGATCGAAATCAACCGTTCCGATATCGATCGCTATTTCCAGGAGCACGCAGCCGATTTCCGCAGCGTAACTAAAATACACGGGCGTTTTTTAAGATTCGATACCCTGGAAAAGGCCGCGGCATGGCGCAAAGGGGCATCCGTTGCTCCGACGACGGATGAAAAATTGGACCTAGGAGCCGAAAAGCCAATTGCCGGGCTGGAGTATTTACAGCAGCAATTCATGAAAATGCCTGAAGGCGCAACAATGGGCCCCATCAAGTACGATCAATCGGGGATCATATTTATTAAACTAAAGAACGTCGAGGAAGGCCTCCCCCCAATAGAGACCGTTAGGGACAAAATCCGAGAAGTCCTGACAAGGCAGGCGCTGGATGAGAAGGAACTCCAGCTTGCGGCCGAGCTTTCAACGCATTTGAAAATCGAAAACCATCTCGATTATGCCCGCTACGGTGTGAGCACAAAAGAGGTGGAGAAATCCCTACCCCAATGAAAAGAAAGATATATATCGTCTTCGCAATCTCTTGTTTAGGAGCCTTATTTTGGCTGGGATATCAGAACCAACGGTTGAACGACGACCTTGGGCGAACACAGGCCGTCTTGAACGCATCGAAACGCGAAAGCGAAGCCCATAAGCGCTTTATGTCGGAACACTCCGAACCTGCCCGTGCAACGAATCCGGCTCCTTTGCCAAGCTCGCCCCTAACGGCCTCCGCTGCCCGCACAGCATATGTAAAACCCAAGATCGATGCCGCCTGGCGTGCAGCGCGCGTCAGCGAGACGATACTCAGGGTCGAAGCCAAATACGGCCGTTTTCTCCTGAAACTAATAGACTGGCCTCCGGAAAAACTTGAAGCTTTGAAACGCGATCTGGCACTGAACGAAGTAGCCATACTTGAGGCGATCTTAACCATCGGCAAACCGGCTAGCGAAGCGGGATTGAATGCTTTGCAGCAAACGGTTCGAGATCTTGCCGCAAAGAATCAGGAGTTGCTGAAAGAAAGCCTTGGCGAAGTCGATTATAGCAAACTTGATGCCGCGGAAAAGATGGAGCCCTATCGTAAGGCGATCGACCCAATTGCCAATGCGATGCGCTCGAAGGGCGTGGATGTCACAGAAGAACTGGGAAACTCCATTCTTGCCGCCTATGTCGCGGCGACTCAGGATGCCGCTCGCGAGGCAACGCCGGTAGATCCAAAAACACTTAGCCCGGAAGAGTTTGCAGCCCTCAAAAAACAACAAACAGAGGCATTTCGCGTCCGCCTGCTCAATAAAATGTCCGGTGTCCTCGATGCAAAGCAGCTTCAAATCTTTATGGAAACGGTGATCGAGCAAAGCGGCGGCTGATCCGAAAACCGCTCGCAGGAAAAACACGCGCAACTCTAATTCTTACTACCGGTCCTTGTGCAGAACGATCACGGTCTCGTCGCGGTATTCGGTGCGCACGCCAAAGCCCGACTCCAGCAGGCGTACGAACCCTGAGACATTGTCAGAACGAAATGACGTGCTGATCTTCATCGCTCCCAAGTCGGGATCGGCGATGATCAATTGAATCGAATTACGGCGGTTGAACTCGGCGACAATCTCGGACAACGGAGTCGCGGTGAAGTCCAGGCGCCTGAACTGCCAGGCGAGCATCTTCTCGATTTCGGCATTCGATACGGTGGAAATTTGCAGGGGTGATGCCATGGAATCCAAGGAGACAACGGCGCGCTGGCCGGCGGTGATGTCCGGGATCGCCGCGCTGGCTGTCGAATTGCGATCCGATTCCATTTCGGAGGATTGAGCCGACGGATTTACCCTCACCCGGCCCTCGGTCACCAGCACCTCGACGGTCGAAGCCCCCAGCCGGACATTGAAGATGGTGCCGACGGCGCGCACCTTCACGCCACCCGCGATGACGACGAACGGCCGCGCGGCATTCTTCGCGACGATGAAATGCGCCTCGCCTTGCTCCAGTTTGACGCGCCGCTCATCGGGGGCGAATTCCACCGACACCACGGCCCCGCGGTTCAGATCGACGATGGAGCCGTCTTCAAGCGTGCGTTGCTCGACGCTGGCAAGCGCAGAGGGGGAGGACGTAGTCGAGGCGACGTGCCACCGCCAGAAAGAAAAGACCAGGACGATCACAGCGGCGGCGGCAAATGCTATGGAGAGAAACCAGCCGCGGCGACGGGGATGCGCCGCCAGCAGGTCGGGGTTGGGCCGCGCGCTGTGCGCGGGGCGCCATTGGGAAAGTTGATCCAATTGAGCCCACTGCTGCCGGTAGGTCGCGAAGCATTCGCCATGCGCCGAATCCGTGGCCAGCCATTGGGAGAACTCATCCTGCTCGGCAGGAGTGAGCCCGCGGTCATGCCGCAGAACCCACGTCGCCGCCTGGAGTTCAGTATGCTCGCGGCCAGCCAAGTTGTCCGGCGAATGGTTCATGTGTGCGGGGGGAGCTGGCGGTTGTAACGCTGAAAATATTCGACGCATTTGCGCAAACCGATGGCAGCCTGTGCCTCGACCGTATGCTCGGCGATGCCCAGCTCAACCGCGATCTCTTTCTGCGACATGCCGTAGATCTTCCGCAAGGTGAGGACCTGGCGGCAACGGGCAGGCAGGGATTGGATGGCTCGCGTCAAGATTTCAAGCTCCTGGGTCCGTGCAACAGTTTCAGGGATGTCTGCGTTATCATCCATGACGGGCAACTCATCGATTTCCATTAAAGAATCTATGCGTTCAACTCGCTGGTGACGCAGGCGATCCAGGACCAGGTTCCGGGCTGTTGTGAAAAGGAATGCCTTGGGCGCCTCCATCGGAACGCTCGCATGAGCCTGCAAAACGCGCATGAAAGCCTCTTGCACGATGTCGTCTATGTCGGAGGCTGACGGGAACCGGCTGTGCAACCAAGCGCGCAGCACAGGTTCATGGGGCTGCAATTGCTCGGCAAACCAGCGGTCTTGCTCTAGGTTCCGCGTCGGCATGGGTATAAGTGGAAGCGCACCTATACGAATTTTCTTATGAAGCACAAGCGCAGATTGGCCTTAGTCATGGAATCTTGTGCAGCAGCGATGCATCCGTTTCGCCGGTTCGCTTTCTGTTCGACTTGAGCGACGACAGACCCCGAATTGTCGCACGACACATGTGCCTCTTCGCCTACCTCTGTCCCACAAGCATCGCGATCGGTCCGTTTATGTTGCTGATACTAGCTCTTCCCGTGCTGCTGTTCGGAGAGTTTATCGCCCAGAGAATAGAATGGGTCCGCCATTCGAACATACCTCCGCCGATTATCGGCGGGCTCATCGTCTCGGGCACGCTCCTGCTCGTCGCCAATGTTGCGCCGGGCGCGATCTCGCTGGAGGGCAGCACCTCGAATCCGTTTTGGCTTTGGACGGTCTTGCCGCAGTGGGATTTTTCCATCCCCCGGGCGACGGATGTCGAGCGACCGCTGCTGATCCTCTTCTTCACCTGCATCGGGCTGAACGCAAGTTGGCGGATTGTGAAGAAGGGCGGTCTTCCGCTCGTCACATACCTCGGCCTTGCCGCCGCGATCGCCGTGATTCAGGCAGCCACGGGTGCCGCCATGGCGGTCGCCCTCGGGGAAAGCCCGCTCCTCGGAACCATGGCAAGCAACGTTTCCTTGATGGGTGGCTTCGGCACGGCTGCGGGCTTTGCCCCGGAGTTTGAGAAATGCGGATTGGCCGGCGCCGCCACCATCGGCATCGCGGCGGCGGCTTTCGGGGTGATCGCGGGTGGTCTGATCGCTGGAATCGTCGGTGGAGCCTTGGTGGAGCGGAAGTTGGGACGCAAATCGGTGCATCGCGGGCGGACGGAGACCGCCGACGATGCAACCCCGATTGGAAGCACCTTTATCGAAGATGTCCGCGACCTGATGCGAACCCGCGCAAGCACGTTCCTGCATTTGGCTGTGCTTGTGGTTTGCATGAAGCTCGGCGCTTTCGTCAGTACTTTCATACAAAGCGCAGGTATTACGTTTCCCGTTTACATGGGATCGATGATGGTTGCCGCAGTGGTCCGGAATCTGCACGACGCCGCGAATCGGACCTGGATAAAGACCGATCGCACGGACGGAATCGGATCGGTGGCGCTGATGTGGCTTCTGGCCGTGGTGATGATAGACCTGCAATTGATGCAACTGGCACATTCGGCTTTGCCTCTCCTCGTTATATTGACCGTTCAAGTGCTGATTATGGCGGGGCTGTCCTACTGGATGGTCTTCCGCGTGATGGGACGGGACTATGAGGCTGCCATGATGAGCGCCGGAATGATCGGATTCGGCCTTGGGGCGGTTTCCAACGCCCTGGCGACGATGAGAGTCCTGGCGCGCCGGTTCGGCCCCGCGCCCACTGCGTTTCTCATCGTGCCAATAGTAGGAGTCTTCCTGATCGATTTCATAAACGCGTTGTTGACGACAACCGCCCTGAATTTCTTCAAGTGACCGTCCCCGGATCGCACCCATCAGCGGCGGGGCACCGTGGCCTGAGTCTGGCGGCGCTGCCACTCGAGCGGAGTACAACCGGTGTGCGCCTTGAATAGTGCGTGAAAGTGCCCGATGTGCTCGAAACCGAGTTCCAGTGCGAGCGTGCTCACGGTTTCCTTGCCGCCGAGCAGCCTTGCCTGCACCTGCGCGATGCGGGCCGCATTGAGCATATCGGTGAGTGTCTTGCCGTAATGCTTGCGGCAACTGCGCGCCAGATGCTCTTTGCTGCATCCCGCCTTGGCCTGCCACCAGGACAGGGGATTCGCCACAAGCTTGGGCTCGCGCATGAGCCCGACCAGCATCTTCAACCAGGCCGGCGCCTTGTCAGCCTTCTCCTCATCGCCTTGCACCAAGAGCGGCAAGCTGGCCTGTAGCGCGGAAATGAGTTGCCAGTCATCCAGGGGGCCAACCCGCACCAATGCCTGCAAGGCCTGCTCCACTCGGGCAAAGGAATCTCGCTGCAAGTGCCTGGGACGCGGCAGGCCGCCGCTGCGCCATCGCCCCGGTTCGCTGGGCGGTGCGAAAAGCCCGCGAAAACGCGCCCACCAGCCGGGCTCGAGGGCAAGATTGAGGAACTGGAGCTCCCCCGTCTCAGGTCCTTCATAAAAGTGCGCGTCATCCGCTTCAACCCACAGGAGATCCCCCGCCTGCAGCTCTTGCCTGCCACCGTTGACCCGGTGCAGTCCGCGTCCTGCAGTCACCAGAAACAGCTCTGAGAAATCGTGGCTGTGCTCAAAGGTTATCTCCCGTGCCGCCACCCGGGTCGAATCGCAGTGAAAGTGGGGATGAGGCAGAAGAGGCAGAAGCAGTGATGAAAAAACCAAGCGTTGCATCAATACAGTGTAGTATTTGATCAACGTAGGGCAAGACACCGCTCTTAAAATACACTATCATCCAGATCAACCCAACGCGTCCCAACTCCTGTTTTCCTCATCCCCATGAAATGCCTGCCCGCTTTTTCCCTCGAAGCCGCCATCGCCGGCTCGCCTTTCGCGCCGCTGTACCCGACGCCGCTCTCCCTCGAGCTCGCGATCACCGAAGCGTACCGGTTTCATGAAAACGACCACCCGGCTCTGCGCGAGCTCGCCGTCCTGCGTATCCAGTTTTCGGCGATGATGCAGCCGATCGGGGAACAGGATCTCTTGGCCGGACGCGTCTTCTACCCGCTCGTGAGTTTCGGCCCCGAAGTGAACCAGCCCGGCGGCCTGGGTTACGCATGTGGACCGGATGTCATTCGCGAGATGCTCAAACGGCCCGATGTCACACCCGAACTCGCTGCCCGCGCCGAGGAAATGATCGCCTTCTGGAGCAGCCGCTCGACCGAGGCGCGCACGCGCGCCGCCTATCCGCCCGAGCTTGCCAAAACCCTTCCAAGCGATGCCTGGATGGCCGAGAGCGGCATCGCCTTCCCGCTCTACCGCATCGCAGGCACCGTCCTCGACTACGCCAAGCTCATGCGCGTCGGACTCCCGGGGCTCATCGCGGAGGCCCGCAGCCTCGGCGGACGCGCCGATGCGGAGGGTGCCCTGTTTTTCAAAGGCGTCGTCGGCGCCCTCGAGCTGCTCGCGACTTCCTGCAAAAATTACGCGTTGCAGGCCAGTGAGCTTGCCGCCCGCGCCAAAAATCCGCAGCGGCGCTCCGAACTCCTGCGCATCGCCGGCAGCCTTGAAGCCATCCAGTCTCGTCCACCCCAATCCCTCCACGAGGGTATCCAACTTGCCTGGCTCTATGCCCTCCATTCAGGCACCTGGAACTACGGCCGCGCCGATGTCTATCTGGGGCCCTTGCTCGACGCCGACATCAAGGCGGGCCGTCTCGACGAGCCCGAGGCCCTGCGCCTCATCCAAAGCTGGTGGCGTCTCATGAAGGCCTACGCCAACCCGTTCAACAACCGGGTCTTCATCGGCGGTCGCGGACGTCCCGACGAAGCCGCAAGCGATCGCTTCGCCCTGCTCGCCATGGAGGCTTCCCGCACCCTGCGCCTCGACCAGCCGCAGTTGTCCCTGCGTTTCTACGAGGGACAAAATCCCGATCTCATGGAAAAGGCGCTCACCGTCATCGGCGAGGGGGTCACTTACCCGATGCTCTACAACGACGACGTCAACATCCCCGCCGTCGCCAGATCCTTCGCCATCCCCGAGGACGAGGCCGTCCGCTACCATCCCTTCGGCTGCGGCGAATACATCATCGCCGCCCGTTCCATCGGATCCCCCAACGGGGTCATCAATCTCGCCAAATGCCTCGAAGCCACCCTGCACGAGGGGCGCGATCCCTGGACCGGAAAACGCACCGGCCCGGCGACGCCGCCCGTTGAGGCCTTCGATTCCTTCGAACAACTCTGGGCAGCCTACGCCGCCCAGGTCGAACACCACGTCGCCGCCTGCGCCCAGCAGGAGAAAATCGAATACGAGGTCGCCGGTCGCGAGACCGCCTTTCTTTTCATCAGCGCTCTCTACGACGATTGCTTCGAGAGAGCCCGTCCGCTGCTTTCCGGCGGTGTGAAATACCTTGGCGGCACGATCGAGACCTACGGTAACATCACCACCGCCGACTCTCTTCGCGCCATCGAGGAACTCGTGTTCC
>JBAZHQ010000028.1:0-23308 GCA_041652235.1 Opitutaceae bacterium | reverse complement strand
CTCAGGACAGGCAAAGAATCGAAGATCGGATTAAAGAGAAATTGGACCACCTCTCTCAATCATTCCGGCTTGTTCTTGGGTTCTTCGCTTCTTCGCAGTTTATCACAGGGGTTTTGAACTTTTCGGTAGTCGAACTATCGGCGATCAAGGAATCTAGCAGGAGGATCGATCCGAGTACACGGAACACAAAGCAAGCGATGTGTCTTCTCCTGCGGCTCGCTCCCCATCGTGTTCTCCGCGGGGAGAACCATCCGAGTAACAAGTCGGGTTTCCCCGATAGCCGAAAGCCCAAGGCCCTCCGAACTAAAGGGCCTCGGAGAGAGCTGCCGCGACCTCCTCCGTGCTCAACTCGATGGGATTCGTCTTCATGCTGCTGGACTCCTGCGCACGGGCAACGATTTCGCTGACGCGCGCCGCGGGCACCTTGAGGGTTGAAAGCTTCGGAAGCTGAAGGAATGCGACCAGATGGTTGACCCATGCAGCACCGTCCTCCGCCTGTACATCGATGCGGCGAGTGAGCCAGCGAGCGATTTCGGCATAGCGTATCAGCGCGGGACTGTCCGGCTGACGCGAGCGAAGAGCGCGGATATTGGCGCCCATGATGGGTCCGAGAAGCGAGCCGCAGATGGCGCCATGCGGGGCGCGGAACATGCCCCCGATGGGCGAAGCCAAGCCATGCACGCCACCCAAACCCGAGTTGGCGAGTGCCATGCCGCTCCAAAGGCTCGCAAGCGAGAGATCAATGCGGGCGGAAATCTCGCGAGGCTGGGCGCAGGCGATCGACAGCGCATGGGCTGCGCGCGGAATGCCCGCAGCGCAGAGCGAGTCGGTCATCGGATTGGCCTTGGTGCCCACATAAGCCTCGATGAGCTGCGCCAGGGCATCCATGCCGGTGCTTGCCGTGAGAGCAGCGGACATGTCGAGCGTCAGCTCGGGATCGACGATCGCCAGACGCGCTAGCAAATAGGGGCTGCGAAGGCTCACCTTCAGGCCCCGTTCGGGCACGGTAAGGACGGCGTTGCGCGTCACCTCGGCCCCAGTGCCGGCGGTCGTGGGAATCGCGATCCAGGGAGCCGCGGGAAGCTCCAGAGGCTGACCCTTGCCCACAACTTCGATATAATCGAAAATCGAATCCTCGTTTGTGAGGAGGGCGGAAATGGCCTTCGCCGCATCCATGACGCTGCCTCCCCCCATGCCGATCACCATTTCCGCGCCGAAACGCCGGGCCGCCGCCGCGCCGCTCACGACATCATCGACCGTGGGCTCATGGCTGACGGCGATGGTCGTCGTCGTGATGCGCGCCTCGGCGAGTTCATCGGCAAGACGCTGCGCCCGCTGCGGTTTCTTGCCGACGACGAGGGCGGCGCGCCGCCCCAATGCTTTCGCGAGTTTGCCTGCCTCGGAGAGTGTGCCCGGACCGAAAACGACTTGGGTGGCGGTGGTGAATTCGAAGCGCATAGGGGGGAACCGTGGAGGAGTGTTGTATCGCGTGACAGAGAATTAGCGGACAGCGGCGATCTTTTCGTAGCGCACCCCAAACCGCGGCGCGGCCATCATGCCGGCGGCGGCATCGCGCCACTTCATGTAATGAGCGGTTTCCTTGTGCGCTGTCATGGCCTCGGCAGTATGATAGCCCTCGACGATCACAAAACGAGCGGGATCGTCGGATTGTTGGCAGAGATCGAACTGCCAGACTCCGGACTCCTTCCTGCTCTGGGTTACATTGTCCATGGTGGCAGCCTTGAATGCATCGATGCATTCGGGCTTCACCTGAACATGAACAAGAGTGAGCGGCATATTGTCGGGGATGGTGCGTTTCCTCGCACCTCCTCTCATTCAAGGAATAGCCAGGCCGGGGGCAAGCGAGTAACTTGCCAGTCGAGGATCGGGCACCGCGCATGTTTTGGGCTCAGGAAGCGCAATTTCCATGCGCGGGACAGGCGACCCGGATCAGGCAGGCGTGAAACACGCCTGTCAGAGACTTGCGAGGAAACGCTCCAGGCGGCGCAGGACGCGCTCGCGCCCCAGCACCCGGAAAAGCCCGTAGAAACTCGGTCCCACATTGCCGCCCGACACTGCAAGGCGCCCCGGGTGGATGTAATCCCCCGCTCCCAAACCATTTTTAAGGGCAAGCCCCTGCATCATCTGTTCAAGAGCTGCGTCGGATGAGAAATCCGCTCCGCGCACCGCCTCAATCAACTCGGCGAGGCTGCACTTCGGATCTCCCTTGCCCATGACCTTCTCCCGGGCCTTGGGATCGACCGGGAAATCCTCGGTGAAGAAATAGGCTGTGTAGGCGGGCAATTCCTCGACCGCCCTGATCTTCGGCTGGCTCAGCAGCATCACCTCCTTGAAATAGGCATCCTCCGGCCATCCGGCGGCAAAGACGTTCTGCCGCCGGAAATACTCGCGCGCCAGCGCCACGAAGCGCTCCGCGGGCTGCTCCAGCAGGTAAGCCATGTTCATGTGCGCGAGTTTCTTTTCGTCGAAGCGGGCGTTGCTCTGGTTGACGCCCTGCAGGTCGAAGCGGCTGATAATATCCGCAACGGGCATCTTCTCTGTGTTGTCCTTGGGATTCCACCCGAGGAGACTCAGGAAGTTGACGAGAGCCTCCGGCAGGTAACCACGGCGTTGATACTCCTCGACAAGGGCGCCCTGGTCGCGCTTCGACATCTTGCCCGGGCCGTTCTGCTTCAGGATGAGCGGAATGTGGGCGTAAACCGGCAGGGGCGCTCCAAGGGCGCGGAAGAGTTCCGTGTGCTTGCTGGTGTTAGAAAGATGATCTTCGCCGCGAATCACATGAGTGATGGCCATCGTGATGTCGTCGACCACGTTCACCAGATGGAACACCGGGTTGCCGTCGGAGCGGATAATCACGAAATCCTTCTCCTCGGTGCGTTCGACGCGTCCGCGGATGGCGTCGTCGATGATCTGCGGCTCGCCGGAGATTTTAAAAAAAGTGGCTCCATCCTTCTCGTAGGTGCGGCCGGAGGCCTTGAGCTTCTCGATGTAGTCCTTGTAGATGTGCGCACGCTCGCTCTGCCGATAGGGACCGTAGTTGCCGCCCACCTTCGGGCCTTCGTCCCAATTCATGCCCAGCCAGGCGAGGCTGTCGTAGATGACATTCAAAAACGCCTCGCTGTTGCGGGCCTGGTCGGTGTCCTCGATCCGGAGGACGAAGACGCCGCCCGTGTGGCGGGCGTAGAGCCAGTTGAACAGGGCGGTGCGGGCGCTCCCGATATGGAAGAAGCCGGTGGGACTGGGAGCAAAGCGGACGCGAACTTGGGACATGGTGCGAAGATAGAAACCGCCAGATAGAGGCATGGCAGCCTGACTGTCAAAGCCGGTCGCGAGTCCCCGGAAAAGTCTTCAAAGCTCATGGAACGCGTTGCCATCCGCAGGCGTCACCCTATTATTCTATTCCGCCAACCCATGAAACGCCTTCACGTTTTGCTCATTGCGCTCCTGACCTTAAGCACCGCTTTCCTCGGCTGGCATGCTTTCTCTCTTCAACAGGAACTCGATCGGCTGCGCCACTCGGGATTGGCCGTCGAGGAGCGCGACAACTGGCAGAAGCGCGTAACGGCTCTTGAGAAGCGCCTTGTCGCACTGACTGCCAGAGCTCCGGTTTACGCAAAATACGCGTCCGGAGACGCTGGTGACGCCCGAGATCAGCGCCCGGGCGAATTTGACGGCCCCGGTTCTCCTCCAGGAGCCGACAGAGGGCGTCGCGAAAACGCGTTCATGGCCTTGGCCAATACGCCTGAGTTCCAGAAACTCATGAGCGCGCAGCAACGGGGCGCGCTTGAAAGCCGTTACGCAGCTCTCTTCAAAGGGCTCTCGCTTGCGCCCGCCGACCTGGAGAAATTCAAGACGCTGCTGGCGGACAAACAGAGCGCCGTATTCGACGTCCTTGCGGCGGCGCGCGCCCAGGGCCTTACGGGACGCGAAAATCGCGACCAAGTGCAGCAGATGATCCAGGCGGCGCAGAGCGAAGTCGATCAGTCGATGCAGCAACTCCTGGGCGCACAGGCGTACGGCCAGTATCAGAATTACGAGACCACGCTCCCGCAACGCACCACGGTCGATCTTCTCGAGAAGCGCCTAAGCTACACCCAAACGCCTCTCACGGAGCAACAGTCCCGGCAGTTGATGGACATTCTCGTTAGTACCGGCTCCACGGACGCCTCGGGCAGCTTCTCCATGCCCGGCGGCGCGCCACCGGATCGGAATGCCTTCGGTCTTGGAGGCGCTGCGCCCATCAAGGATCAAGCCCTTCAACTGGCCCAGGGAGTTCTCGCGGGTCCGCAACTGAGCGTTTTGCAACAGCTACAACAGGAACAGCAGGCGGCCCAACAGCTCTCTCGTCTCATGCGCAACCCGCCTCCGGCCCCCTCCTCGCAGCCCGACCCGACACCAGCATCCAAGGGGAAAGACTAGGCCGGTTGGCGCCGGAAGCTGTCGGTTCCCGGCGTTCGGCTTTTGGCGGTCGGATGTCGGCTTTCTGTACCCGGGAAATACGGGGCGGAAATTTGTATTTGCCGAGGGCCGAGGGCCGAGAGCCGAAAACCGATAGCCTCCAACACCCCCGATTCTTCCTCTTGCGCAACCGAAGAGCCCGGAGTTCCCTGCTGCGATGCAATTCGACCTCGATCAACGCAGCGCCAGCCTGAGCGTCGGCGAGTTCGCCGACTTCGTGCTGGGGCCGCGCGAGCTTTCGGGAGGAGCATCGGGAATTTGGCGCGCCCAACTCGGCAGCCACTGGCATCGGCAGCTCCAGGGAAAAACGATTCAGGAGGAGACTTGCGCAACGTTTGAGGTCGTTATCCAGGGCAGGGTTTTCCACAAGGGATGGACGCTCGGGCTCTCCGGGCGCATCGACCAGATGATTGTGCGCAAGGAGCGCAGAATATTGCGGGAGATCAAGACGGTCTTGCGCACGCTGCCGTCCGACGAGAGCGAACTGCGCTCCGAATATCCGTCCTATTTCCTGCAACTGGCATCTTACGCGGCGCTCCTGAGACTCGATGCCGCCACAGCTTCGCCGATCGCCTCTCCGTCGGCACTCTCCGCGGAATTGATGTTTGTCGAGGCGGACAGCGGTCTCTCGCAGACCGTGCTTCTTGGATTCGGCGACGAGTCCCTGTTTCAGGCGCAACTCGATCGCGTCACTGCATTTCTCAAGCAGCGCCTGCAGGCCCGCGAACGCCTGCGGCAACTAAGCTTCCGGCCTCCCTTCGACCGCTTTCGTCCCGGCCAGGAGAACGCCCTGGAGTCCCTGAGCGCGGCTCTCCATTCCGCGCACTCAGCCCTTTTGTTCGAGGCGCCCACCGGATTCGGCAAAACGGGCATCATGCTGGAGGCTGCGCTGTGCCAGATGCGCGAGGGTCATTTCGAGAGGCTCATTTACCTCACGAGCAAAGCCACCGGCCAGATTCAGGTGATGAGCACGATCTCCGCCATGTGCGGGGAAAAGGCAAAATGCGTCCCATCCGAGGAGCCTGCCGACGCCCAGGATGCAATGCCGCTGAGCGCGTGGCTCGTGCGGCCGAAGAGCGAGCATTGCATCAACCCGGTCTTCCACTGCGTCAGGGATGTCTGCGCCCACATCCGGGACGTGGCCGCCCGTTGGGAACGCAGCGGGCTTTCGTTTTTCACCGTCGATCCCAAGGCGCCGCGCGACATTGCCAGCCTTCGCGCAGCAGGTGCTGAAGCCGGCATCTGCCCCTACGAGATCACGCGGGCCGCCCTTCCCTTTGCCGACGTCTGGATCGGCGACATCAACTACGTCTTCTCTCCGTCGGCTCGCGGACTGTTTGTGGAGCAGCTCGGCTTCCTGCCCGGACGCACGCTCTTGATCGTCGATGAGGCGCACAACCTGCCGGCCCGCGTCGCGGACGCCTATTCGCATCGCTTCACCCGAGAGGAATCCCTCGAGCTGCGCGACGCGCTGCACGGCATCCGAGCGCCCCAAACGCTCGTTCAGGAGATCGAGCATCTGGGGCACTTCCTCCAGCATCTTGCCCAGCATGGCGCCCTGCCCCTGGACGATGAGGACGACGCGCGCCACCTGCTGGAGCAGGCTGCGCTTCGCATTTCAACCACACCCCTCGACTATGCCGGCCTGAGCGCCCATGCCGCCGAGTTGCTCTGGAGCATCCCCTCCATCGTCGACGAACTAAAGAGCCAGCCCCGGCTTCAACGCCATTGGTGGAGTCCACGGCCTGGAACATTGGCTGTGACCTGCATCGACGCGGCAAGCGCCATAGCGGAATCCCTGCGGGAGTTCGGCGGAGTCCTGCTTTCCTCGGCGACATTTGGCCCGCACGATGCGTTTGCCGAGAGCATCGGACTCGCGGATCCCGTGCCTGAGCTGTCTCCAACAAGCCTGAGAGACCTCCCTCTCCAAGTTAAGGCAGCGCTCGAAGCGGAGGCGCCCGCCGCCAGATCGCCGTCCGGCCCCACTCCCGGAAAGCTCGGCAAACTCACGAAACGCGAGACCAAAAAACTCTTCGCACGCGTCACCAGCGGAGCGGAGCTTCTGCGAGTCGAGGAGGTGCGTAGTTCCGCCGCGGTGACAGGAATCTTCGCGGGAGCGCCCTGGCGGGACGGCGCCTACGATGTCGCCGTGGATCTCCGCGTGGACACGACGTTCCAGCACCGCGGCCGATTCTTTGCGCTGACAGCCGCCACGCTGGCCGACTGGCATCGGATCGCGGGAGAGTCTCAGCGGATCTGCGCGGCGTTTTTCCCAAGTTATGCCTACGCGGAGTCGATCCTGGGCGAGCTGGAGGCCCGGGGGCGACCGCTGCGGGTTTCGATGCAACCCCGGCGCGCCGACCTCGCCAAGCAGACCGAGTGGGTCGAAACGGCGCTGGGAAATTCGGACGTCCTTTTTCTCGTGCTCGGATCCAGCTTCGCCGAAAGCATCGATGTCCTTGGCGGACGGGTCACGCGTGCCATGGTCGTGGGGCCGGCGCTCCCGGAAGTGAATCCCATCCAGCACGCCCGCATGGCCGCGCTGGCAAAGCTGGGGCGCGAGGCATCCTTCAGGCGCGTTTACCAGATCCCAGGAATGCAAAAGGCGAATCAGGCTCTGGGCAGGCTCGTGCGCGCTCCGGGGCAGAAGGCAAAAGTTCTGCTCCATTGCCGGCGTTTCGCCGATCCGGGATACCGCAACCTTCTTTCGCCTGAGTACCAAGGCGGCAAAGAGATCGCCACCGACGGTGAGCTCATGGACTGGATGGCGGCCATCTTGTGACAAAAGAATATAGAATCGAGGAGCGAGGACGCTGCTGCGCACGGTGTCCGCGGGGCCGAATCGGTGGCGACACTGTCGCCTCGGTGACGAGCTCTGCTCGTCTCGGTGGTGCGCTTTGCGCACACAGTGGTGTGAATTTGTACCGACCTCCGACCGTCCGACTGTCCGACCGAGGCGGCTCTGCCGCCACTGTGTGCAGCAGCACCACCGTCCGACCGTTGGCCTCTGGCTTCTTTGTTAGCGCCCTAGCTCTCTTCGCCGATCGAATCCAGGGCGTCCGTAAGCATTTTCAACATCTGGTCGCGCGGCGTGTGCTTGAGGATGTAGCACACCGCGCCCAGATCATGCATCTCCTCAACCGTCTTCAACGCGACCTGGGATGTGACCACGATCACAGGCACGCTGGGATCGATCGCTTTCAGATCCGCCATTACGCCGGGCCCTGTCTTTCCGGGCATGACAATATCCAAAAGCACAACGCCGGGGCGGTGCTCGATAAACAGCTCGCATGCCTTGGCCCCATCGCTCGCCTCCCATATCGTGGCGATGCCGACCTGCTTCAGCAGCATCCGAAGGTACACGCGTACATGCGGTTCGTCATCGACGATCAATGCGCTGCTCGGACGTGGCATGAGCTGATCTTTTACAGATGACCGGCATCATGCAAGTAAAGCTTGAGCGTCCTCTTGCGTCCAGGCCTCACTTGGAGCCGCGGAGCGCGCAGAGTGGATGCCGACAGTGCGCTACTTTGTCTTGGCCGGCGCGACTTTGACGTAGGTGGTGGCTCCTGCGGGTCCCATAGCTTGAAGCTGCAGGACAGCCCCAACGCCCTTCGTCAGGGCGTGATGGGCAACATTCGCAGGCTCGGCGAAGAAACTGCCTGCGGGCAGAGCCACCAGCTTCCCCTCGTCGAAAGTTTCTCCGAAGGCGAAGTACAAGGTTCCGGACAAAACGGTCACCAAACGGCCCTCATTCGGATGGCTATGGGGCTGGAGGCGCGAATTCGGCGGTATGAGTATGCGTTCCACGTAAGGCCCCGGCGCAGCCGGGTTGCCTGCGAGCACGGCCGTCATCAATCCGTGCATCGAGGGACTGGCCACCCACTTCATATCCTCCGGCTTTAGGCGGATGGGTGCATCTCCGGCCCGCAGGTTCGCAATCCCGAGGGCGAGAATGAGGACGGGCACGACCGTGCGACCCGACGATCTCACGATCTGGCGAAGGGAGTATGTTAGTGTGAAGCGCATGGGACTGAGATGGGGAAAATTGAAGGATCGAGTGAATAATTCCGTGTATATCGTAGAACTATCTCCGAGTCTGCTGTTTTCTTGCGTGCATATTTCTTTCAGGGGCTCTCAAAAACATCTCATTCAGGATTTTAACAGAAGGTAACGAAGCGCTTTTCTGGAAGACCGCATTAAAGGATACGTTGGTTGCGTTCATCACCGAGACCTCTGAGGTGGCATGACTTGAGACGCTTCGTTGTCTTCTGTTCAATCTGAATTGATTGGTTGGGTTTGGTTGCGGCTCCGCCGCCTCCAGGTATTCCGTGGTTAACCGGGTCGTAAAATTTTTGGAACCATGAAAACTCACGAAATTGCACGAAATCCAGATAACGAGCTACCGGCTTCCTTGGGGCCAGCTCCGCCGGTGGCATCAGACAATAAAGGCGACCCCCGCGGGTCGCCTTTATGCTAAGTTGACAAGTGGCTTACTTGATCGGCTTCACTTGATCTCAAGACGCTCGCAGAGCAGTTCGAGGGTTTTGAGCGCGGAGTACGGGATCACGGTGCCGGGACCGAAGACCGCGCTGGCTCCGTTGGAGAGCAGGAACGCGTAGTCGGGCGCGGGAATGACGCCGCCGCACACGATCATGATATCCTCGCGTCCAAGGGCGTTGAGCGCCTTGCGAAGCGCGGGCAGCAGGGTCTTGTGGCCTGCGGCGAGCGAGCTCATGGCGACCACGTGAACGTCGTTCTCCACCGCCTGGCGAGCCGCCTCGTCGGGGGTTTGAAAGAGAGGCCCGATGTCGATGTCATAACCCAGGTCGGCCATGGCGGTGGCGACCACCTTGGCGCCGCGATCATGCCCGTCCTGGCCGAGCTTGGCGATGAGCAGGCGCGGGCGCCGGCCCTCGCTCTTCTCGAACTTGGCGATGAGCTGGCGCACCTTCGCCACGTTGGCGTCCTCTCCGAATTCCAAGCGGTAGACGCCCGAGATGGAGCGGATCTGCGCCTGGTAGCGTCCGAAAACCAGTTCGAGAGCATCGCTGATCTCGCCAAGCGTCGCGCGGGCCTGTGCGGCCGTGACGGCGAGTTCCAGCAGGTTACCCTTGCTGCTGCGGGCGCACTCGGTGAGTGCGTTGAGAGAAGCGCGGCACTTGGCCTCGTCGCGACTGGCGCGCAGTTCCTTGAGTCGTTTGATCTGGGAATCGCGAACCGCAGAGTTGTCCACTTCGAGGGTATCTATGGGCGCTTCCTTCTCCAGGCGGTATTTGTTAAGGCCGACAATGGTTTCCTTGCTGGAATCGATCCTGGCCTGGCGGCGGGCGGAAGCTTCCTCGATACGCAGCTTCGGGATGCCCGCCTCGATGGCCTTGGTCATGCCGCCCATGGTCTCCACTTCGGCAAGGTGGCTGCGGGCCTTCGTGAGAAGCTCCTCCGTGAGAGCTTCGACGTAGTAGCTGCCTCCCCACGGATCGACGACATTGCAGATGCCGGTCTCGTTCTGGAGGTACAATTGCGTGTTGCGGGCGATGCGCGCGGAGAAATCCGTCGGAAGCGCGATGGCCTCGTCGAGGGCGTTCGTATGCAGCGATTGGGTGTGACCGCAAACGGAGGCAAGTGCTTCCAGGCAGGTGCGAGCCACGTTATTGAAGGGATCCTGCTCCGTGAGACTCCAGCCTGAAGTCTGGCAGTGGGTGCGAAGCGCAAGCGACTTCGGATTCTTCGGTTTGAACTGGGAAACGATCTCCGACCAGAGCGTGCGCGCGGCGCGCATCTTGGCGATTTCCATGAAATGGTTCTTGCCGATGCCCCAGAAGAACGAGAGGCGCGGTGCGAAGGCGTCGATGTCGAGGCCCGCCGCAACGCCGGTGCGCAGATACTCGAGACCGTCCGCCAGAGTGTAGGCCAGTTCAAGGTCGGCGGTGGCGCCCGCCTCCTGGATGTGGTAGCCTGAGATCGAAATCGAGTTGAACTTCGGCATGAGCCTTGAGGTGTAGCCGAATATGTCCGCGATGATCTTCATCGAGGGCGTGGGCGGATAGATGTAGGTGTTCCGCACCATGAACTCCTTCAGAATGTCGTTCTGGATCGTTCCCGAAAGCTGCTCGATCTTAACGCCCTGCTCAATGGCGGCGCAGATGTAGAACGCCATGATGGGCAGCACCGCACCGTTCATCGTCATGGAAACGGATACCTTGTCGAGGGGGATGCCCGCGAACAGCGTATGCATGTCCATCACGGAATCGACGGCCACGCCCGCCTTGCCGACATCGCCCACCACACGGGGATGGTCGCTGTCATAGCCGCGATGGGTGGCAAGGTCGAAGGCGATGGAGAGGCCCATCTGGCCTGCGGCGAGATTGCGTTTGTAGAAGGCGTTGGATTCCTCGGCGGTCGAGAATCCGGCGTACTGGCGCACGGTCCAGGGCTTCGCGACGTACATCGTCGAGTAGGGACCGCGCGTGAAAGGCGCGAGGCACGGGACGGTGTCAATCGTGCTCGCCGGAGGAAGATCGGCAGCCGTGTAAAGCGGCTTCACCGGAATCTGCTCGTAGGTCATCCAATCTGCAGCGAAGGCCTTGGGAGCCGTTTTTGCCGGCGAGAACTTGAAAGCGTCGTAGTTGAGTTGGGTGAAATCAGGGTTGTTCATGCTTGGGCTCCCACTTGCTTGAGGAGTTTGGCCAGGAGATCGCGAACGCTGGCGCGGATGTGAATGAATTCGTCGATGCCCGCAGTCTTGAATTGCTCGACGACGGCTTTGTCAGCCGGGAGGCCGGCAAGCACGACGATCATGCCCGGCTTGGTTGCCTTCACCGCCTTGGCGAAGGTCGGCACCAACGCTGGGTAGGTCTCATCGGTGGAACAGAGAACCGCCACGGACGCGCCTGAAGCGGCGGCAGCCTGAGCGGCGGCCTCCGGGGTCTCGAAACTTTGCTTGGCGATGGACTCAAACCCACCCACGGCGAAAAAGCCGGCGGCGAAGTCCGCGCGGGCCTTGTGCTGGAGCACGGGTCCCATCTTGGCCAAAAAGACTTTCGGGCGAGAGCCTGTCTTCGCGGCGAAGGCGCCCGAGGACTGACGCAATTCCTCGATGCCGGCGGCTGCGCGCTTGCATGAGAGCGGCTGGATGCTGTCGGTCGCAGCGGCGGTGCCGAGGGTCAAGCGGCTGAGCTGCCCTACGGTCGCCCCCTTGTCGGCGGCGGCGATCAGCGAAGCCATATCCGAGGCTGCAGGAGGAGCCGAGGAAGGACGCCGCGCCTTGAGAGCCGCGGCCCGAGCGGCCTTGGCGGTTGCATCCACGGGCTTTTTCGCAAACATCTTCTCCTTGAGATTTGGGAAAAGATTGGTCCCGACCAATGCCGAACGGCGCTTGGCGACAGCATCGTCTTTATCGGTTGCCGCGGCGGCGACGAGTTTCTGTGGCTCGCCTGTGCGCAAAACAGCGACAAAGCCGCCCTTCTTCTCAATATCCTGGAACAGGCCCCAGGCCTTTCGGGCGAGTTCGTCGCTAAGCTTCTCAATGTACCAGGAACCGCCGGAAGGATCAGCCGTCCGGGCAACGCCAAATTCCTCGGCTAGGAGCGTATGGATATTGCGGGCAATGCGCCTGGAGAAGTCGTCCGTGGCGCCGGTAACCTCGTCAAAGGGCCCGACATGCAGCGAATCGACGCCGCCAAGCACGGCGGATAGCGCCTCCGTGGTCACGCGAAGCATGTTCACGTGCGGATCGGTGAGCGTCTTGTTATAGAGGCTGGTGCGAGCCTGTAAGGCTGAGCGGGCTGCAGAACTCTCGCTGCCGAAGGCTGAGAGAACGCGAGCCCAGAGCAGACGGAAGGCTCGGAATTTCGCGATCTCCATGAAGAATTGTGAGCCGATGGAGAACTGGAAGCTGAACTGCGCCGCCGCCTTGCCGGGGGCGATCCCGCGGGATTGAAACGCGCGGAGGTATTCAACCGCCGTGCCGAGAGCGAAGGCAAGTTCTTGGGTTGCAGTGCCTCCCGCCTCATGCCACAGCCGCGCGCTAACGCCGACCGAGCGGATTCCGGGAGCCTCGGTCGCAGTAAACCTCGACCATTCCGCGAGCCCATCATAAAGGGACTCGATCTTGACCGGTAGAGCGCCCGTGCGCACCCATTCGCCGATGGGATCGGCCGTAAGCGATCCATGAAGAGCCGACGCCTTTACTCCGCGCTGCCGGGCATAATCAAGGTACAAAGCACCGAGAGCCCGGGCATCCGAACCCGCTCGCAGGTGCACCGGCACCGCAAGCAGATCCACGTTGGAGAGAGCAACGGCAAAGTCCTTGGTGTCCGCCAGCGACAGGCCACAGAAACAACCGCCGTTCTGCGCCGCCTCATCCGGATCTTGCCCGGAGCGAGTCGCCGCATCAGCCGTCAAAACGACGCTGTTCTGGCCGCACATCAGACCGGAGAGCAATGCGGAGTTAAATTCTGAAACATTACCCGCGGTAATTTCCTGGGCAACCCCCCATAAGCCCTCCTTATTATCCCGATCACGGAACCCCCGCAAAAAGGGTGCCTCTCCAGGCCGCGAATCGAGGTGTGGAATGGGCGCCAAATCGATGCGCGAATAAAGAGGCTGGAGCGCGATACCCTCGGGTGTGCGGGTGACGAGCTTCTTCTCGAAAGGCACGCCCTTTAACTCGGCTTCGACGGTCTTTCTCCACTGTGAAAGAAGACCCTCGAGTGCCTCGGTGGAGGACTGCGTTGGGGAGGTGTTGTTAGCCATGACGAAATGATTGTATGACCTGACGGACTGCTTAGCGTATAGGATGCTAACTAGGCTAGCTCCGCAGTTCTTGGCAAAGGATGCCCATGTTTAGCCAACGGATGCAGAGCGAGATTGGGCTTGTTTGCGCATGATGAGATGATCTTATCTCAGAACGTCATTTTTTGCCATCTTCCATCATGATTATCCGCATCGATCACCTCGGCATCGCCGTCAAATCGCTCGACGAGACGATTCCGTACTACGAGAAAGCGCTCGGCCTGAAATGCGAGCACCGCGAAGAAGTTCCTTCCCAAAAGGTGCGCACCGCTTTCTTCCATGCCGGTGAAGTGCACATCGAGCTTCTGGAGCCCACCTCTCCCGAGAGCCCAATCGCCAAATTCCTGGAGAAGAATCCCTCGGGAGGCGTTCACCACGTCGCTTTTGCCACGACCGATATCGCCGGCCAGCTCAAGCAGGCGTCCGATGCCGGCGTTCGGCTCCTCAATGAGGTACCCTTTGAAGGTGCCGCCGGCAAACTCGTTGCCTTCCTCCATCCCAAGTCCACGGCTGGCGTGCTGACCGAGTTCTGCATGCCGAAGCCTTAATGCCACTTCATCATACTATTTTTAAATAACTTACAAATGCCTATCTCACCTGCGTTAGTCAAACAACTCGAAGAAAAGCGCAAAGCGATTCTCCTTTCAGGCGGCGCCGACAAACTTGCGGACCGCAAAAAGAAGGGCCTCATGTCAGCCCGCGAGCGGCTCGATGCCTTCTTCGAGCCCGGCACCTTCATGGAATTCGGCATGCACGCCCAGAACCAGGGCCGTGAGTTCGGTCTGGCCGATAAAAATTTCCCCTGCGATGGCGTGATCACGGGCGTCGGCTATGTCGACGGCCGTCCTATCGCAGCTTATAGCCAAGACTTTACCGTCGGCGGAGGCTCCCTCGGCTCGATGCATGCCAAGAAAATCTGCGACCTTCAGGACTATGCCATGAAGGCGGGCATGCCCTTTGTCGGCATCAACGATTCCGGTGGCGCGCGCATTCAGGAAGGCGATGCAGCCCTATCGGGTTATGGAAACATTTTCTTCCGAAATGTCCTTCTCTCAGGCGTCGTTCCCCAGATCTCGATCCTCTGCGGTCCCTGCGCCGGTGGCGCGGCTTATTCCCCCGCCCTGACCGACTTCATCATCATGACCAAAAGCAACGCGCAGATGTTCATCTGCGGTCCCGAGGTCATCAAGGCTGCAACCGGCCAGACGGTCACGATGGACGAGATCGGCAGTGCCGCTGCTCATGCGACAGTGAGCGGTAACATTCACTTCGTCGCCGAGGATGAGAAGCATGCCCTGCAGATCGCCCGCAAGATTCTCTCCTTCATTCCATCCAACAACGTGATGGATCCCCCGCATCATCCGACGCCAACCGTTTCCCTTGAGATCGACCCCGCCATGAATGACATCATGCCTGGGGATCCCAAGGCGCCTCTCGACGTCTTGAAGGTGATCGCCCGTCTGGTTGACGGCGGTGACTTCTTGGAAGTTCAGAAGGACTTCGCAAAGAACATCGTCGTGGGCTGGGGCCGCATCCAGGGCATCGTCGTTGGCATCATCGCCAACCAGCCAGCAGTCAAAGCCGGCACGCTCGACATCGACGCCTCCGACAAAGCGGCGCGCTTCATTCGCTTCTGCAATATCTTCAACATTCCGCTTATCAATTTGGTCGACGTCCCGGGATTCCTTCCCGGCATCGCCCAGGAGCGCGGCGGCATCATCCGCCACGGAGCCAAGATGCTCTTCGCCTATGCCGCGGCCACGGTGCCGAAGATCACGGTGATCATGCGCAAGGCCTATGGCGGCGCCTACCTTGCCATGTGCAGCGCCGACATGGGCGCGGACCTCGTCTTCGCCTGGCCGACCGCTGAGATCGCCGTCATGGGTGCCGAAGGCGCAGTCAAGATTCTGTTCAAGCGCGAAATCGCCGCGGCATCGGAGCCGAAGAAGAAGGAAAAAGAGCTTGCCGCGGACTATCGCGATAAATTCGCTTCGCCCTACGAGGCCGCAAGCAAGTCCTTCATCACCGATGTGATCATGCCTTCCCAGACACGCGGCATCGTCGCGATGGCCCTCCGCAACACCTTGTCAAAGCGTGAGACACGTCCGCCGAAGAAGCACGGCAACATTCCGCTCTAATCCTTGTTCGAGTAATCGGGCGCTCGACAATCTGCCGACGCCCGCACTCAATCTCGCTCCATTCGTTTCTATCATGGATAAGCCAAAAGCAGAGCTTTTTGCAGTCATCGCAGCCAGTGTCGCAGCGACAATCGGCAAGAAGGCTGAAATTCGCTCAATCAATAATGTCTCTCAAAATTCATCGGAGTCCTTTATCTGGTCTCTTGAAGGCCGCCGTACGCTCTTTCATTCACACAAAGTTCGCTAACCAAAACCCTTAAACGATTTATTCCCCCAACCTTATGAAGAAACTCCGTGTTACAGTCGAAGGCAAAGCTTACGAAGTCCTCGTTGAAATTCTTGATGACGCTCAAGGTTCTGGCCGTTCCGGCGATATTCCGACATCAGCATCGGTAAGCTCTGCTAGCGTAACGGCTCCCGCCGTCGCGCCCAAACCCAAGATCGCCGCCGCAGGTGCCGGCGACGTTACCAGCCCGCTTGCCGGCAAGATCGTCTCAGTCGATGTCAAGGAAGGGCAAACGGTTACAGAAGGCCAGCAGGTCGCCACGATCGAGGCCATGAAGATGAACACCTATCTCTACGCCTCCAAGGCCGGCGTCGTCGCCAGTATCGCGGTGAAACCAGGTGACTCTATCGAAGAGGGTGGCATCCTCCTCAAAATCTCCTAAGGGCACCTGATCGAACGGGAATCTTTTCCGCTCTCTCCTTTTATGCAGGCGGCACTCGCATGGGTGCCGCCTGTTTTTTCTCATTTCTCTGGATTCCAAGCTATTAGAAACCAGAATCCATCCTGCGCCAATATTTAATATTGCATCGATCAGACGCACCCACATTAACCAATCCCTCGTTGAAGGTTCTGCCGACTTATGGCCTTCAAATCCGGAGTACGCAGCCCGGTAGCGTTTGCGCACCTCTGCACCACACACTCCCTTGCTTGAGGATTCGCCCCTGAATCCACGCCAGTACTTAGCTTCAACCAAACCTTCAATCATGTTCACTGCCATCTCGCTGCCGCTCCTGATCTGTTCCCTCGCCATGGTATTCGACGAAACACAGTCATCCTCTGGTGTTTCCATGCAAACCGCCATCACCGTCATCCTTGCGGTCATCGTGGTTTACTGTGCGAAAAAGATTATGGAAATGCATGAGCGGATCGCGGCGCTTGAATCCAGGAAACCATCCGAGAAGAGCGAGGGCACCGATAGTGAAACCGTCTCCGGGCCAATCTCCCAGGAAGTCGTCGCAGCAATCTCCGCCGCCGTCGTCACAACGTTTGGTCGTCACGCACGCATCATTAAGATGCGCCAAAGCCCGCAGGAATCCCATGCTTGGTCGGTCGAGGGACGCCGCCATATTTTCCACTCCCACAGCGTGCGTTGACATCTCCTGGGAGTTTGCCCTTCTAGCAGAGCTCAATGACCCCCGAAACCCTGCTTTGGATTATCTTTTGGTCGACATTCTTCATCGTTTCCGCCGTCGACTATTACGTCACTTCCCACCGAACGACCATCATCTCGGTCAACACGGCTCTGCGCTGGACTGCTCTATGGGTCGCGATCGCCCTGTCGTTTGGAGCAGTTGTTTTCTTCGTGCATCCACGAGGGGAGCAGCTGGCAATCCTCTACCTCTCGGGCTATCTGACCGAGTATTCCCTATCGGTCGATAACTTGTTCGTATTCATCCTGATATTCTCCCTCATGGGGGTGAAGAATGTTGCACAGCCGAAATTGATCAAGCTGGGCATCTACCTGTCCATCGTTCTGCGCATCGTCTTCATTCTTTTCGGGATCGCCCTCCTCCATCGCTTTGCGTGGTTGATCTATGTTTTTGGAGCCTTGCTGATCTGGACTGCCTGGAAAATGGTCACCGCCGACGAGGAGGAATCAGTGCACCCTGACAAGAACATCCTCTACCGGCTGGCGTCGAAGTTTCTCCCAGTTCATGCCGAGGCACAGGAGACCAAGCTCCTTTTCACCCGTTTCGGAGGGAAGCTCTGCATCACGCCCCTTTTTCTCGTCTTCCTGGTGATCGGCAGCACCGATGTTCTTTTCGCCATCGACTCCATCCCCGCCATCATGGGCATCTCCCAGGACCCGTTCGTCGTGCTTACTTCGAACGTATTCGCCGTCCTGGGCCTGAACTCCCTTTTCTTCGCTATCCGCGGCATCATGGGACTCTTCAAGTTTCTCAAGCACGGCGTCAGCGTCATCCTGTTCTTCATCGGAGCCAAGATGATGGCCGGCATCTATCACCCCATCGAAGCCTGGTTCAAAGAAAACAACTCCGTCTCCCTTCTGGTCATCGTCAGCGTGCTCTTCGTCTCGATCGTGCTGTCGGTCTGGCATGACAGGCTTATCGCCAGAAGGGCAAAGGATAAAAACATTTCCTGATCATCGTTTACCACAACCCCCATCCCCTCCACCCCACATGGACAAACTCACTTTTGGAATCACCCTGTTGATCGTCGGCATGGGCGGCACGCTGCTTACTCTGTATCTCCTCACCCTCCTTATTAAGGGCCTAACCTTTCTGATGCCCGCGAATCCTCCCCAAAGCGGCAAGGAACAGAGCAAATAGACACCCAGTCACTTTCCCCATGATCGACGCCATCCTCTCCGGTCTCCAAGCACTCACTGCAGGCATGCAGGACATGGCCGCCCACGGCGGACCCAGTCTGATCATGATCACCATTGCGGTCATCATGTTCTACCTTGCCATCGTCAAGGAGGTGGAGCCGCTCCTCCTTCTGCCGATCGCCTTCGGTTGCCTGCTTGTCAATCTGCCCCTCAGCGACGTAATGGGAGAAGGCGGTGTCCTGAAAGTATTCTATGATTTCGGCATTGGGAACGAGCTCTTCCCTCTCCTCATTTTCGTTGGCATCGGATCGATGACGGACTTCACCCCGCTTCTCGCAAATCCAAAGCTCCTGCTTTTCGGAGCGGCCGGTCAACTGGGCATCTTTTTTACCCTGCTGTTCGCACTGGGCCTTGGGTTTGCCAAGGAGGAAGCCGTCTCGGTCGCGATGATCGGAGCCTGCGACGGGCCGACGGTCATCTATGTGTCGAACCTATTTGCCGGGCTCGGCAAGATTCCCACCGCGATGGTGGGAGCGCTGGCGGTGGCCGCCTATTCTTACATGGCGCTCGTGCCCATCATCCAGCCGCCAATCATGCGCCTCCTGACCACCGAGAAGGAACGGAAGGTCAAAATGCCCAGCGTCAAGGGGCAGGTTTCGAAGACGGTGCTCATCGTCTTTCCGATCCTTGTGACGGTCATCACCGGCATCATAGCGCCCAAGGGATTGCCTCTGATGGGAATGGTCATGCTCGGCAATTTCATGAAGGTCACCGGAGTCGTCTCCCGCCTTACAAAGGCCAGCGAGAATGAGATCGCCAATATCGCGACCCTCTTCCTCGGTCTCGCCATCGATGTATGGTCCCAATTTCCTCAAGATGGAAACCCTCATGGTTTTCGGCCTCGGTTTTGTGGCCATCGTCATCGATACGGTGGGAGGAATTCTTCTTGGGAAAATCTGGTACGTCCTTTCTGGCGGAAAGATGAATCCGCTGATCGGGGCGGCGGGCATATCAGCCTATCCCATGGCTGCCCGGCTCGTGCAGACCGAAGGCCAGAGATGGAACAAGCAGAACTTCCTTCTGATGCATGCCATGGGCGCAAATACGGGTGGCCAGATCGGCTCAGTCATGGCCGCCGCCATCATGCTCTCCGTGCTCAAGGGAATGGGCCTTATTTGATGCCGGCGGTCTCGATTCCCTCCTGGCGTGTAACACGCATCGATGAGGTCGGCTCAACCAACGACCTGGCGGGCAAATTGCCCGGCTGGCACGCGGTGGTCGCAAAAAGGCAGTTCCAAGGACGCGGCCGCTATCGTCGCACCTGGGTATCCGATGAAGGGGGAATCTGGTTTTCAGCGGTCCTGCCCACCCCGGGCAATCCGGAGGCTTGGGGAGTCCTTCCCCTGGCCGCAGGCTGGGCCCTGCGTGAGGCCGTGGCAGGACTCGGGGTCAAGGGGACGAGGCTGCGCTGGCCGAACGATCTGATGATCTCAAATGCCAAGCTCGCAGGCATTCTCGTGGAGCGCTTCAATCCCGAGACTGCGGTCGTGGGCATCGGCATCAATTACGATAACGCCCCCGCTTCCGCGCACCCGGAACTATCGGGGCTGGTAACCCGGCTTGCCGACCTTCTGGCGCCCCTGCCGCCCCGGGATGAGGTCCTTGCCGCCGTTCTGACTCATCTCGCGGTTGCACAACAACGCATCGTGGAGGACAAAGTCGCCGAGTTCCTTCCCGCCCTTAACGAGGCATGGCAGATGGCTCGGGTGACTGTGTCGCTCCAAAACCCCGCACGCACGATCACCGGCGCTTTTCTCGGAGTGGACGCATGCGGAAGGCTGATCCTGAAAAGCGACGACGGCGAGAAACACGGGCTGCTGCCCACCGACGTCGAGCTGTTGCGCGAAATAAGTTGATCGCAGAGACCGCTCCGCGGCCACAGTGCGCTCTGCTGGCCAGCAGAGCGCCACCGTCGGACAGTCGGACTGGTAAGCGGCCACTCAGGGTTCAAGTGAGGTTTATATGATTCCAAACCGTTCATGGAGTGCTAGGTTCCGCGTCGGCAATCATGATTCCCTGCATCGGGATCTTGACAGCACAGTGGAGGAACATCTTAGTAGCGATGTTTTCCCAAGATACGCTTGGGCTCTGAATCTGGCCATAGGCCTGAAGACCCTGTTCTCGCGGAACGCCGAATCCTTCGACTGTTCCGAAATGTAACTAGACGTTTTTAGGCATGGGACTGCGCTCGCCGCGCACTGTTTTCAAATCCGGGTTACGAGCTTTAAGCCCTCGAACAGTAGTCTCCTTCATTTTTCCCGTATTCTAATGTCACCTCAAAATGAGTCGGTTCCTGCCGACACACCCGCGCCCGTGGAAACAGTCCAAAGCGCCGCTCCCGCCCCGGTCGAAGATCTTCTGCACGTCGAAGGCGTTCTCGAAATCGACGCCTCCCGCGGTGGCAACGGAATGCTCCTGGATGTCACGCGCATGGGTCGTCGCCGCCCGACCGATCCCTTTATTCCCAAGGAGCTCGTTCGCCGCTTCAAGCTTAGGGTCGGCCAGATGATCGCCGGCACCGCATACCCCGCTGATGGCCGCTTCCCAAACCCGAAGATGAAGTTCATCGAGTCTGTCGACGGGCTGCCCATCGAGGCTCGCAAGATGAAGATCGACTTCACCCAGCTCCTCACGATCTCCCCCGAAGAGCATATTAAGCTCGAGCACAAGGATGGCCGCCTCACGACCCGCGTCATGGACCTTTTCTGTCCCATCGGAAAGGGCACCCGCGGCCTCATCGTCGCTCCGCCCCGCACAGGTAAAACCACGTTCCTTCGCGATATAGCCCTGGGCGTGCTCCAGAATCATCCCGAGTGCCACGTCATGATCCTCCTGGTGGATGAACGCCCCGAGGAAGTCACCGATTTCCGCCGCAGCGTTCCCGCGGAGCTCTGGGCCTCCTCGAATGACGAAAACGTGGATAATCACATCCGCATCGCCGATCTCTGCATCGAGCGCGCAAAACGCCTTGCGGAATGCGGTAAGGATGTCGTTCTCCTGCTCGATTCCCTCACCCGCCTCGCCCGCGCCCATAACACGCTGCGCAATTCCGGGCGCACAGGCTCCGGCGGCCTCGATGTGCGTGCCCTCGAGAAACCCCGCCAGCTTTTTGCCTCCGCCCGCAACACCGAGGATGGCGGATCGCTCACGATCATCGCCTCGATCCTGGTCGAGACCGGCAGCCGCATGGACGATGTCATTTTCCAGGAGTTCAAGGGCACCGGCAACATGGAGCTGGTGCTGGATCGAAAATGCGCCGAGATGCGCCTGTGGCCCGCCGTTAACATCGGCTCCTCCGGCACCCGAAAGGAAGAATTGCTCCTCGATGCCAAGACGCTCGAGGGCGTTCATTTCTTCCGCCGCGCGCTTGTCTCCCAGAAAATCGAAGAGGCGACCGAAACCATGCTCGCGCGCCTGTCGAAGACGAAAACGAACGACGAATTCCTAAAGCTTCTCGCCCGGTAGTCCGGCGACAAGCCCTGCCTTGCTCCAATGCCCCGGTCCAAAAACCGGGGTTTATTGTTATTCCGGACGTCAACTAATATGCACCATACGACGCGGTCGAACCGTGAAAAGACTTCGACTGGCGAGTCGTTTTTACAGCGATTCTGCAGCTCTCCCCAAATTACCGCTTGCGCCCTCTCCCCATCTTCTTGAGAAATTATAGCTTCGCATCAGCTTCCACTTTCGTGTCAGCGGGCGTAACCCAACACAGCATGCATAGTTTCTCCGAGCAGTGCCTCGACATGGCACGTTCCATTCTAGGCCATAATCTTGAGTCCATCCAGCCTGACGGCGCCCTCCTGCCCGCTGCAGGCGAACAATCTCGTCCTGACGAACCCGGTCACGTTGCGTACGCCCTAGGCGAATATTATCGCGCCACGGGGGAGACTTCCCTGAAGGGATTCGATCTCATCGATCTCACGGCCCGCTGTGTCACCGCACAGATGTTCACGGAGCCCGCCGCGGAAAACGGCCTTGCCTACGCCTCGCTGGGCCTCCTCTGCTTCGGCCCTTCGAAAGAGCGCAATCCCGTGTGGGAACGCCTTGTTGACGAGACACAACAACGCATCGACAAACAGCTTCTTCATCGCAGCGATTACGATAATCACTGGCAGGCTTTCAACATCGCCAAGGCGGTCGCCCGCTACAGCTTCGGACTTTCCAAGAAGGACGAAACATCCCGCCTCATCGAGCGCATGGTCGAGCGGATCAACCAGACCAGCTCGAACGGTTTCTTCGATGACTCGACTTCGGGCATCGGCGGAAATTTCAATCTCTATGGCGTGATGGTTTTTGTGTTCATCCGCTCGGCCCTGCAGTTGCACGCCAACAGCGGAGTGCGCGACCGCAAGCTCCCCACCCTGCGCACCTACGCCGAGAAATACATCAAAATGATGCCCGACCTCGTGCGCTCCGACGGCCTGGGCTGGGCGTTCAACCGCGCCGCGGGCGCCTACGGCCAGATGCACTGCATCAGCCTCATTCTCCAAGGCCTGCGCGATGGCTGGATCGCCGACGATCAAAAGCCGAAATATTTCGATCTGCTTCGCCGCCTTTTCTTCTTCTTCTATCAGACCTATCTGGATCAGGAGCACGGCTGCGTCGATCTTCGCGACGTCGAGCGCACCGCCTATCACAACCACACGACGCGCATGGCGAACTTCGATGCCGCGCGCTACCTGTGCCAGTGGGCGCGTCTCGCGAAGACGGTTCAACTGCCCTCGACCAATCCGCCCCGCCTTGACACGCCGCATCCGACGGGCCGCTTCATCATTTTCGACAAGTCCAACCGGAAGGAACAGGGCCTGTTCGTCTATCGCGATTCCGAAAGCGGCCTGCAGTTCCAGATCCCGCTCATTTCCTGCGGCGGGAAAGCAACGGCGGACGCGCTTACCTTCCCCCACTGCCCGGGCATCTTCGATTGGCCGAATAACATGTATCTGCCGGTGATGCTCCCCGAGCTCACCTTCGGCGAGCATGTGACCGTTCCCTGTTTCTACGGAAAGAACTGCATCACCGGCCTCGGCCTCCGCAACAGCTTCTTCTTCCGCTACGAGCAGCCCGAGCTGATCAACACCAACGAGGAAATCGTCAAGGGGCTTGGCAGCGTGAAGGTGCAATGGACCTTCCTGGGCGCCAAGATCAACTGCGAATTCGCCTACACCGTGAAACAGCAGGTGACCCTCGACAAGTTCCGCTACGTCCTGGCGATCGCCGCGCCGCACTCGAAATACCATGTCGCGGGCTCGCTCATGC
>JBAZHQ010000027.1:0-23554 GCA_041652235.1 Opitutaceae bacterium | reverse complement strand
GTGGATGTCAGATTTTATAATAAAGCGATTTTGCTGAAATGGCCAAAAAACGTTCATTATGGCGTGCGAGAAAGCTAGCAAGTTACTACGAACAAAAGGAATGCGAACTTGGGACAGGCTCTAGCTATAGGCTCCGCCGCAATCTTCTGGAGGGCAGGCTCGTTGTCCATCCAGGCACTTGGGAGAGGACGGCTTGCCGATAATGGGCGAGATCTCTTCGACGCGGATTTCATGCTCCCAACCGTCGCCAAAGTCATAGGTGTAAGTGAAGTGCTGGCTGCGGCGTTTGATGACTTGGTGAAGAAGCACCTCCTCGTCGCAGGTCGCTTCACCCGGACAATCCCGGGCTGTCTCGTATCCGGCGTATTCGATTTTTCCGATATGGAACGCGTGCATATGATCGTTATCCCACCCCATTGATCTTTGGATCGCGCAATGCAGATCGGCTAGGCTGTGGTGGTTGGTTAGCGCAATGCGTCGCCAGATGGGCGGCTTGATCTCCAGCAGGGTGATTTTGAACTGTATGCTTTTGATCTGCGGGAGTGCAGGACGAGCGCGGGAGCCGTTTTTTTTCGCCATGGCCGTTATCTGGGCGAGCGTGTGGCTCGCAAGCAAGTCCAAGCAGCAGTCGATTTAAGGCAGACGTTAAGGCCTGAGCTGAAAAAGCGTTGTGATTTTTTGCTGGCCAGTGCCGCAAAACTACTCTTGGATTTTGTGATGGCCCCATCTGGGGATTTTTCAGGGGGTCATGCTGCTAATCTTTCGTTGACGATGACAGGGATTTTTCAGGGGGTCATGCTGCTAATCTTTCGTTGACGATGACAAGTATTACCCCCTCTGTTCCTTCACAAGATCCGCAATGACACAAGCGACACACGTCGCACCAGCGGAGCTGCGGTCCGGTGGAGAGCAGCCCCGCCTGGGTGGCCAGGCCCGACCCGGAGTCGAGTCAATCCGAGGGGGGCTCGGAGTCTTCCGAATGGGTCATGCTACTAAATGCTTTTGGAACTTGATGTTCCATGTTGTATAAAGCGATGGTAAGCAATGGACCTAAGAGATGCGTAGCCTTCCATTCGGGTTAACCTTTTATGATTGAAAATGTGAAAAACGTTACGTAACGTTTAAACATGACCTATCAGGCTTTGAATCGAACGCAGATTATCCGGGCATTGCGGCGCCTGGGAGAACTGGCGCACGAGCGGCACATCACGCTGGAAATTTCGCTTTATGGCGGGGCCGTGTTCGCGCTCGTATATGGTTCCCGCGATGCGACCAGGGATGTCGATGCCGTCGTCAGGCAGAGCGAGATCGCCAGGACATTGGCTCTGAAAGTTGCCGGAGAACTTGAGCTGCCGGAAGACTGGCTCAACGATCATGTGAAGCAGTTTTTGTCGGAGAAAGAGGCTAAGCGCCGGCTTGCCGGAAGTGACTTCGGGGAAGGTCTTCGCGTTTCGGTTCCAACCGCGGCCTATCTGCTTGCCATGAAACTGAGGGCCTGCCGGGCACCGCTGCCCGGGTATCCCGGCGATTATGGCGACATTCGGTTTCTGGTGAGGAAAATGGGGATCAGCTCCGTCGAGGCCGCCGAGACCCTGCACGACAAATTCTTCCCGCGCGACGTTCTCTCGGATACGGCTAAAGAAGTGGTGCGCGGCGCCATTCAACTGCCACAACCATGAGCCTTCGTCCTGTCACATTGAAAGAGGTCGCCCAGCGCTCCGATTCGATTGGGGATTTCGGCAGGCATCTCCGCGACTGGTTGCATGAGTTGCGGCGGGTTTCATCGCACACCCAGGCGGCGGCGACTATTGCCGACGATCCGCCGCGCCTGCGGGATAAATTCCCCCAAGGGAACGTCGCCGATGCCTGGCTGGCGGCCTATGCCGAACATTTGGCGGGCAAGATCGGCGTCGCGGCACCCGAGTGGGCTTTTGCGCGCTGGCGCGTTTCCGAGGATCCCATCTTCGACGAAGGCGACACTCCCGCGCTGAGGCTGGCTGCGCTCGCGCGGTCTCCGTTTGCGTTCAGGCGCCGGAATATTTTCACACCATCGGTGGATCTTCCGTTGGCGCTCCGCGCCGGTCGGCCGACAAGATCCGGCGAGGAAAAACGAAGAACCAATGCCGAACGCCAGCGGCGTTTTCGGAAGGCGCGGCGCGATGAGCTGGCAACACTGCGCAAACTCGTGCGCAAACAAGCCAGACAACTCGAAACGGTCGTGATACGAACTTCCGATCGATCTCATCGTTCCTAAGGACAGGGCGCATGATGCAGCAGCGCTTTTCGTCGTCGGGTTTCTGGCATCGAGTTTGTCGTTTTGCCTACGGTCCTCGATGAGCTCGCCTAAATAGCCAAACACGGCGACACGCTTGTCAGAGCCGCTTGGAGTTGTCTGGAAGCTTGCCCGCCCATGCGGGAGGCGGCAATACACTCGCAGCTTAACTCCAGCCATCATACTAAACGCCATGGCACACGCTTTGCATTCAAATACATCGGCCCAGGAACAGGATTCCAAACTCCCTCCAGCTCATGACTGGCGCACCACGGACGATCATGAGCGGCAACGTCGCCGTGAGCGGGCCGAATCCGAGAGGCCAGCGATCGCACTCAACGCGGAAGTCCCCAATCTGTTCAATGTGCGCTCGCGCAGCGGGCTGGGCTATCAGGTTGAAGTTCGCGATATCGATGTGCCGCGGGCGGCCTGCTCCTGCGTGGATTTCCGCATCAACGGCCTCGGCACCTGCAAGCATGTGGAAGCCGTGATTTCCTTTCTTCAGCATCGTCCAAAGTTTCGAAAGGAGGTGCGGCGCGTTTCATCGGGATCGGCATGGATTCTGCCAAGCACGGATCGGGCGACTCTCACCATTGAGGGCGATAAGGACCAGGCCCCTGCGGCGCTCCGATCATTGTTCGACGAGGCAGGGCGGCTTGACGGGGCCGCATCGGCCGAGGAAGCCGTTGAGATCCTTCAGCAGGATTCCTCTCAGAATCTTCTGCTATCGATAGAACTCGCGCCCTGGCTGGAGGCCCGGCAGCAAGCCCGGGAGCGTCAAACCCTGCGTCGCGAGTATGAGCTCAAGGTCCAGGCGGGCGAGTGGCCGCAACAGGAAACCCTCCTCCCGTTGTTTCCCTATCAGCGCGAGGGCATGCTGCACCTTGCCTTTACCGAGCGCGCCCTGCTGGCCGACGAAATGGGCCTGGGGAAAACCATCCAGGCCATTGCCGCGTGCGCCCTTTTGAAGCGGATGGGGAAAGCCCAGCGGGTGCTGATCGTCACGCCCGCTTCCTTGAAGACGGAGTGGGAGGAGCAGATCCGGCGCTTCACCGCGCTTGAGCACCGTCTCGTTTATGGGGGCAGGCTCAAGCGCCTGGGCGCCTACACCCGGGAGGGCGCGCCGTTTTTCACCCTGGTAAACTATGAACAGGTCATAGCAGATGCGCTGGACATCAATATGCGCTTGCAGCCTGAAATAGTCGTTCTGGACGAGGCTCAACGCATCAAGAACTGGAACACAAAGACCGCCCAGGCGGTGAAGCGCCTGAGGAGCCGATATGCCTTCGTTCTCACCGGCACGCCGATAGAAAACCGGATCGACGAGCTGTATTCGCTGATCGATTACCTCAATCCCGCCATCTTCGGGCCTCTGTTTAGGTTCAACCGGGAATTCTATTCGCTGGACGAAAGGGGCCGCCCCTCCGACTACCGGAATCTCGCGCTGCTTCAGGAACGGCTCCGCCCGGTTATGCTGCGCCGGCGCAAACTGGAGATCGAGACGGAGTTGCCCGAGAGGTCCGACCATGTGCGCTTTCTTCCTCTTTCGCCTGCCCAGGAACAGGCCTACCAGGGATTTGAGGCAATCGTCGCCAGGTTGGTGCATGCCGCCAGACGCAGGCCGCTCACCCCCGCCGAGCAGGACAAGCTCATGCGCACCCTCGCCATGATGCGCATGACCTGCGACACCAACTACATCCTGGATGAGTCGGATCGCGCCTGTCCTAAACTGGGAGAACTGGAGAAAATCATGGAGGAGTGCCGCGAAAATCCCGATGTGAAGGTGATCGTATTTTCCGAATGGGAACGCATGTTGCAGCTTGTGCGCGGAGTCTGCCAGAAAACAGGGATGGGAGTCGCCTGGCACACCGGTTCCGTGCCCCAGCAACGTCGTCGGTCGGAGATCAACCGCTTCAAGACAGATCCGCAGTGTCGCGTGTTCCTAAGCACGGATTCGGGCGGGGTGGGGCTGAACCTGCAGAACGCAAGTGTCATCGTCAACTGCGACCTGCCTTGGAATCCCGCCCGCCTGGAGCAGCGCATCGCCCGGGCTTGGCGCAAAAACCAGAAACGCGCCGTCACGGTGATCAATCTTGTATCCGAGAAGACGATTGAGCACCGCATGCTCGCCACGATCGCGGACAAGCGGGGCCTGGCGGATGGCGTGCTCGATAGCGTCGGCGACCTTTCAAAGATCAAGCTGCGCACGGGCCGCTCCGCACTCCTTGCCCGTCTCGAGCAGATCGTGATCCCGGTCGTTCCAAAGACCATGCCCCCTCCCTCTCCTCCGGCAGACCCGGGACAGGTCTTTGCCCAACAGCTTGCCTGCCTCATGGGTGGGCGCATCTGGCGTTGCGAAGAGCATTACTTGTCCGAACAGGAGGACGCCCCCTCCCTCGTGGTCATTGTCGAGCGCGACGCCGCCCAATGGCAGCCGCGCATTGAGGATGTCCGCGATCAAGCCTGGAAAGACAATCCTGCCAAACCCGCCAAGCTCATCGTGCTTGATCGCGCCACGAACGATGCGCTTGAAGCCATGATCGCAGCCGGGCTCATCAAGCGCCCCGCCTCAACCGTGCGCGAGCTAAAGCCGGGCCAGGCAAGTGCGACACCGCCCTTGTCCTCCGAAGAGCAGCAACGGATTGCCGCGTTCCGGGCTCAGTACTTGCGGAAACTTAAAACCGCCCAAGTGCTTTTGTCGGCGGATCTGGCGGAGGAAGCCCTGTCCCCGGCGCGGGATGCTCTTCACGCCCTGGGCTGCGCTCTTGCCGTCGCCCGCCGCCTGCCGCCGCCTCCTGATGTCTCGGCGTATGCCGGGGAACCCTGGAAAGCGCTTTGGCCTGCGGATGCGCATGTGGCTCTCTCTCCGCTTTTCACAGAGCCTTCTTCCGTATCATCAGAAGCCCTGAAGGCGCTTTCAAGCGCCGGATAAGCAAGGGCTATATTGATTATTGGAAGTGCGTCGTCAGCGAAATGTCGCGGCGCAGATGGCGGCATTATCCTTAGGGTTTCCCGGTTGCCCGAGTAAATTGCCCAGGCAAAATATTTAACGATATTTTGCCTGGGCCAATAGATCTTTCGAACAACAACGCCTCGTTTTCGTCGAGAACACAAAAAGGCTCCTAACCTCCAAAGGCCTGATCTGAGCGCCCAGTTCCAGAGTCGTGCGATAATTTCCAGGGGCCGATGCTGCCGTTCTTTCGTATTATGAGATTAACTACACACGCACCCCTTGGAAGTTCTGTTCTCTCGCTGCCATGAATATCCGGCTTCTCGTGGAAACTTGTCATCGGCAACGAAAGATTATCAGTATGACCCCCTAGGATTAGTTTCAACCTACCGCTGTCATCAACCGCCAAGAGTTAAGGAAAAACTTCTGTTTCTGGAAGTTGACATCAATTCGAGTTTCTCCTTCCTGTATATTACGATGCTCGACGATGAAATTAGAATCAATTAAACGAGCGGAAAATGTGAATGCTGCAACCCGAAGAATCCCTTCAGGATTGGTTACTCGAGATATGCCTCTTAACCTTGCGATCATTGGTGGTGGTGAAGGCGCCAACAAAGCCTTGGAATCCTTACGAAACAATTCGCTTGTCACGCTCAAAGGTGTCTTATGTGAAGCTGGAGAGCTCCAAGGTATCATCCCACACTCGTGCTGCCGCCTAAGTCTCGATCGCATCTTAGCGAATCCCCAAATCGAAGCGGTGTATATAGCAACACCAAATTACACACATGTCCCCCTAGCACAACGATGCATTAGAGGCGGCAAGCATGTGCTGGTGGAAAAACCTTTAGCCGTGAGTATTCCAGAAGCACGTTTGTTGCTAGAAGAGAAGCAATTTATTGTTGGTGTCGCATTTAAAAAACGGTTCGGTGATTGGGTGCCTCACTTTCAGCGATTATTTCTAACCAAGCCAGCCGACTTGCGGATCTGCGCCGTATGGCGCATCCCGCCTCCGCGAACACTGTGGCGCTATTCTCACCGACAATCTGGTGGAGGAGCTCTGATGGATTTAGGATCACATATGCTGGATTTAGTCGAGTTTCTTTGCGGCCCTATTCTCTCAATCAGTGGTATGGCTGTTTTCGATAGAGAATTCGAGCGCATCGATCGACGATCGACAATCCAACTTACTCTTCGATCTGGAGCCATTGCCAATATCATCCTTGATTGGTGCGGCGAAACTGCTTCGTACAGACTCGAAGCCAAGGCTGGAAATCATCGTTTCGAGCATATTCGCCAGTTTGGTGAAAAAGATATTATAAAAATCTCAACAAATACAGAAACAACAACATACCACAGCGATCCATCCGAGGAATATCATGGATTATTCCGGGCATTTATGCAGGCAATTAGGGGGTGTCCGCACGCCTTGCCACAGATGTCAGACGGGCTGCATAACTTGGAAATGATCAATGTTGCCTACAACTCGATACAATCAGACTTTTTGAGGACAATAAGAAGCGACAAGAACGCAAATGTATGTCCAAATCTTGTTTAGCCGTTGAAGGAGGAAAACCTGTAAGGGCGGAGCCATGGCCAGTCATGCAACGCGCCGATGAACGAACACAGCACCTCATCCTTGAGGCGCTCAACGCGGACAACTGGTCTAACGGAAAGCAGGTGCAAACCTTTGAACGGGATTTTGCCGCGTTCCTCGGATGCAAGTGTGTTATTATGACAGCCAATGCTACGATTGCTCTCAAGCTCGGTTTGCTTGCTCATGATATTGGCCCTGGCGACGAAGTGATAGTACCGGCGCTAACCTTTCCTTCAGTAGCGTTGACGATATTGGAATGTGGCGCTTTACCTGTGATATGCGACATTGATCCAGATAACTGTTGTCTTAGCGCATCTACTCTTGAACAGGTACTCAGTAAGCGGACCCGTGCAATTATCCCAACACACCTCTACTGCACACAATGCGATATGCCGCCAATTTTGGACATTGCTAGACGACACGGTTTGATCGTAATCGAGGACTGTGCGCACGTCCCAGGATCCCGTCGGAACGGTCGTTTTACGGGAACTTGGGGTCAAGGCGCGATTTTTAGTTTTAATCAAAAGAAGCCTCTCTCTTGTGGCGAAGGAGGATGTTTCGTAACTGATGATTCAGACCTAGGTCAACGCATTCGCTGGTTACGCGATTTCGACACGCCACCAAAGGCTCCAGCTACGAGAATTCAACGCATGGCAAAGGTATCCGAATTTCAAGCTGCTGTATTAAATGGCCAGCTGAAATCATTACCTGACCGCCTCCACGCTATTGAATGCCAGACTGAAACTTTACGCAAACGTCTCGAAAATCTCCCGGCTGTCCATGTCCTATCCAGACTTGGTGGTACAGAACAACAGACTGTTTACAGCTTCTGCCTTCGAATCACGGGTTTGTCCGATGCCGCCGCATTCCGGTGTGCTGTTTCGGCAGAACTCAATTTACAGATGGATACCACCTATGCTCCTTTAGATATAAACCCCGCTCTGAACTGCAGCTGTGACCGCCAATTTCGCCCTATTTCAACGCGAATAGATAATATTCAATGCAAAGCAGCCCACAAGGTATTTTATCAAGAGGCCATGCGATTTCCCGGACATTATCTTGCCGCAGATGCTGCTGCGGTCGAGGACATCGCCACTGCCATAACCAAGGTGCTGCCATTCTTTATTAATAGTTAGAGCCCCCCCCCATCCCTATGCCTATTGCCGACATTGCCATTATTTGTGCTTTAAAAGTTGAAGCTGGCGCGGTATGCCAACACTTAAAGGAGCTATCAGAGTTTAAACTCGGACCATATCAATGCCATTTTGGGCATGTAGAACGCCGCGGAGATGATCGATATCCGCTAGTCAGGGTAGCTGTTTTGCTGCTTGATCGAATGGGGAATTTGGCTTCGTTGCATGCAGCTAACTTAATACTGCAAAAGGTATTTCCGAGGCAGATTTTTCTCGTAGGTATTTGCGGCGGTTTCAAAAAAACAATCACAAGTTACAATAAGGGCGATATCGTCGTAAGTGATCGCGTTTTTTACTACGAACCTCAAAAAAAGAGTTCAGGTAATAATGAAAACCGAGGACGAGATCTATTTTGGTCTGTTGATTCCCTCGGAACCTACGTGAAATCTCCTTTCTGCATTCTTGCAGAAAAGAACCACGACGGCATTCCTGTTCTTCAGGTCGATGCAAGCCTTATCAGATCTAGCCCCCCTGGTTTGGATATTGCTCGATACAAACCCACTACCCATGTGGGAATTGTATGTTCCGGAGAAAAAATAATTGCCGACGAAACATTTGTGGACGAACTGTTGAAACAAAGTCCCCAAGCGATTTCTGTAGAAATGGAAGCTGCCGGCGTTGCGACAGCATGTCTGGGGACGGGTACTTCTTTCTTGGTTATTAAAGCCGTACAGGATTTTGCTGACAAAGATAAGAGCGACGATTGGCGTATATTCGCTGCCGAATCGGCTGCAGCTTTTGCCTTAACTCTGATCACCTATCCCTTCCATAGTGCCGTTCGCAATTCCGCTTCAAACGAGCATGGCTTAACTTTGCCGAACCGTCCTCAGCCCCTATCATTTTTGGCGGATTTTATCGGCGCTTCTCCGAATAAAGGGCTGGCAATCGTGTTACCATCTTACAAAAATTTGCGGCACCGGAATAGAACAAAGAAATTCAGTAACTATCCACTAAATGAATGGGACACTGCCTTTGATGATATTTACTGTACATTTCGTATCCTTCCCAATTTATTGCATCTTTGCGCCGGGAAGAAACCAAAGATCTTGTTCGACAGAGCGATAGAACACGATGAGTATCCGAATGATGAAAACGTACTGTTGGTTGGATCTTCAGTCGCAAATGTTTTTACACAGGATCAGCTAGCTCAGAATGAGGCATTTTATAGTTTTGGTCAAGGCGCAAGCGACCATGATATTATAGATAAGACTGGTAAAGTATGCTTCTCCGCAGAGACTATTGACAGTCGTCGAGGCAGCGAGTATCTTAAGCGGTATATAAAAGACTATGCAATGATAAGCGTATTCCATGAGAATACGCGGAGCACTTGCATTTTGGCCGGTTGCCGAGCATTTTCTCAAATGCTGCTTGGTGATTTTCTAACTGACGGGATTTTTCTGGAAGATTTTTATCGGCACGTTTATGGTTGTGACTTCCAATGCATTATCGGGGTGAGAGTAATTGGAAAGGATTATGATTTCCCCTGGATCGCCGCTTTCAAAAAGCGGTCAACTCCCAACAGCCCTTGGGTCGATGTCAACTTGCCATCAGATCTAGTTAACGACATAGGCAAATCATCGATTTCTGAGAGTCGTCTATTTGTGCACTTACGCTAAGCTACTAGTAAGGAAAAGTTCTATGAAACAATGTGCTATCGATTGTATTGAAGCCGCGGGTAGGACTTTGCTGCAACACTTTGGCAAAATCTCAAGCCTCCGACAGAAGTCCGATTTTAGTAATATTGTTTGCGCAGCTGATCTTGAAGCGGAGAAATGTATTATCGAGCAACTCAAGCACAGATATCCTGAGCACAATATAATTTCAGAAGAAATGGGTCATATGCATGGGAATTCCGAATTTACATGGGTGATAGATCCGCTTGATGGCACCTCAAACTTCGTGGCCGGGATTCCTTGGTTTGGAGTTCATATAGGGCTTCTCCAGAACTCAACTACGATATTGGCAGCGATGTACCTGCCAACAAACAAAACTCTTTACTTGTCGGAAAAAGGCAAAGGTGTTTATAGAAATGGAGAACGGGTTGAAGTTACATCCGAAACCGATGCGCACAACGTACTTTGCTCCTTCGGATTTGATGCAATGCAAAATGAGCAGCAAAATATTGCTAATGTAATGTTGTTGCAGCGAGTCGCCAGTGGGGTAAGAAATACCCGTGCGACCAATTCCTTGATCGATTTTTGCTATACTGTCGATGGTCGATTTGGAGGATGTATAAATTTGAACGCAAAAATCTGGGATATTGTTCCTATAAGCTTGATGCTTCCCGAAGCCGGCGGAAAGATCACAAATTTGGATGGTACAGATATCGTATTTCGCTTGGACAATAGCTTTGCTAGCGACTACCCGATCTTGGGAGCGAGCGTGGCCTTGCATTCTCAATTCTTGGCCTTGTTGCAACGCGGAGGTTCTTGTTGAGTTCTCAGGAAGGTCAAAAAAGGGGCATGTTGTATACTATTGATTCCGCTGAAAAACCTTTTGGGGGTGATCGGGCAGATATAAGGGTCAGCCGAAGGGGTCGTGCTACTAAGTGCTTTTCAGTTTGATATTCCTGATCGCATATAGTGCCGGTATTCGTAAGCGGGTTATAGCCCCCATGGGAGACAGGGACAGCGGAAGCTGATAAACTGTGGGGATGGACGAATCCAATCCACAAGCGAAACGGCGGCGTTATAGTGCCGAGGAGAAACAGGCGATCCTTGCAGCCTATGAGCAGCGGACAACAACGCAGAAGCGGTTTTGCCTGGAGAAAAGGGTGTCGCTTCCGACGCTGCATTCCTGGATGCGCAAAGCGGGGTCCCGCGAGAGCGCGGGGGAGTTTGTCGAATTGCAACCCCGTGCCCGACCCGGCGATGGACTTGCCCTTGAGATCGAGCTGCGAGACGGCACGGTGCTGCGCATCGCTGCTGGCACCGATCCGCGCTGGCTTGGGCAACTTTTACTGATGCTGCGATGTGGGGCCTGAGCCGCTCGACACGAGTGTTCCTGCGTTCTGGCCCCACGGATCTGAGGCTGGGCTTCGAGGGTTTGTATGCCTTGGCGGAAAGCCAGCTCCAGCAGAACCCGCTGAGCGGGCACGTGTTTTTGTTCTGCAATCGGAACCGCACAAAACTCAAGGCCTTGTTCTGGAAGGCCTAAGGGGTCATCGCGCCAGCAACCAAAACATGAGGAATAAAACGAAAGGAAAATGAAACATGTATCTGATACCCGGCGGGGAGCCAATCCCGCCCGAGAAAGGTCGGCAGCCACTCGTGCCTGCGACGATATTTTGCCTGGGCTAATAGATTGGTAAGAAGATTGATGACGAAACGAGTCATGGTCGGGTTGGTGGGGTGCGGATGAGGGGGATGAAGCTGTTGCGGCAGGAGCGCAAGCGACGCGAGCCCCCCTGCAAGGGCGATCGCAAGGCGGGCGGGATGCAGGCGCGAGACGATCGCTCCGGCCTTGTTCGGACCGGTGCGCACATAGTCGAGCGAGGCGAGCAGGGAGATCGCCGCGGCGCGGCTGAGCGCATGACCGGCGAGAAGTGCTGACGGCACAAGCGTGGAGGGCAGCGAGGCGAGCACTTGCCACTTCAGACCGAGCACGAGTCCGACCGCGCCGAACGCACCGGTGTTCGGATCCTTCATGATGGCGAGAATGCGCTCGGGAGTGGTGCCGCCTCCGAAACCGTCGCACACGTCGGCAAGCGCATCCTCATGCATCGCCCCGGTAAGCAGGGCGGTGGCCGCAAGTGCAAGACCGGCAGCAACGGCGGGCGGGAAACAAAACTGAGCCGTCCACCACATCGCCGCCGCAACGCCACCGACCAGCCAGCCGACCCACGGGAAATAGGCGGCCGAGCGGCGGAAGTCGTCTGCGGAGGGCGCGGACTTCAGATGCAGTGGCAGGCGGGTGAAGAACAGCACCGCGCACAGTCCAGCTTGGAATTCCTGGCGTAGTCTGCGCATGACGTTCAGGTGCGGTTGCTCACGCCGGCGGACTCGAAGGTGGCCGTCTCGTCGAGGAAGGCCACGGCGGCGCGAACGATAGGCCAGGCCATGGCCGCGCCGGTCGCCTCGCCGAGGCGCATGTCGAGTTCGAGCAGCGGGCGACCGCCTCGAGCATTGCGCCGGTCATCATGGCGATTTCACAGCCACCGTAGGCGGCGAGCGCGTCGAGCGGATGCGTCACCGCGGGGCGGTTGCGCTGGACGCGGGTGAGAATGTCGAGTTTGCGCGCGACACCGGCGGCGGACAACAGGCGCACGATCTCGGTGCCGCGTTGCAGGCAGAGTTCGACCTCGGCGGGCGTGAGCGCGTCCTCGTAAAGGGCGTTGCGGGTGCCGGGGCGGACCTTGAGTTTGAAAAGATCGGGATGGTCGGGGAGGTCGGAGGCGACACCGGCGTCGATCACCTTGACGGGGAGGTTGCTCAGGCGGGCGAGCACATTGATGCCGGCGCCGCCGGCGAGGATGTTGAGCACCATCTGCGGCGTGACCTCGGGAGGGAACGGGCTCACACCTTCGCGGGCGAAGCCATGGTCGCCGGCGAAGATAAGCACCGTGGGTGCGACGAGCTTGGGCGTGGTGGTGGCCTGCATGAGGCCAAGGCGCAACGCGATCTCCTCAAGACGGCCGAGCGAACCCGTGGGTTTGGTCTTGTTGGCGATACGCGCTCGGAGCGCGGGCTCTAGTTCATGGGCGAGGGAAGGAATGGACGGAACGGTCCAGATGACGGGTATCATGGGAGAGTCATTTCAGTCGGAGCGGACAGCCGGCGACGAACAACCAGGCCTCGCCTGCGGCTGCAGCGGTCCGCTGGCCGAGGGTGCCGGCGAGGTCCCGGAAACGGCGCAGCGCGGGATCGGCTGGCACGGGAGCCCAGCCGATCTCGTTGCCGACGATGACGGCAGGATAGGGTGTCCCGCGAAGTGCGCGGAGGACCAAATCCCACTCGGCGAGAATGTCCTCGTCGGTCCGGGCGAAACGATCGCCGGTCCAGAGGGTCAGGCAGTCGAGCACTACGCCGGACGGAGGGGGCACGAGTGCCGCCAGTGCGGTCGGCAGATCGGAAGGAGCCTCTAGGGTGCGCCATGCCGGCCGTTCGGCGCGGTGGCGGCGGATGCGTTCGTTCATCTCTTCGTCGGCTGCGGTCAGTCGGTAGGTGGCGACAAAGACGACGTTGTCGCCCCAGTCGCGGGCGAGTTCGACGGCGCGGCGGCTCTTGCCGCTGCGAACCGGTCCTGTGAGGTAGATCAGGTGACTCATGTTTGGGAAGAAAGCGTCATAGACCGAGATGGCGGCGCACCGGATCGAGGTCGATGTGTTCGGTCAGCAGGTCGGCCATCCGGGTGTAGGTTTTCCGCCGTTTTTCCCGCCATGGTTCTGGGCAGGCGCGGTAGCCTTCGATGCCGGCGGCGGCGGCGACCAGCCGGCGCACCTTCGGCGATTCAAACCAGCCGTGCAAATACGTGCCCCAGACGGTCCCCCGACGTACGCCGTCTGCATGCATGGAACCATCCGGCAGCGTCACGTGCTGTAGCGGCTCGGCTCCGTCGTCCACATGCGTCCGTCCCATGTGAATCTCGTAGGCAGTCCAACGATCGCCGTCGCATTCGGCGGTCACCTCGCGCACGAGCTTCGAGGCAACGAAATGGGTGGCGACGGGCAGGAGGCCGAGACCCGGCTCGTCACCGGCGTTGCCGGCGACCCCGCCGAGATCGACCAGGCGCCGGCCGAGCAACTGGAATCCGCCGCAGATACCGATGACCAGAACCCCTCGTCCGGCTGCCTCCTGCAGTGCGCGCTCCAGGCCCTGTTCGCGCAGCCAGCGCAGGTCGTCCAGCGTATTCTTGGTTCCGGGAAGCACGATGACCTTGGCGCTGGCGAGGACGGCGCGGTCGCTCGTCCAGCGGATCCGCACTCCCTGATCGTCCCACCACGGCTGGCAGTCGGAGAGATTGGCGGCATGCGGGAGACGCACCCAGGCGATGGTCTCGCCCCGGCCTCGATCTTCGTCGCAGGGCGCGAGGCCATCCTCCTCCTCCGGCTGGAGATCGCTCCGGAACGGCATCGTCCCCAGGACCCGGAGACCCGGGGCGTATGGCGCCAAGTGGCGCTCCGGGTGCGGAAAGAGAGCGAGGTCGCCGCGGAAGCGGTTGATCACCGCGCCGAGGCAGGACGCGCGGTCCGCCGGGGGCAGCAGCGCCCAGGTTCCGGCCAATTGGGAGAAAATGCCGCCCCGGTCGATATCGCCCGCCAGCAGCCAGGGCGCGGCGAGGTAGCGGAGCGGGCGCAGATTCGCAAGATCCCGCTCCATCAGGTTGAGCTCGACCGGGCTGCCCGCGCCCTCCAGGACGAGTACGTCGCAGTGCGTTTGCCAGTATTCCAGGCAGTCCGCGATGGTCCGCCAGAGTTGTTCGGTGCGTTCGAAATACGCATGGGCGGGACAATGATCCTCGGCGCGGCCCAGCCGCACGACCTGCGATCCGTTGCCGCCGCTCGGCTTGAGCAGCACCGGGTTCATCTCCGGGATCGGACGGAGGCCGCAGGCATCAGCCTGGATTGCCTGGGCTCGCGCCATTTCGCGACCATCGGCCGTCGCCCAGGCGTTGTTGGACATGTTCTGGGCCTTGAACGGCGCAACGCGGACGCCCTCGCGGTGCAACCACGCACAGACGGCGATAGTCAGCCAGCTTTTGCCCACGCTGGACCCGGTGCCGAGAATGCCAAGCGCCTTCATGGGCTGGAATCTCCGATGCGACAACGACACGTCTGGGTCAGCTCGGCGCCGGCGAACAACCCTTGGAGGAGGCGGAGAAGGAAGTGGTGAAAAGGAAGAACCGCACACAGGCGGTCGGTGATTACGACGGTCATGGAAGAGGGGAGGGGTTGCAGGCAAGAGCAGCAACCAGGGCCTTGGCGGTGCCGGCATCCTGGAGATGCATGCATGAACCGCGCAAACCGCAGTAACCACTCTCACGCTTCAATTTTGCGTTGAAGTTTTCGCGTGAACGGCGCGCACGATCGCGCCGGACGCGTGAGCCTCGGCAGGCAGATATTCGGACTTCGCATTTGGTACTGCTCTGGAATAATCCAGGCGGCGGCCTCCCCTCGGCCTTCATCGGAGACGGGATCCGACTGGCAAAGCGCGCCGCGTGAAGACGCGGACGCTCGAGGTTTGGACTGATGCGTTACCGCAGCGCAACTGTGGCCGATTCGCACGGCCTTCCCTGTGGCTGCCGAGTGGGGGGCAAAGAACAGTTTTTCCGAGGCGTCACAAGGTGGCGCCGGCAAACGGAGGCATTCAGCGCGGTGCGTCGCGGTGTGTCAAGAGGAGCGGAATCGCCTCGGCGGCCCGCGCTAAGCCGTGGCGCGTGCAAAAATGCCTCAAGGAACCGAATCCGCCTATCCACAGCAAATTGCCCAGGCAAAATATTTAACGATATTTTGCCTGGGCCAATAGATCTTACTCGATGTGGCTCCGCGTGATCGTCGTCTGCACCTTCTCTCCCTTGCGGGTGCGCTCCACCGGCACGACCTGACCTATGTCGACCTTTTGACAGCCACACGGGATTTGACGGGCGACCGTGCCCAAGCCATCGAGGCGGTGCGCCGCATGTGCTTCAATGTCCGGAGCGGCAATGCCGACGATCATGGCAAGAATCACAGTTTTCTTTTCGACAGTAATTCCGGCCGCTGGACCCTGTCGCCCGCGTATGACCTGACGCCGAGCTACTCGCGCGACCGCGAATTGCGAGGTCTTTTCCCGAGCACATTCGGGGCATCGCCTCGTCGACAAGCGCTTGCGGACGTGGCAGCGGAGGCCGGCGTGACGCTGGCCGAATTTGATGAAATCGACGGCGAGGTTGCTGCAGCCGTCGGCCGGTGGACAGAGCACGCCGAACGGCTGGACGTGCCCAACCAAAGCCTTGTTGTCCCATGCCGCGGCAATCCAGAGCGACTTGGCTGGCTCCATGATTTCATCCGCTCCAGCGCGTTCTTCACGGCGTCGACGGTGGTAGCCCATGCAGTCCCGGCCGATCACGCCGAAAGAAATCGCCACGCGCTCGGGGGCTATAGCTCGGGGGCAGGACGTTGAATTTTGATTTCAAGCTCTCAATCAACATTCAACGTTCTGACCCCTGCGCCCGCTGCTCCGAAGGATGGTGGGTCAGGCTCCAGATGGACTGCGATCTACGCAAAGCTCACCGTGAACTGAGCGCAAGAATTGCTCGTGAAGTAAAATCACGCGAGTGTGCTGCTGCCTGACAACTTTTTCTGGCTTCTTGAATCTGACTGTTCTTTGGGTCGTTAGTTTTCATCCAGGTGGTCAGGTTGGACCCTCTCGGCCTGTCTGACCACCCTATGTCAACTCGGATTGCTTTCGGATTGCCCCGAAATTCCACCTATACCCGTTATCCCCTGGAGACCATCAGACCGATCTCTTTGGTCGTCTGCGATAGGCGGCAAATCCCAACGAGACAGCTCCGACCAAGATGGCGTACGTGGAGGGCTCTGGAACTGCTGTCATTCCGACAGATGAGAAATTATCAAAAGTGGCGTCCGGGCCCGAGATGAGCGGGCCAAAGGCAGTCGTAAGATCGTTACCGGAATTGCCTTTCAAGAAGATGGTGAAGGTGTCGGAATTCGTCATGCCCCAGTCAGTCCCACCAGTATGCAGGTCGTAGCTTGTGATGGTCGAAAATGATCCGCCTGTGGAATAATCCACGGTCAGCACCTTGGTGGTGCTGTTAAAACTCAGTCGCATGGTTAGGTCGGTAAGCGAAGACGTGATTTGCGTTTCACTGCTGTTGGTTTCCCATGAACCAATGAGCGACGAGCCACGGTTGATCTCTCCACCTGCGCTTGGGGATAGGGCAGGTCCTGTTTTTTTCGCTCCGAGTGCAAGATCGGCATAGGTCGGATCCGTCGTTGAGAAATCGACGAAATGCATATCAATCTGCGCAGTCCAATTGGAGGTGTAGGATCCCACCGCCGTGGCCAAAGTTGTATAACTTAAATTGCCGGTTGAACCTCCTGTCACCGAGTACTCCAGCCGACTGTTTGTGAACGTGAGATTGCCAAAGCCGAAGGCAACAGGACTTGTCCACTGTGCGGCGGAGGAGAAATCATCCGTAATAGTCTGACCTGATGCAGATACTAAAGCAGTGGCGAGCAGTGCTCCTGTGAGGGTAAGTTTTAAGCTAATCATGACTAAACAATTAGTGTCTGACTTCAGAATGGTGGAACATCGAAATATATTGGCAATAGCGTTTCTTCGAAGAGTCGATCGGATGGGGTCTCGCGCCAGCAACCAGAACATGAGGAAACCAACGAAAGGAAGATGGAACATGTAATCGATGCCCAGTAGGTAAATCACTCCCACCCGAGAAAGGCTGGCAGCCACTCGGAAGCGAACATTGCACAGCACGACCGCAAGGAGTGCGTGAAGCGTATGAGTCGATCAGACGTGGTCAGTCCGCTAAAATCCAGTTTTGCTAGAGGGGGAGTTGTTACAGGAAAGCTTGATCCAACAGGGGCATCGGCGCCGATGCGCGGAGCAGGCTTACCCCAAGTCCACGAAAGGGGTACCGGAGCCGGGGGAGGGACGATGGAGAACTGGCACTTCAGTTGCTGGCGCAGGGTCGAGAGGGAACACTCCACGGCTTCGAGGCTGTTGCAGTCGCGGCTCAGGTGGGTGAGGAAGAATGACCCGATTATTGAACTTCTTTGCCAATAGCCGTTTGTCCTGGGGTAAGGAAAGTTTTTATCAAGGAGCCATTGCCGCAAATGGTCATGGACTGGAAACGTTTAAACCAGTCGCCGTTGGGGACGGTGGGGTTGGTATCGAGCCAAGAGGCGAGGGATTGAAGGTCGCCCGGTAAAATGTGACGGGACTGGATACGGTCAAGAAGATGGGCGAGCAGGGCCGGTGGAAGCTGGGATCTTTGGACTTTAGGCATGTTGATGTCCGTAGAATCCAGAGATAATGGCGGCTTTTAGCCGTGCGGCCTCTGCCGGGGATTCGGTTTTGGAAAGTTTGGAAGCGAGCTTGCCGAGTTCGGCGGGTGCGAGCGGAGAGGCAATGACGGTGATATGCAATCCGAGTGCGTCAGCGGTGCGTTGGGCGGTGCGCAGGGTGATGGAGGTATTTTTGGGGTCGAGGACTCGGCTAATAGCGGAGCGACTGGTACCGACTTTGCGGGCGAGCGTAGCCGTGGACAGCCCTTGTTTTTTCATCGAGGTCTTGAAGGCTTCCACGAGGGAGTGTTTTGCGAGCGTTTGATTCATGGTGCTGATATGTACCAATTATGGTACGTAGTCAAGGATGCCAAATCGGCAGGGGCATCGCGCCAATGCGCGGAGCAGGCTACCCTAGGTTCACAAAAGGGGTTCCGGCGCCGGGGGGGACGATGGAGAACTGGCACTTCAATTGCTGGCGCAGGGTCGAGAGGGCGCACTCCACGGCTTCGAGGCTGTTGCAGTCGCGGCTCAGGTGGGTGAGGAAGATGTGGCGCCAATGAGGGCTGGCGACCGAGGCGAGGAGTTCGCGCATGGCTTCGTTGGACAGGTGACCGTGGCGTCCGCTGATGCGTTGTTTCAATGACCAGGGGCGCTTCGTGTCGGCCTTGAGCATCTCGGGGCAGTGGTTGGCCTCGACGATCACGACTTCGCATTCGCGGATGCGCTCCCTCACGTGCTGGGGCGCATGGCCGAGATCTGTGAGCCAGGCGATGGAGTGGCGGGGGGCGATCATATCTCCCTCAAGTCCGGAGCTGAAGCGGAAGCCCACAGGGTCTTGCGCATCGTGGGGCACGGAGAAGGAATCGACTTCCAGATCGCGGAAGCGGAAGCGCGCGCCGGTTTCGAAGATCTGCCAGGCGGGGCGGTGCTTGAGGCCGGCTTGAAGGGAGCGGGCTGTGGCGGCGTTGGCGAAGACTTGGATCTGAGGATGCTTCCTAAGACCGTCGAGAGCGCCGGCGTGATCTCCGTGCTCATGGGTCAGGAAGATGGCATCGATCCTGTCGAGCGACTCGCCGATGCCTTCGAGGAGCTGCCCGAGCTTGCGGGCGGAAAAGCCCGCGTCGACGAGGATGCGCGTAGTCTCGGTCGCCAGCAGGGCGCTGTTGCCCGAGCTGCCGCTGCCGAGAATGCAGAATCGCATCGCCATGATGGGTCTGGTTAAGACCCGGCGACGCCGGGCAGCAAGAAGGAATGATGGAAAAAGAAGCGAGAATCGGGAAGCGGGAAGCGAGAATGAGTATGTCGGATTCGCCTGCTCGGGTTACGAGTAATTAGGCTTGGGCAAGGAGATGCTGCAGCTTTAGATTTTGAACACGGAGTTCACGGTGAGTACGGAAAGGCATATTGATTTGGAACGCAGAGGGATCGAAGGCATTGGAAGGGCGCAGAAACAAGGCATGCGCTTATGCTTGGTTCTTCGCCCCAAGCACAAGCGCGGGCTGTCGCTGGAGGGTAAGGCATCCTACACATTGAGAAGATTTGTGAAAGGCATGGCTTATATGGCGACCTGAAGGCATCGTGTGGTTATCTACTCCGCGTGCTCAGCGACTCCGTGATGAAAAGGGCTTCCTTTCTTTTCCTTCCCCTTGACCTTCCTGGCCTGACTTGTTCTCGTGCGGCTCTTCATGGGAGCCGGCATGGGCTGGGTTTCATGGGGCCTCGGATCGGCGGTTATCGTCACCCGTCCCGGGGGAAAAAGAAAAACGAACATGAAAAAGAAAACTTCCCAACTTTTCCTGCATAGCGCGAAACCGGGCGAGAAAACGCCGATCGCACGCGGCTACGACAAGAACTTCAGGGTAACGCCTGCCTACCGGGACGGATTGCCCGATATGATGAAGGCGGTGGACGCGATCCAGGGAGCCAAGGTGCCGATTCAGCAGGTGGGCGTCTCCAATTTCAGGCTGCCGCTCCGCTATCGCACGAAGACCGATGGTCTGCGCGAGCTTGAGACGTCGGTCACGGGAACGGTCTCCGCCGATGCCACGGTCAAGGGCATCAACATGAGCCGCATCCTGCGGTCGTTCTACGAGCACAAGAAGCAGGTGTTCAGCCTTGAGCGTCTCGAAAAGGTGCTGGCGGGCTATCGCGGCAAGGTGGGGTCGCTGACCGCCCGGGTAAGGCTGAATCTCTCCTATCCGATCCTGCAACGCTCCCTGCGCAGCGACCTGTCGGGTTACCAGTACTACAAAGTCTCGCTCGAGGGCTCGATGGATGCCGCGGGGAGGTATCGGAAGTTCATGGAGTTCGATTTCGTGTATTCGTCGGCCTGTCCCTGCAGTGCCGAGCTCGCTGAGCATGCGCGCACCGCCCGCGGCGTGTACGCGATTCCCCACACGCAGCGCAGCAAGGCGCGACTGAGGGTGGAACTGGCTCCCGGAGCGCGCATGACCATCGAGGATCTGCAGCGCCATTGTATCCAGGCGTTGAAGACCGAGACCCAGGTGATGGTGAAGCGCGAGGACGAGCAGGCTTTCGCGGAGCTGAACGGGGCCTCGATCAAGTTTGTGGAGGACGCGGCCCGGCTGCTGTTCGAGCGTCTTGACGCCGACAAGCGCGTAGCGGATTTCCGGGTGGTCTGCGCTCACTTCGAATCTCTGCATTCCCACGACGCAGTGAGCGTGATCTGCAAGGGCGTCGCCGGAGGGTTGACGGCGGACTTCATGGATTTCGACAGCCTGGGAGGCTGAGGGTATCCGGCTCGCTGCTGTATCTTTCTCCTGCAAATACGCCGCGGGACAGAGTTTTTTTGCAACACAGAGGACACGAAGGTGAAAAGAGGGCACTGAGGGGGGCAGATGGGGACTATCCGTTCGACAGGCTCCCTCCTTCGTATGACTACGGCGGGCACAGCAGGGTCCTCGACATCCTCATCTCCAGTGCACTTTGGTGGGGCAAACCGGGGAGTTGGGTATCGGCGGTTGATGGTCGGACGTCAGCCTCTTACACCACGTACGCTCATATTCATTTTCGCTCTTTCATACCCCTCCAGCGCCAGCCCGCGCTTGGGCTCGGAGCGAAGAACCGAGCCTAAGCGCATGACTTGCCTCTGTGCCCTTCTTTCACCTCTTTCCGACCTCTGCGTTTCAAATCAGAACCGTAGCGTATTCCTGACTCCGCTATTGTTATGCCGCGAGTTGAGGCGATGCGCGCCGAGTGCGGCTCACTGCGTTCGCAAAATCTAGATAGAACTGAATGTTTATAACTGCTAAGAATCAAAGAAACAAAGGTCGGTCCTTTGATTCTTCGCTTCTTTGCAGTTTAAAATCATGAGGTTGGCTCCTAGCCTCCAATCATGCTCGTGCGAATTCGTGGCAAGGCCAGGGGCTTCCGCTCCGTTTCCTTCGATGAAAAACGCAATGCGGTGAGGCTCATTGAACAGCGCCTTCTGCCGCATCGTTTCTCCGTCGTGAGTTTCCCCGATTTCAAGGCCACGGCCCGGGCGATAGCGGACATGGTCGTGCGCGGCGCTCCGGCGATCGCTGCGACCGCCGCCTACGGCCTCGCCCAGGGGGCGCTGGCCTTCAAGGGACGGAATTTGGCGGCGTTTATCCGCCACGTGGATACGGTCCAGGCGCATCTGGCCGCGGCGCGGCCGACAGCGGTGGACCCGGTGAACGCGATGAACCAGGTGCGCGCGGCGATGGTCCATGGGACAAGCGTCGAGGAGCAAAAGGATTTCGCCCTGGCAGCCGCAGACGAGTTTGTGGAATCCGGCGTGGAGGAATGCCGTGCCATCGGGCTCCACGGGGCGGGGCTTATTCGCGACGGCATGAAGGTGCTCACCCATTGCAATGCCGGCTGGCTGGCCTGTGTGGACATCGGCACGGCGACCGCGCCGATGTACGAGGCGCAGGAGAGGGGGGTGCAGTTCGAGGTTTTTTGCGACGAGACGAGGCCGCGCTGCCAGGGGGCAACCCTGACGGCTTGGGAGCTCGCCCAGCAGGGAGTCGCGCACCGCGTGATAGCCGATAATGCTGCGGGGCATCTGATGCAGCGCGGCGAGATCGATCTGGTTATCGTGGGGAGCGACCGGACGCTTGGGAGAACCGGCGAGGTTGCGAACAAGATAGGGACCTATACGAAGGCGGTGCTGGCCCGGAGGCACGGCATTCCGTTTTACGTGGCGATACCGCTTTCGACCATCGACTGGAATATGGGTAGCGGCTTCGACATTCCCATCGAGGAGCGCGACGAGGCGGAAGTATTGGGAGCCTGGGGAGCCACGGCCGCGGGCAGGCGTTACGTGAGGATCGCGAATCCGGGCAGCCATGCCCGCAATCCCGCCTTCGACGTCACTCCGCCCGAGCTGATTACCGGCATCATCACGCCGCTGGGCATCTTCAAGCCGCGCGAGCTCTGGCGCAATCGGGCGCGGCTGGGCCTTCGGGAATCTAGGAGTTAGAATCCTGGAATCTGGAATCCAGCTCACTCTCCAAAGCTCGGACTTCGATCCATTTTTAACCACGGAGTACACTGATCACACGGATTCTGACCGGTCTCGTGCGGAGGAAAAGCAATCGGATTTCAATCCATTCTCGCACGAAGTCACGAAGACATGGGGCGGCGGAGCCGCAACCAAAGGAGATAGAATCTAGGAGCTAGAATCTAGAATGGGTGCCCCGCAGACGTGACACCGAGTGCGGCAGCTTGTCGGTTGAGTTTCCTTCGCGCCCTTTCCGCAGTACCTGAGCCTGTCGAATGGTCTTTTACCATTCAGAAACCTCTGCGTTAAAAGAATGCATCGGTTCCGTGTATTCAGTGTGTTCCGTGGTTAAAAAGGCCTTCACTTTGCGAGGCGCAATTTTGAAATTGGGTATTGTGTGTCGTTCTATATCGGCAGTGTCCTCGAATCATCACATGCAAGAGCCCGCAGCCTTTGCCGTACTGGCCCATCGCGATTTCCGATATTTCCTGATATCCAGGTTCCTATCGGCGTTCTCCCTGTTCATGGTGGGTGTTGCCGTCGGGTGGCAGGTTTATGATCTGACGCATGATCCCCTGGCATTGGGCTTCGTGGGGCTTGCCCAATTCCTGCCCGCTTTTCTGCTGACACTGCCGGGGGGTGTGGCGGCTGATCGCTTCGATCGTCGGCGGGTATTGCTGGTTGGGTATCTGCTGGAACTGACGGTCGCGGCGCTCTTCCTTCTCATGACCTATTTTTCGGTGGGAAAGATCGGGATCATTTATGCGGTGGTGGCGCTGATAGGAGTGGGGCGGGCGATTCTGACGCCTGCGAGTCTGTCGCTGGTTCCTGTTCTTGTGCCACAGGAGCAGCTTGTGCGGGCGGTGGCCTGGAGCTCCTCGGCTTTTCAGGCTGCAATGATTGCGGGCCCTGCGGTGGGAGGTTTCCTGTATGCGCTTGGGCCGATCTACGTCTATGCTGTCGCGGTGTGTCTCCTGGTGATTGCCGCGTATCTGGCAATCCGGCTCAAAGTGAAATTGATGGTGCGCAGCGCCTCATCGGTGGGGATCAAGGACCTGTTTGCAGGCGTGACATATGTTTTTGAGCGCAAGGTGA
>JBAZHQ010000026.1:0-23587 GCA_041652235.1 Opitutaceae bacterium | reverse complement strand
CGCCGAGAAGTTCCTCGGCAATATGGATGCGACGGCGGGCGGAACGCGTGGCGATGAATTGCTCATAGAGCTCGTTCTCCGCGGAAACGGGTTCATCGCGAAGCACATAGCACTCCGTCTTCTTTTCTGGAACGGCGATGCGGGGATCCTTGGCAATCGCCTTCTTAGCGGCAGACCACCATTTCTTGAATTTCTCCTCGCCGAGCACCTGGGCCAGCGTGATCTCAAGATCGATAGCGGTGGTGGCGTTGTTGGGATAAGCTTCAAGGGCCTCGACGATGAGTTGGGCGGGATTATCGGCGATCAAGGCGTTTATCACATCCGGCTCGGTCTCCTTCCTGACCAGCAAGTGCTTCGCAGGCAGCAACTCCATGGTGCCAACGCAGAAAGCGGGATCCATCGGGTGCCCCTTCTTGCCCTTGAAATCGATGATGAGGCGCAGCGACGCATCGTCATAGCTCTTGATTTGACCAAACCCCCAGCTCTTATGCATGACGTAAATACCAGGGGCCATAGCCTCGAGTTTTGCTTTGGCCGCTTTGAGCGACGGATTTTTGGCGATGAGCGCGGATACGGCTTCGGAATTCATGGTTGCGTGGTAGTAAGCCTGAAACGACAAGTTGAGCGGATTATGATGAGTCTTGTCAAACTGAGTATCACCCTTCGCGTATGAAGTCCAAGGAACCCACTGTCTCATTTGAAGCGTGGAACGAAGCCGTGGGGCTGGTTCATCGCTGGCTTGAGCGTTCGGAACGCTTGGACGATCTCATGGAGCGCGCGCTCCCGGGAAAGACGGGAGTCGAACGGTCGCGTCTCCAGAGTCTTGTATATAGTGTTATCAGACAACATATAAGGTTGGAGAATAAGCTGGCGGGGCGGATGAGTCATGCTCCCCGCCATCGCGTGCAGGCCATCCTTTATGTAGCGGGAGCCGAGCTGATCGAAGCTGCGAACGGGTCGGAAGGAGAAGGGCTGGTGGCAAAGATCGTTCACCATGCCGTCGAGCGTTCGAAAACTTTAATTTCTCCGGCTGAGATCGGGCTTGTGAATGCGGTTCTCCGCAAATTGGGCGCCGAACTCCAGGCCGAGACGCCCCCGCCGGCGCTGGCTCCCTCTGCCAAACTTGCGGATTTTTTCTCGCACCCCGAGTGGCTTGTCAGGCGTTGGCTTGCTCAATTTGGAGCGGCGGCGACCCGCGCCCTGCTTGAGTGGAATCAACAGCCGGCTGACGTTTATGCCCGGTGGAGAGCACGCGAAGGCACGGTGCCCGAGTGGCTTATTCCGAGCAAGTGGGAGTCCTTTTACACGCTTACGCCCGGACATTGGCGTGAAGTGGAGGCCCTGATTGCCAGCGGGCATCTCTATGTGCAGGACCCTTCGACCCGGTTAGCAGTCGATCTTCTAGGCCTGAAAAGCGGCGAGACTGTGCTGGATCTCTGCGCCGCGCCTGGTGGAAAGAGCGTCATGATGGCTGATCGCATGGGCGAGGGGCAGATCGTGGCAGTGGATCTTCCGGGACAGCGGCAGGACAGGCTGAGGCAGAATCTAGGTCGGGTGCGCGGAGTAGAGAGTTTCATCGTTCTGGCGGACGTAGCCCGCGCGTTGGCCGCCTGCCTGAAACACGATCAACTGCCCTTGGAATATTCGGCAGTTCTTCTGGATGCGCCCTGTTCTAATACCGGGGTGATGCGCCATCGGGTCGACGTGAAGGAACGCCTGCGCGAAGACGATTTTCTCCGGCATCCCAGGCAGCAGTTGGAGTTGTTGATGGCCGCGGCGCGCCAAGTGGCGCCCGGCGGACGTCTGGTTTATTCGACGTGCAGCATCGATCCCGAGGAGAACGAGGGGGTGATCCAGGCTTTTCTAAAGAAGCGCGGCGACGCCTTTGAATTGGAAGCGCGCACCTTGAGCATGCCCTGGGAAAGCGGCCATGACGGAGCCGCCGCATTCCTTTTGCGCAGGCGTTGAGAATTCGAGACGGAAGAATATCTATTCAAAGCAGTCGAGCATGTCGGCAGTCCTCTCCGCGCCACCGCGTCACTGCGCGAAAATGGATTGAGGTCCGTGATTTTGGGATGCTCTTTCCAATCGTGGTTCTCGCGCTGAGTCGCTGAGACGCAGAGCTTCGATCCGCAACCAATCCATATTTGGATGATTCTTAGAATTGGAAGTTGTCTGTCTTTCCCCTGCGACTCGGCGTCACTGCGCGAAAGTGGATCGAACCGTGCCCGCTTAGTAATGCTTCACGTAGCCGTTGCGGCGGAGGCGTTCCAGCCAGCGCTCCTGAGACGAGCGGGACATTTGCTGGAGAAGGATCCGCTCGATTTGGTCGCGGACTTCGTCGATGGGCTGCAGGCCGGAGTATTTACGGTCTTCAGCGAATAGGATGAAGCAGCCTTCGGACATCATGATGGGGTCGGTGATCTCGCCCTTCTTGAGGGTGAAGAGGGGATCGCTGAATTCCTTCTTAAGATCGGTGCGTTTCTGCCAGCCCCAGTCACCGCCGCGAGAGCGGCGGGAGTCCTGGCTGTAGTGCTTGGCCAAGTCCTCGAACTTGTCGCCGCTCTTATATTTGTTCACCACTTCGGCGGCTCGTTCCCTGAGTTGCTCGTCGGTTTCGCCTTCGCCCCGGGTGAACTGCACCATGCGCAGGTGCACCGAATCCTCCTGGAAGAAGCGGTCCTGGTTTTCATTGTAGTACTGCTCGATTTTGACCGGGCTGAGAATGCTCTGCGACTTGCGCTGCTGGCTGTGCATGTACTGGACGACAATATCCTGTTCAACTTCCTTGCGGTAATCGCGCAGGGTGATGCCGCGGGATCGGAGGTAGGCGAGGAACTTTGAGCGATCGCCGTCGAACTGCTCGATCTGCACTTCGGCAAGACGGTTGTCGATAAAACTGGGTGGGATTTTGCGGACTTCGTCTTCGCCATCCTTTTTCTTGTAGAATTCCTTCACCATCAACTCGCGGTCGATGAGGTTCTGGATGATTTCATCCTGCAGGGCCTCGAGTTTCTGATTGAACTCCTGCTCGTTGCGGGCCTCTCGCTGGAGCTGGGCCACCAGCGGGGAGATTTCGCGGCGGATATCGTCAACCGTAATGGGCTTGTCCTCGACAATTGCCGCGATGCCGTTGGCGAAACGCAGGTTCAGACCATCTGAATTTGCGGGGACGGAGGAACTCTGTGGTTCGGTTTGCGCGAAAAGCGCGATCACCGGAAGAAAGAGCAGAGCGGCTTTAAAAGTTCCGCAGGGTCGGCAGTGGGTCATGGGAGGTTGTTCAGGAAAGAAGCTATTTCGCGCAAACGTAGGAGCGGCTTGGATGCGGTCAACCTCGGAAACCGGGTTCCGTGCATCACCCAGTCATCTCGGTGGCCGCTCGCCCGAAGCACTTTCAGGCGATTTCCATCGGTTTCGACGGAGGCCAGCCCCTTTTGTTCCGCTTTTAGGCGAATCTCCGTGACCGCCAGAAGTGCCTTTACTTCATCACCGTAGCGGCCAAAGCGGTCCCGAAGGTCGGCATCGATCTGCTTTAACTGCGCCTGTGATTCCGCCATGGCCAGGCGACGGTAGAAATCGATGCGTAAACGCGTCTCTGAGATGTAGCTATGCGGTATCCGGGCCTGGATGAGCGCCACCTCGACTGCTCCCGCGGCGATGTCTTCGGCGACCCTGATAGCCGAGTAACTATCCTGGAAGGAACGCCGATCTTCGGTTTTGGAGGGTGTGCCATCCCCGAGAAAAACGAAATCGAGCTTCACGTTGGCGCGCACATAAGACGCCTGTTTCTCGCCTTTTAGGCGGGCGACCGACTGCCTCAACAAATGGCAATAGAGCTCAAAACCCACGCCGACGATGTGACCGCTCTGCTCGGCGCCCAGGAGATTGCCTGCTCCGCGCAATTCCAGGTCCCGCATCGCGATGCGAAAACCCGCGCCCAACTGGCTATGCTGCCGGAGCGCGGCGAGGCGCTGGCGAGCGATGTCGAGGAGCCGCGTATGCCGGTGTAGAAGAAGATAGGCGTAGGCTTGGTGCTTGAATCGGCCGACGCGCCCCCGCAGCTGGTAGAGTTGCGAGAGGCCGAAGCGGTCGGCGCCCTCGATGATGAGGGTATTGCAATTCGGGATATCCAATCCGCTTTCGATGATGGTGGTGCACACGAGTACGTCGTATCTACCGGCGACGAATTCCGTCATCATCTGCTCCAGATCGTCCGCATCCATCTGCCCGTGGCCGACCCCGATGCGGAGGTCGGGAAGAAGTTCGCGGAGGCGCGAGGCGACCAGCTCGATCGTGAGAACGCGATTATGAAGGTAGAAAACCTGGCCGCCCCTGTGCGTTTCCGCCCGGATGGCATTCACGACGATCGTCTCATCGTAGGTTTTTACGATGGTCTGGATCGGCAGCCGGTTGACCGGGGGAGTCTCGATCACGCTCATGTCGCGGGCGCCGGTAAGAGCCAGGTAGAGTGTACGCGGGATGGGCGTGGCGCTCATCGAGAGAAAATCCACGGTGGCGCGCATTCGCTTGAGGCTTTCCTTGTGTTTGACGCCGAAGCGCTGTTCCTCGTCCACCACCACCAGACCCAGGTTGGCGAAGACGACATCCCTCTGGAGAAGGCGGTGGGTGCCGATAAGAATGTCCACCTGTCCAGCGGCGGTTGCGGCGATGATCTTCGCCTGCTCGGCCTTTGATCGAAAGCGGCTGATCATCTCGACCGCGATCGGATAGCCCGCCATGCGTTCGCGAAAAGTATTGAGATGCTGCTGGGCGAGCACGGTGGTGGGCACCAGCACGGCAACCTGTTTCCCTCCCTGCACGGCTTTGAAGGCGGCGCGGATGGCGACCTCGGTTTTGCCATAACCCACGTCGCCGCAGATCAGCCTGTCCATGGGCCGACGTTTCTCCATATCGCCCTTGGTCTCCACGATGGCCCGCAATTGATCGGGCGTTTCCGCGAAGGGGAATGCGGCCTCGAATTCCTTCTGCCAAGCAGTGTCCTCCGGGAAGTCGAAGCCGGGTTGGGCTTCCCTCATGGCGTGGATGCGAAGCAACTCGGCGGCAAGATCGACCGTGGCGCGCTCGGCGGCCTGGCGCGTTTTCTCCCAGCGATTGGAGCCGATCCTGCCGAGCTGGGGGCGTATCTTGCTCAGTCCCACATAGCGGTTGATCAGGTGGGATTCCTGCAGGGGCACATGAAGGATGACGTGGTCGTCGAATTCGAGGGAAATGGTTTCGCGAATGCCGTCGCGCGTTTCGATTTTCGAGAGGCCGCGATAGAGGGCGATGCCGTGCTGCAAGTGCACGACGAAGTCGCCTTCGACGAGCTCCGAAAAGTCGAGCAACTGATCGACCTGGTGACGCTGGGCAAGCGCGCGGGCCTGCCGGGATGGATGCCGAGTGCGCTGCCTCCCGAAGACCTCCGTTTCCGTGATGACGATAAATCTCGCGGCATTCGGCGCCGCTCCCGGCATGGGGACGGGACAGGCGGCCGGGCCGGAACTCCCATCCCTTTTCAACTCGACGCAAAACCCTTCGCCGAGGGTGCCGCGCAGGTAGGCGGGCTTGAGCCTCTTCAATGCGGCGAAGGATGAGAGGATTTCCCGGGCGCGCTTTTCCTCCCCCTCGCGAGTCGTGACGCAGACAACCGATGCGCCCTCCTTCTTCCATTCCGCCAGTTGGCGCAGGAAACGGTCGCGCGCCATTTCTTCAAACTGCAGCCGCTCCTGGGCAAGAAGGGTATCCGATGGATAATTACGGTAATGGACGAGGCTTTCCGTTGCCCACATTTGCTCGAGCACGCCCTCGCCGTCGAAGAGGGCCGATGCTTCGTCCAGATCGCCGATCCCATGAAGCGAGGAAGCGCGTTCCAGGATGGGGCTCAACAGATCCCGGCCGGCTTCCCGGACCAGGGAACTCAGGGCTGAATCCAAAGCGGCGGGTTCGATGAAAGCCAGCTGGATGCCATTGGGAAGGTATTCCGCGAGTCCGGTGGGCGAGGGCGTCATGGCGACCCGGGGCGTCGAGGTGATGGCGATGGATTCGGCCTGGTCCCCGGAGCGCTGGGTCACGGGGTCCAGGGTCCTGATGTCCTCGATCTCATCGCCGAAGAAGTCGAGGCGGTAGGGTTGCACGGCGGTGACCGGATAGACGTCGATGATGCCGCCGCGCACGGCATATTGCCCCGGGGCCTCGCAGACGGCTTCCGAGTCGTAGTCGAGCTGATGAAGTGCATCCATCAATCCCTGGAACGATTGATTTTCCCCGCGTCGTAGCACCAATTCCCTCCGGGCAAGCTCGGCTTTTGCCGGCACGGATTGCAGCAGCGCTGACGGGGTTGTGAGGATCGCCAGAGGCGAGACGCCTGATCCAGCCGCGGATGCGGCGCCCAGTTTGGAGAGAATGGCCATCCTGTCGCTCGATGCGGTGAAGGCCTCGCGCATGTCGGCATCGGCGGGCATTGCCTCGGGCAGGACCATTGTCTCCAGCGGCAAGGCCTTCGGATTGAGGCGTGTGAACAGAGGAATGTCTTCCGCCAGAGCCTCGGCGCATCGCATGTCGGGGCAGACGATCAGCCAGGCGCCACCCGGGTTTGAGGCAAGCCAGGCAGCAAGCACGGCTCCACGTGCAGGAGGGCAGACACCTACGAGCTTATGGCGTGGCTTGTTGAAAAAGGCCGGCATGGATTCAGGTTCATCAAGAAGAGCCCTGGGAGACAAAGCCGCAAGCAAGACGAGGGTAGCAAAAGCATTGCATCTCCAAAAATGCTAACGGTTTCACCCAAGCCCAGCGAGACATGTTGAACACAAAGAAGCGAAGATCGGATAAAGTAGAAATTGGCCTACTACTCCAAATCCTTCCGGTCTGCCCTTAGGTTCTTAGTTTCTTGTATGTCCAAGAATGTGAGAAAGACGAGGGCAGTAACACCGCTGCTCTCAGAGCGGAGCTATGCCCAAAATCAGGGGGAAATCATCGTCAAACAGGCCCCACCGCCGGTTTTCCAGGAAACAGCGCCGCCTCACCCCAACTTCCTACGCCAAAACTCCCGCCACCTACCAAAACCGGTCCGGCAAACGAAAAGTGTGATGAATGCGGGCTAGGGTCTCATGCTATGCATTGCTGCCCTCGCACCAAAGCTTGTCTGGGCTCACTTCGGCTCCTGCGGCAGGAAGAAGAATCGGGGATCTGCTGATTTATTAGCAAATTGTGCTTTTGCTTTGCCGTTCAAACAGCCATTAAGTGCATCATTCTATGTTGCCAGCCAACGAACGATCCCCTGGTGCCTCCGCAAACCCCATGAGCCTATCTGCGGCGAAATTGTGCCGCCTGCCGCCATCCGCGACAGAGGATTTCAACCGATTTTGCGCCAATGGCGACGATGAATCCTTAAGGCGACTGCTTATCGCAGTGTTGACGGATCACCTGCCGGACAAATCGAAACAGATTCCTTCCTGGTCCGATGAGACCAAACTCATCGAGGATCTTGGCTATGATTCGCTCGCGATCGCGGAAATGATATTTTACTTCGAGGATCTGTTCCAAATCAGCATATCCAACGAGGAGATCCTGCATGTGCGGACTCTTGGCGAACTGCATGTCTTCGTTCACATGAAGGCGAAGGCTGTGGCGGCATGAAGAGGGCGGTTATCACGGGCTTGGGATTCATCTCCAGCATTGGCAACGATCGGGCATCGGTTCTGGCGAGTCTGCGCGCGCTTCGGCATGGGTTCGAGAAGGTGACCTGGCTGGGCAATCCGAGGGTTGCTTCGAAAGTGCTGGGAACCGTCAAGGGATTTCAGACCGAGTCTCACGGGTGGCGTGACTGGCGATGGCCCGCCGGCTACAACTTCACGGCGGAAACGCTGCGCTCTCTTCCTCCCCACGGCTTGTATGCGCTTTGTGCCTGCGAACAGGCGATAGCGGATGCGAAGCTGGGGGCGGAGGACGTGTCCAATCATGACATGGGACTCTTCACCGCATCGGCCGGGTCTCCATTTATGCTACACCAGCATCTTTCCCAGATGCATCAGGCGAGGGGTGAGCGTGGCAATCCGATGGGAGTGGTCTCCTCGATTTCCGGCACTTTGAATTTTAACCTGGCCACTTATTTCAAGATCCAGGGGGCGGTGTGCGGCTTTGTTTCGGCCTGTTCCTCGTCGAGCCATGCCCTTGGATATGCTCTCGATGAGATCCGTTTAGGAAGGCAGAAAAGGATGATGATCGTGGGGGCGGAAGAACCTCATGCGGAGAGCATTTTGCCTTTCGGCGGGATGCGGGTGCTGTCCGTGAATCCCGATCCGAATTCGGCCTCCCGGCCTTTCGATCAGCGGCGCGATGGGTTTGTCGGCACCGGCGGGGCTGTGGCTTTGATCCTCGAGGATTTGGAGTGCGCCTCGGAGCGCGGCGTTCCTGTATATGCCGAGCTCGCCGGATGGGGGCAGGCCAGTGACGGGTACAACGTGGCCATTTCGCACCCGGAGGGCAGGGGTTTGGCGGAAGCCATGCGACGCGCCTTGAAGGATTCGGGAAGCACTGCCGGAGCGGTTGACTATATCAACGCTCATGCGACCTCGACCCAGATAGGCGACAAGTCGGAGATCTCCGCCATCAGGGCTGTCTTCGATGGTCAATCCGCTCAGACGAAGATCAGCAGCACCAAGGCCTTGACGGGGCATGGGCTTTCCATGTCGGGCGCGTTGGAGACCGCGATCTGCGCGTTGAGCATCCGCGAGGGAATCATCCCGGGCTGCGCGCATTTGGAGGAACTAGACCCCGCCTTCGAGGGGCTGAATTTTCCCCGTGAGACTTTGCATCAAGCGCCGCATGTCGTGATGAACAACAGCAGCGGTTTCGGTGGAAGCAATGTGTGCCTGGTGCTTAAGGGCGGATGCAAAGAAGATAGAATCGAGGAGTGAGAACCGGGAACACTGTAATGCAGATGTTTCATTATTACCGTGATCGACACTCGTTTAGGATAGCCAGACGCCCCTGGATTTGTTAGGTTGATCCCTGTGAAAATTCTTAGCACCCTATCTTTGGCCGGTATCTTTATAATTTCGGCAGCAGCTGCCCTGGCTGCAGCCATGACGAATTCGGACGTCATAAAAATGACGGAAGCAAAGTTGGATGAGAGCATCATCATTTCCGCCGTTCAGAACTCGGAAGCCAAATTCGACACGTCCTCGGACGGGCTGATCGCCCTGTCTTCGGCGAAGGTCTCTCCCGCCGTGATCGCTGTGATCATCAAACGTTCGTCGGCTGGCAGCGCGGCTGTCGAGACGCCTGCTTCCAAGGAAACTGCGGCGGCTTCGAATCTCATGTCTCCATCCGAAGTTCTGATGATCACTGACAAGGAGATGATTCCAATGCGGTACATCACTCCGCAGGCGCGTGCTGCAGCGCGTGGTCTGGGGTTCGGAGGCATGGCTTCCTATAGCGTGCTGCGCGGCACGGCGGCCGCCACTCGCACGAGGAATCCCAAGCCTTCCTTCCTCGTTTCCGTGCCAAATCAGGCGCAGCCGGACAGTTATCTGACCGTTGCGAGTTTCGCGGTGCGCAAGAACGGTACGCGCGAAGTGATGACCGGAGGCGGATACATGAGTTACTCGTCCGGCATCCATAAGGATCGCGTTGTTAATTGTTCGAGCGAGAAAGCTGCGGATCAGAGCCGGGCACAGAAAGGCTTTACGATTTATCAGGTCACTCCGCGCGTCAACATGGCCCCCGGTGAGTATGCGGTAATTTTGTACACGGGCGAAGTCGGCGGTCAGGCGGTGGCAACCTGGTTCGCGGGCAGCAGCGGCAACAGTTTCTTCGATTTTGGCGTGGACCGCTGAGCCGTCTCCTTCCTTGCTTTCAAGAAGACCTCCAGATTTTCTCTGGGGGTCTTCTTGTTTTCGCGGTGCAGAGCCCCCCATATTGCCCAAGCCGGGAGACTTCCATCAAGCCATGCCAGACCCACTCATTATCAAGCTGAAGCGACTGATCATCGATACGCTCAAGATCGAGGATGTCGGGCCCGACGACATCCGGGACGATGCACCCTTGGTGGATTGCGGGATTCAGTTCGATTCGATCGACTCCCTGGAGTTGGCGGTGCAACTGGAGAAGGAGTTTGGGCTGAGGGTGAACAGCAACGAAGGGGCGAAGATCACTTACGGCAGCGTGTCGGATCTCGCTCGTTTTCTGAGGGAGCGCGTGCCAGCGGAGAAACTAGCCTGCTAGCTTAGAGTCCTGGCATGCGAATTCTCCTCATCAATCCCCCCAATTGCGGAAGAAGCATTCCCGAGGAGGAGTACGGGATTGCCACGATCAAGGCGATTTTCCGAGGGGAGCCTCTTAGTCTGGAGACTCTGGCGGCGGAATGCGACGGGCATGAGGTAGATATTCTCGATCTGAAAGTGGAGCCGGAGGCGCTGGGCGATCGGTTGAGGAATTTTGCACCCGACCTGGTGGGCATCACGGGGATGACTTGCGAGGCGAACGGGATGCTGGCGATCGCGGGCCAGGCGAAAAACCTGGGGGTTCGTCATGTTGTCGTGGGCGGCCACCATGCGAGCAACGATCCGGAATATTTCAACAAGCCGGGGGTTGACTGGGTCTCCATCGGGTTGGGCAGCGCCGGATTCTCCCGGCTGGTGCAGGCGCTTGAGCGCGGGGAGCAGCCGGAGATCCCGTGGATGGCGCGAGTGAGGGAGCCGGGGAGGGCGCTGGAGTGGAGACGGCGGCCCTTCTCGCAGGAGGATCTCGGCGAAGGCAGGCCGCCGCGCTACGACTTGGTGAACAAGTACAGAGACCACTATGTCATGGCGGGAACGAAGGCCCGAATCGGCTTTGTCGTCTCGGCGATGGGCTGCACTCATGCCTGCAGCTTTTGCGCAATACCCAACCTGACCTCCGGACGTTATCTTGTGCGAAGCCCGGAGGCGGTGGCCCGGGATATAGAAAGTTTGGATACACCCTATGTCCGACTTGTGGACGCAAACACTTTTGGGCGCCCTGAGCAGGCCGCGCTGCTCTGCCGCGAACTGGCCGAGAAGGGACTCCGGAGAAAATATCTGGTGGATGTGCGTGCAGACACAGTGGTAAATCAGCCCGGGCTGATGAAGGAATGGAAGGCAGCCGGGCTGGCGGCGGCGATCATTGGTCTTGAGGAGATCGACGATGAGCGGCTCAGGCGGATGAACAAGCGCAGCAGCACGGAACAGAACCGAAAGGCGATCGCCATCCTGAAGGATATCGGGGTGATGGTGGTGGGGGATTTTATAGTGAATCCGGATTACAGCGCGGAGGACTTCAGCAGGCTGGACGACTATATTCGCGAGACCGGCGTGGATCTGCCGATCCCGAGCATTCTCACACCGATGCCGGGGACGGCACTGCACCGGCAGATGCGGGACCGGATCACCAACCATAACCTGGATTACTACACCTTTAGCAATGCAGTGGTGCCCACGCGGATGCCGGAACCCGAATTCTATGGAGCCTATGCCGCGTTGGTGCATCGTGCCCACGCCCATCTGAGGAAGCCCTAATGCCCGCCTTTATCACGCAATTATCCTCGTTTCTGCCCAATGAGGCGGTCACGAACGAACGCATTGAAGATGTGCTCGGCCGAATCCACGGGGTTCCGAGCCGGACCCGCGCCATCATTCTCCGAAACAACCGTATCCGGCTGCGCCACTACGCTATCGATCCTGAGACCGGGAGACAGACCCATACGAACGTGCAACTGACGGCGGAAGCGGTGAAGAAGCTGGCGGCAGGAGGTTTCGATCTGAACAGCTTGGAGTGTCTCGCGTGCGGGACGACGAGCCCGGACCTGATGAACCCAGGTCATGCGAATCTGGTGCACGGGAATCTTGGGATTCCCCCGCTTGAGACGGCCAGCATGCAGGGAATCTGCCTGTCAGGAATGGTGGCGCTTCGCTATGCCCTTATGGCGGTGGCGTCGGGTCAGGTGCGTTCCGCTGTCGCGACCGGCTCGGAACTGGCGAGCAGCCTGATTCGTGCGGGCTTCTTTAATAATCCCTCTCTGAATCCGGGGATCAATCTGGAGGACAAGCCTGCCTTGGGATTCGATGCCGATTTCCTGCGTTGGATGCTCAGTGACGGGGCTGGCGCGGCGCTCGTGGAGGCAAGGCCGAGGGAAGGGGCGGTGAATCTTCGCTTTGAGTGGCTTGAAATGCTCAGTTTCGCGAACGAGCTGCCCATTTGCATGTACATCGGGGGACGCAAGGAGGCGGACGGCAGCGTGACGGGATGGCGGACGCTTGCACAGGAGGGTAGCATGGAAGGCAATCCCTTTGCTGTTCGCCAAGACGTCGAGTTGCTCAACCGGGAGATCATCCCGACGGCGGTGAATCGAGCGCTTGAGCGGGTGCTTAAGAAGCATCCCATGAAGACGGAAGAGGTAGATTGGTTTGTGCCTCATTTCAGCAGCGATTATTTTCGCGGGCGCTTGGACGAAGCGATGCAGGCCATCGGATTTGGAATCCCCCAGGAGCGCTGGTTCACGAATCTGTACACCAAGGGAAACACAGGAAGCGCCAGCATCTACATCATTCTGGAGGAATTGGCGGCGAGCGGGCGGCTTCGTTCCGGGCAGAAGTTGTTGTGCTTCATTCCCGAGAGCGGTCGGTTTAGCATCGCCTACATGCTGCTCAGCGTCGTTTGAGCGGGTCGGGTCAGGCCCTTTTGAAAAGGCGGCTCCAGGCCGAGGCAGTTCCGATGAATCCGAGGGCGCACAGCAGAGCCATGCGCGGGGCGAGGGAGGCGAAGCCTGCGCCGCGGATGAAGGCGTCCTGATAGGCCGTCACCGCCCAGTTCAAGGGGGTGAAGCCGCTGATCAGCCTCATGACCGGCGGCATGTAGGCGACAGGAACCATGACACCCCCGAGGGCGGCGAGGATCACGACCACGGTGGCGCCCGTCATGCTTGCCTGTTCGTGGCTGGATGCCGAGGCGGCGATTGCCAGGGCGACGCCCACCGCCGCGAAACCCGTGCACAGGGTGAGCCCCAGCAACAGGAGCGGTGACGCGGAGAAATCGAAGGCGCCCGTTCCGAGGGCGGGGAGTATCCATTTCCCGGCGACGAGCATGAGGCCGAACTGCAGAAGCGCCACGCACTGAAAGAGCAGAAGCTTCGCCGCGATCAGGGCGGCTGGCGCGACCGGCATCGTAAGCAGGCGGGTCAGCGTGCCGTCGTGGCGTTCCCTCAGCAGGCACGTAGAGACGGGGATGACTATGAAGAACATCGCGAACACGGAATAGGCCGGAACATTGAAGCGGAGCATGTCCGGCAACAGCGTCGATTCCTGCGAGGCGGTTCCGTCGTTTGCAGAGGACGGGCGCGATACGGCGATGACCAGGCCGGGGGAGTATTCCGGCTCGGTGAACTCAGCCTCCGAGGGGGAAGACTCCACGGCTTTCCCTCCCATGTGCTGGGGGAGAGCCCGGCTCCACTCTTTCATGAGCATTTCGAATTCGCGACCCTGGGCGATACGCTCCAGGGACAGGAGAATCAGGCTTCGGTGGGGGGCGGCGACACTGGAATCGAAACTGCATTCAATCCGGAGCGAAGTGTTGAGCGGCGCCGCGCGGCGGAATTCTGGCGCCAAGAAGGCGTGATCCGCCCATCTGCGGGCGGCTTTCGAGGCCTCCACCTGGAGACCCTTGGGAAGAATGACCAGGGCCTGGCAGGAACCTGAGCTCAGGGCTTCCCTCGCGACTTTGCGATCGAATGCAGCGCCCTTGGCGGAAGAGTGCAGCGTTATTCCTTCGACAGAGGCCAGGTCGGCGGCCAGCGATCGGGAGAGCGCGCTATTATCCTCGTCGACGATGACGATCGAAGTGGAGACGCGGGAGAGTTTTTTAAATGCGCCATCCTGCACGAGGGTTACGATGAGCAGCACCGCGAGCGGCATGAGAAACGTGACGAGCAGCCCCCCTCGGTCGCGGAGCAACACGCGGAGTTCCTTTGCCAGAAGTGCGGGGATGCGATTCATGCCTTGAAATCGGGGAGGGGAAAAGACGGAAGATCTCTGGGATCGGTTTCGGGGAGACGACGCAGTTCGTCCGCTTGAATCCGGAAAATCGCGGCATAGCGCTCGAGAATCGCTGGGGAGAGGCGGGCGAAGACGGAGGGACGAATGAGACGGCGCACCTGCCAGGTCCAAAGCCCCATGTAATCGGCGAGCATGCGCTCATCGAGAATGTTAACGGTCATCCAATAGTGGAGAGGGCTTTTCTCGCCTTGCTCGACAGCGCGCCGGGCATCGCGAATGAGTCCGCGGAGAAAGTCCCAGTATTTGATGAAACCCGTGTTGGAGGGATCCCAGCCGATGCTGGGCACCGTGACATAGCGGCCGTTCTCATCGAGCGCCCAAATCAGGCGGCGAACCTCGCTTTCCGGGCCGGCATCCTGGGGGACATCCTCTTTTTTCATAGGGCGCGGGCGATGGGCCGTAGTTGAAGGAAAAGAGCTTTCTCACGGTCGGCGAGGTTCATGAGCATCGAAGAGAGGAGGGCTAGATTCTCTCCGTCGTGCTGGCGGTCCTTGACGAAGCGGGTGGCGGCCAGGGCGAATTCGCGCCACTTATCTCCTATGGCTGTCATCTGGCGGGAGGCCTCGGCGAGAGCCGGGTTTGCGAGAATCTCCGATGCCTGCTGCAGAAAAGCGGCGTACATAAAGCGGAAACCGGCGCCTCCGGAGCCGACTACTTCCTGCATGATCACGATTTGGTTCACGTTGTCGCGGGTTTCCGCAATCGGGAGCTTCGCTCCCCATTTCAAGAGGTCGCGAGCGAGGCGGCGGATGCCCTTGATGCCGAGGAGAGGGATGGGGATGTCGAGCATCGAGTGGCAGGTGTCGAGGATTCCCTCCCTTATCGGGCGCCGCAAGTCGATGGTCTTTGTCGAGCGGTCTTCGCGAAGCCAAAACATCTTCCCGCGAGGATTCATGCCTCCCCTGGCGAAGCGAGCTCGTTCGAGGTCAGCTGCGTGGAGGATCTGCACATCCTGCAGGCCCGGTTCGCTGACGAGGTAATCGGATCCGCGGCGCCCATAGATGACGATGTTGTGAGCGTTGAAATGCGATCGCATGGCGCGGGGCACGTAGGGAAGCCAGAAAAAGCCGACCTGGCATCCGACCGGCGTGCTCTGGTCCAGGAGCTGGTCGAGTTTGCTCCTGGCGTTTGTGCGGCTGAAGAAAGTGGCGATCGAATGGGCGACGCCGAGGCGCTTCATGGCATTTGGAAAGATCGCACCCGGGGCCTTGCGGAAGGTGGTGACGCGGATATGGGCCATCCTCAGGAAAGGGAAGTAGCCGAAGAAAAGGCCGCCACCGATTCCAAAGGTAATGGGTTCTGAAATATCCATGCCATGGTACCGAAGAAGATTCGCCGTAGCACCGCTCTCGCAGTGGGTGGTCTGACGGTGCAGGAAGTCGAGGCTTACATCGTTCATTGAAAAGGGGAGGCTCAGTCCCTGAGCGCGTGGCCTGTCAGGTGGAAAAACACGTCATCGAGGTTTCTCGCACCTACGCAGGACGCGACGAGGTCAGCAGGGCTGCCCTCCGACATGATGCGTCCGGCATCCAGAATCGAGAGGGAGGAGCAGAGTTCTTCGGCCTCCTTGAGGTAGTGGGTCGTGTAAAGAATCGTGGTTCCGGAGCGATTGAGATCGCGAAGACACTCGTAGATGAGCAGGCGGGACTGGGGATCCACACCGGCAGTGGGTTCATCGAGGATAAGGAGGGAGGGGCGATGGAGAACGCCTGCGATGAGATTGCATCGACGTTTCATGCCGCCGGAGAAAAAGGAGAAGCGTTGGTCGGCCGCCGAAAGCAGGCCGAGCTTTTCGAGCCATTCGTCGATCAGGCTCGGAAGCGCGCGCCGGGGAATGCCGAACATGCGTCCAAAGAAGAAAAGATTCTCTCTCGCGGTGAGAGTCGGGTAGAGGGCGATCTCCTGGGGGACAAGTCCGATGAGACGGCGGACATCGGCGGAGGCGCGGGTGTGGGACAGCCCGTCGACGTGGATCGTGCCTGAATCCGCCTTGAGCAGGCCGCAGAGGATGGAGATCAAGGTTGTTTTGCCGGCTCCATTGGGGCCAAGGAGGCCGAAGAACGCGCCTCGAGATATGGAGAGGTTGACCCCGGCAAGAGCAGGGCGGGATGCTCCCTTGTAGGTCTTGTGCAAGCCCTCGATGCGAAGGAACAGATTTTGATCCGCGGTTGACATGGGGAAGGCTAGGGGGATGTCGGAGCCGGGTGATTGGCTCCGTCGTGCATGAGATCCTTCCCCAGTTGCGCACTCAGGCCGCAAGGTTGGCGGGAGTGTGGCGGAAAATGTCTGCGCTGGGACTCAAGCTGACGGCGATTCTTGCTAAAGTATCTTGCTGCTTGAATTGTGCGCGGAACATGGCGGAGCAGGTGCCACAGACTCCATCGATGCTCCCATATTCGGCGCGCGAAGAGCCGATGATAGCCCTTGCTATGGTAGAAGCGACGCACATGCCAGTTGTAGATGGCGTCCATTTCTTCGCGGGATGAAAAGCCCTCGGGTTTGAAGACGAAATTAAGGCAATTCATCAGGCGCCAGTCCTCAATCATCTCCCCTGAGCGCCCAGAGGCGCATTCGTTCCATATAGGGGCGCCATAGAGCGGGCTGAACTTCGTCATGTTCATCTCATCGAGGCCCAGGGAGAGGATAAAATCGCTGGTGGCTCTAATGGTGGAGGGGGTTTCACCTGGCAGACCGAAGATGAAGAGCCCCTTTGCGCGGAGACCGGCCTGGTGGATTTGCATCACGGTGCGGCGGACATCCTCAAGAGTGACTCCTGCCTTGTGGCGGCGCATCATCTCCGGGTCTGCAGATTCGATGCCCAGAGAGACCATGAGACAGCCTGCACGTTTGAGGGAATGCAGCATTTCCAGGGAAGTGTGGCCGGTGCGGATCGCGCAATTAAAGCCCATGCCGAGAGGGTGCTTAATCAGGCGGGTGCAAAGTGCGTCCACACGCTGGGCATTCGCAGTGAAAAGGTCGTCGTAGAAATTGATGTGATGGACGCTGAAATGGTCCCGCAGGTGGCGCATGTGTTCATAGACGTATTCGGCAGAGTTCGCCTTATGGAGACGTTCGAACACAGTGCGGTCGCAAAAAGAGCAGGTGTAAGGGCAACCTCGCGACGTGATCATCGTGGCGCCCCAGCGTTTCACATAGGAGAAGAGCGGCAGATAGTATTCTCGCGGGAAGCCAGGAAGCTTCTCGTAGGAGGGGAAGGGAAGGTCGTCGAGGTTAAGGATGCGGGAGCGTCGGGGATTGGTGCAGATTTTATCCCCGTCCCGGTACACCAGATTGGGAATGTCAGCGGGGGATTTGCCCTCGGCGAGATCGAGCAAAGGGCCTTCCCCCTCGCCCATGCAGAGATAATCGATTTCCGGAAAGTAGCGGAGCAGGTCGGCGCCGATTGCGGAGACGTGGGCATTGCCGAAAATGATGCGCAGGGCGGGATTTCTGCGCTTAAGAGAGGCGGCGATATCAGCGCCCTCCATAAAGGCGCAGGTTGTGGAGGAGATACCGACCAAGTCAGGTTTGCTTGCGAGGATGATCTCCACATTGGCTTCGATTCCGGCCGGGGCGCGGGGTCCCAGGCAGTCATGCACAGCAGTGGGATGCCCATGTTTTTCCAGCCAGGCCGCCAGGCAGAGAATGCCGATGGGAGCCATCCGGTTTGCCAGGACCGTGAAGTCTGGCTGCCCAGGGACAGAGTTGAAGCCTGCCGGATGAACGAGGGTGATCCGCATGGCGGGAGAGTTTAAAGCCAGGAAATCTCCAAGTCCCAGCCAGGGGCGGCGGGACCGGAGTATGGGGAATGGGAATGCAGATGTTGGAAAAAGTCGTGGAGGTCGAGGCCTCCTTCTTCTCGGGAATTTCGGGTCAATTTAAGACATCCTAGCTGGCCGGGAGAGGCCGCATGTTCCAGCGCAAGGGCGAAGGCGAAGCCCACATCGCTCGCCGCGCCGTGTTCGCTCAGCCAAGTCCCTTTTTCATCGCCACCGCAAAGCATGACGGTTGGTTCCGGGCAGAGCAGGGCATTGATGAGCGCCTGGCCTGCGAGGTGCGGGCCGCCGGATAGGGGAATAAAAGTTGTGACGGGTTGTTTGCGGGCGATGAGCCCCTGTTGTGCTCCGCTGGGATGGATGTCTGTCTGAAAGAGGGTGGGGCTGGCATCGGGGAAACTGTCGAGGTATGCCTCTAGGGAGCGACCCTCTCCGAATATGGATGCGTAGACCATGGGTTCACAGGAAAGCCCGCCGATTTTCTCAAGAGAGTAGCCAACCATAAGCCCCAGCTGAGTCATGCGTCTCACCGAGCCCGGGGGAAAGAACGCCTTGAGACGATCACGGGTTGCGGCGGGCTCCTCCCTGCCCGGGTCCTCTGTATGGAGAGCCTTGATGAATAGCTTATGCATGGCAAAGGAGAAATGCTGCATGGGCGCCACCGAAGGCATTGCTGAGACAGAGGAGCCCGTCGAAACCGCGGTTGTCGAACGGCGCGGTGGCGACCTCCGGTGAGAACGTGGGACCGCTCGTTCCCACGGTGCCAGGAGAGAAACCCGAGCGGATCGACTCCATGGCGATGCTTAGCTCCACGAGACCGCAACTGCCGAGCGTATGGCCCAGGCTTCCCTTCCAACCGACCAGGGGAGAGCCTGGAAAGATCGAAGCCAGAGTGCCGGCCTCAAGTCGGCCTGCGTCCAAGGTGCCGGTTCCATGGCCCTTGATCCAAAGGCGCCGGCCGGCACAGCATTGGGCGACGGGTGTGAGAAGACTTCTGAAGCCTAAGCCATCGGGCTGATTGGCCGTGAAGTGAAACATCTCGTTGTAGAGCGCCTGGATTTCGATCCGGAAATCTGCCGGCTCCTTCGTCAGGACAGCGTAGGCGGCACCATCTCCCAGTGCGATGGATCCTGTTTCCCTAGCCTGATAAGGAGCGGGAAAATCATTATTCAGGATCTTGAGGGCATGGAAACCCCCGGCGACAAAGGGACTGAGAAAGTCGAAGGAGAAAACGAGGGCCTGTTTGGCGAACCCGGCATTCAGGGCGCGCGAGGCCTGAAGAAGTCCTACGTGGGCCGAGACGCAGGCATGGGATAAAACCGTGATGTTTTCTCCCCAGCCAAGACGGAGGCGCAGCCAGTTCACGCAGGCCTTGGTGGATCCGTATGCAAGAAAGGCTGTGTTGGCGCTGCGACGAAAGGCATAGAGGCCGCTGGCACCAAAATTACTGCTCGTAATGAAAATGGGATATTCAGGCGTGCCCCAGCGGCGATCCTGCACCGGCTGAAGCATCTGTGCCACGGGAGAGAACCACTGCGGCTCCAGAGTTTCATCCAAGGCACGCCCCGGGAGAAGGGCCAGTGGCACAAAATCGCCTCCCTCCACGCCTCGCACAGGAGTGAGCTTGAGTGCCTTTTCCCCTCGCAGAAGGGCGGCGAGAGAAGCTTTTTCGTCTCCGAATGAGGTGAGGCAAGCGCAGGCTTGGACGCTGACTGAAGAAGCGGCGCATTGGACGTTCATGGACGGAGCGCGGCCTCAGCCAGAGATTCGCTTTGGATCCGCGCGCTCGCGGATGAAGGCGGCCAAGCTATCCAAACTCGCGAGAGCCTGTTTGGACTCCTCGCTGCTTTTGATCTTGATGCCGAATTCCTTCTCTATCTTGAAAACCAATTCCAAGGCATCAATCGAATCCAATGCCAAACCGGACCCCATGAGTTGTTCGTTGTCCGAAATTTCCTCCGGGGTTCTGTCATCCAAGTGGAGAGTTTCGACAATCAGGTGTTTGAGACGGGATTTAAGTTGGTCTTCCATGCAAATATGCCTTGTTAGCTAGTTTGTCGTGCAGGAATCAGGCAAGCCCTAAGCGGCGTCGCTGCGATGTTGCAGACAAGGAGCTTGAATCCCGAGGGCGGAATAGTATCTCAAGTCATCTGCGTCCAGCATGGAAACCCCTATCCTTGTGAATTCTGCCGATCCACTTCGCTCGTGTGCGGAATTGCCCATCAATAAGACCGGGCAGACGATTTTAGGCCGGGATAAGGCGAAAGCGGAGACAAAGAACCGGCGCAATCCCGGGCCTAGCTGGGGGTATCGATTCTTGCGTGTGACGGACAAAGTGGCTCCCGAATGGCTCTATAAACCCTTACGTGCCATTGGAACCGCCATCGCCATGGCCGGAATGCCGGCCCAGCGTGCGCATTCCCGCGCCTATTTGGAAATCATGCTTGGAAGACGCGTGGGGCTCTTGGATATTTTCCGTCACTTTTTCGCCTTTGAGGAGGCCCTGATGCTCAAACTGCGCATTGCGAATGGGCGTGATATCCCCTGTCGCTATGCTCCTGGGTCAGACGATTGCCGCGAATGGATGGAGCACGGCGGTGCGGTGTTGCTGGGCAGCATGCATGTGGGAGTGTCCGACATGTTGGGTGTTCAGATTGGCAGCATGCACCAGCGACAGGTGTTTCTTGTGCGCCAGCGCGTGGAAAATTCGCATGACACCGAGGAGATCGAGTCGCGGTTTGGGCGCTTCGTGAAATTTATCTGGGTGAACGATCCGGGCGACGTGTTGTTTGCCCTAAAGGATGCGGCGTCCACCGAGTATGCGATCGCCATGCAGTGCGACCGCTTGGAGCATAGTTCCCGTTCAGAGGTGTTTATGTTTTTAGGGAAAAATCGCCGATTCCCCTTCACGATTTATCATCTGGCCATTTTGTTTTGTCGTCCCGTGCTTTTGAGCGTCGGCACGAGCAGTGCCGCCGGGCATTCCATCGTGCACTCCTCGCCGCGGTTTGAGTTGATCGAGGGGGAGGATAGGGCGCAGGCGCTTGCGAGGGCGCGAGAGCATTTCCAGGCTTTTCTCCGCTTGGTCGAGGAAGTGTTGAGGCAGAACCCCTATGTTTGGTTCAATTTCGTCCCGCTAAACTCGGTGGAAGAGGATGTCTGCAATGAAAGGCGGAAAAGATGATCCGGGCTTGGTATATCTTCCTCTATTACATGTCCTGGGTCTGGTTCGCCGTGTTCGGACTCGTGCTGAACCTTGGCTGCCTGCTGCTCCTGGCGTATCCGAATCGCGCACACCGGGCGTCCTTGGTTCGTGCGATCATACGGAGGCTTTTCGGCTGGTGGTTGTTCTGGTTCCGTCTCAGCGGCGTCGTTAGGGTGACTTGGATGGGTTTCGACGGGCGTTTGCCTGACGATGCGATTTACGTGGCCAATCACCCCAGCCTTGTGGATGCCACGGTCCTTTTGGCGAAGATTCCGGACGCCTTTTGCATCATGAAATCGCGTCTGATGCGCAATCCCGCAATTGGGCTTGCGGCGAATATGGCGGGGGATGTGCCTGGAGATATTTTTTTAGATCTAGTTCATCGATCTGAAAAAATGCTCTCCTCGGGCTCTTCGCTCCTGGTTTTCCCCGAGGGCACTCGCACTGGCAGCGGAGAAGTTCTCTCACCGCTGAGGCCGGGTTTCGCCTTGGTAGCTGAGCGGGCTAAAGCTTCGGTTCAGGTGATATTGATCCGTGCCAGCGAGGGTTTTGTTCCCAGGGGAAGAGCCTGGTGGCTTCCTCCGACGCAGTTGCCTGCGAGCTTGGAAATATGCCTCGACCAACGCTTCGAATATTCCCCCGGGCGCAGTGCCAAGGAATTGACGGCCGCTGTTGAGAACCGGATGAAGGCAGGCCTTAGGGAGCGCCTTCGATAATAGCTTGAAAAACAGAGTTGGCAGCCGGATTGAAAGCCAACTACCAACTGCGCATTCATGCTTTCCTCCCAATCTCATATTGTTCTGATACCGAGCTATAATCCTGGGGGCAGGTTGTTGGGGACAGTGCGGGATGCTCTGGAAGCCTGGAGGCCTGTGTGGGTGGTTGACGACGGAAGCAGCGATGGGAGCATCGAGGAAATCGGCAGGCTGGCGGAACGGGAACCCGGGCTGTGGATATTAAAGCGCGAGCAAAACGGAGGCAAAGGCGCCGCCGTGCTGACAGGTGCGGAGCAAGCTTTGGCGCAGGGCTTCACTCACGCCCTGGTGTTGGATGCGGACGGACAGCATCCCTGCGATCGGATCTCCGACTTCATGGCGCTCTCTATGGAGAATCCGTCAAGCATGATTGCGGGCTTGCCGGTGTTTGGTTCCGAGGCGCCGAAATTGAGGCTCTATGGACGCAAACTGAGCGTTCTGATGGTCTGGCTTGAGTTGTGCGGGCCAAAGGTAAGGGACCCTTTGTTCGGTTTTCGCGTTTATCCCCTGCGTCCGCTCGTGGCCGCCATGCACGGCACCCGTTGGGGGCGGCGCTACGATTTCGACCCGGAGGTGGCGGTGCGCATGGCTTGGGCTGGAGTGCCGACGACCAATGTTCCGGCGGAGTGCCGGTACGTTTCGGCGGAACAGGGCGGGGTGTCTCATTTTCATTACTTTCGCGATAATATGCGCATGATCGCGCTCCACACCCGGCTCGTGGCCGAGTTGCTGTTAGTCCGCTGGTGGCGGAGACCCTGAGACCTGGATGTAGCGGTGATAGGAGGTGAGCTTTCTACGGACGGCGTAACGGTAGGAGTCGGTGTGGCGATGAAGGAATTGATCGCCGGAGCCGCGACGCAGGGGAAGCATGGCGCGCATCCAGAAGCGATAGGATCAGGCGCCGACTTGGTGGAGGGCGTGCTTGAAGCTGAGCTCGATTTTGAAGCGCAAGGCGTAGGTGGCGACGATGTCCTGGGCGGAAAGATGAAGATTGGTGGAGAGAAGCAGGGTGCGCCGGTCGCGGTTGGAAAAGACCAGGCCTTCGTGAATGCGGGCGCACAGGGGCACGGCTTGAAAGGAGCCCGCGACGCGGCATAACAAGGCGAGGGCCTGGCAGGAATGTCCCATGATGTACTCGGGCTTGGTGTTCTGGTCCGAAACCTGGTGCAGGAGTTTGGCACCTGGCATCTTGCGCCCGCACTTGGATTTTTTGAGTCCGTCGGCGAGCACGACCAAAGAACCGCCGACGCGGTGGACGCCGGGATGAACCCGTAGGACCAGGGCGGTCCAGATGCGGGCCAGATGGTCGGGGCATAAGGCAGAGCTGTGAAAAAAGGCGAGCAGGCGTTCATAAGTGCCGGCTTTCAGTCCGAGGGCCCGCACACAGCTGGAAACCCCTCCGGCCATATCGGAACGGACGCTCAGGGATGCGAGCGCGACGCACAGCCAGAAGAAAGTGCGGGCGCGGCTGAAAGCCGGACGCAGTTGCACAGCCAGAGACCATCACAGAAGCCAAAGTTGCATATTTCATTGCGAATAGCACACATATGCTATTATTCAAGCAAAAACGATGTTTTTTCACTCGAAAACGCACTTTTTCGGGGGTGGAAGATTGACCCGCAACCATCTCGGCTTAGGGTCGGCCACCATGGATGACGCCCAGCTCGCCGAGTGGCAAAAGCAACTGGACCTGACGAAGACCGCGCTCGGGAAAATCGGGCCCATGCGCCCGGGCACGCTTTCCCAGCAGTTCAAGGACCGAGTCGCAAAAACCGGCGCCTATTG
>JBAZHQ010000025.1:21667-23924 GCA_041652235.1 Opitutaceae bacterium | reverse complement strand
TATCAATGCTTTCCTCAAGCCTGGAAGTCGCATCGACGTGATGGTTGCATCCCTTGGCGATGCCAAAACCCTTCAGGGCGGCGTGCTGATCCAGACTCCCATGCTTGGAGCCGACGGTCGCGTTTATGCGGTGGCACAGGGCCCGATCGCGATCGGTGGTTTCCTTGGCGGCTCCGGTGGCCCGGGAGGAGCTTCCGTGCAGAAGAACCATCCCACCGTGGGCATCATCAGCAACGGAGCCATCGTCGAGCGTGAAATCCCCGCGCAGTTCGTTTGCCAGGGCAATCTCGCACTGCAGCTGCACAATCCCGATTTTACCTCCGCCTCCCGCCTCGCCAGCGCCATTAATACGGTGTGGCCGGGCATCTGCAATCCACGCGATGCCGCGACGGTCGATGTCAAGGTGCCCGCTTCCTTCCAGGGCCGCGAAGTAGCCTTCATCGCCAGCCTGGGCCAGCTCGAAGTCAATCCCGACACGGAAGCGCGCGTCATCATCAACGAGCGCACCGGCACTATCGTTGCCACCTCGAGCGTGCGACTTTCACAGGTGGCTATCAGCCACGGCGCCCTCACCATTTCAATTTCATCCAATATCGGAGTCAGCCAGCCCAACGCGTTCAGCAATGGCCAGACCATGGCGGTGCCCAGCACTCAGACCGCCGTCAACGAGGTCAAGGGCGGCTTCACCATCGTAGGCGAGACAGCCTCCGTCGAGCGTCTTGCCGCGGCGCTTAACGCTCTCGGCGTGAGTACACGCGACATGATGGCGATCTTTCAGGCGTTGAAACGAGCAGGCGCCCTCCAGGCGGAGCTCATCATCAACTGATTCCATGAACGTTTCTTCCATCAACACCGCCGCCGATGCCCGCAGGCTCTTTGCTGTGGAGTTGAATGCGGACAAGGCCGGGAGCAATCCTGCAGCCGAGTCCACGGTCAACGTGCAGCTTAAAAAGCAGGCAGGTGCCGCCGCGAAGCAGTTTGAGGCTATCATTTTGCGCCAGCTACTCTCTCCGGCAATCGAACCGATGATGTCGGGTGGAGCCCTTGGCGGAAAGGAAACGGGAGGAGGAGGCGGCGGTGGGGTCTACGGTTACCTCGTTACCGACGTGCTTGCCAACAGTCTTTCGCAGGGAGGCGGCTTGGGTCTTTCCAAAATTCTTGAAAAACAATTAACGCCCAAAGGCGCAGTTACGTCCGCAAAAGCGGCCGCAGTCTATAACGCCGGGAAAGTGAACACACATGAATAACTCTTGGGAAATTATTGCACACAGTCTTCGCGACGAATTGCAGGAATACGGCGGTCTACTGTGCCTTTTTGAGGAGCAGCAAGGCGCCCTGTTTCGTCGCGACGCCATGAAGGTGCTCTCCACAGTCTCGTCCATCGAAGAACAGGCGCGCGCCGCCGCAGCAAAGCGGCTTCGCCGCGAGGAGATCGTCCGGGAGTTCGCCCTTTCCCAGGGGCGCTCGCCCAACTCCACGCTCCGGTCGCTTCTGGACTGCTTCCCTGTCGAAGTGCGCCCGATGCTTGAGGCGCTTATCGCCGAGGTGAACCTTCTCGTGCACCGCGCGCGCCGCGGAGTCAGGCAGAACACGCTGCTTCTCCAGAAGGCGATCGAAATACACCAGGAAACCCTTCGTACGCTGCGCCCCGAGTCGTTCACCAAGACCTACTCGCCGCGCGGCCAGATCAGCGTCACGGCTCCCGCCGCCTCCGTCCCCAGCTCCCTGCAGGCGGTCGGATGAAAGAGAACGTGATACTCAGCACAATAGGCGTAGCCAGCGGCTAAAACCTTACAACTTCACGCCATGTCCGGTCTCTTCGACAGTCTTAACCTCAGCGTTAAAGCGCTCAATGCCCAGTCACAGTGCATTGAGACGGCCGGCCGTAATCTCGCGAACGTCAACAATGCGAGCTATGCGCGGCAGCGCGTGCTTCTCGGAGATCGCGGCACGGTTCAGACGACGACGGGACCCCAGAGCATGGGCCTCGAGGCGATAGGCGTTCAGCAGCTTCGCGACACCTTGCTCGATTATCAAGTGACCCGCGAACTTGGACTGACAGCGCAATACACCACCGCGCAAAAGGGCCTTCAAAAGGCACAGGCGGCCCTCGGCGAAAGTATCAATCAGGCGTCCGACACTTCCGCTTCGGGCGGCGGATCGCAGGGCATCGCCGCGCAGCTCACTGACTTTTTCGATTCCTTCCAAAGCCTCGCCGCAAAACCCACCGACATGGGAGAGCGCCAGACCTTGCTTC
>JBAZHQ010000025.1:0-21657 GCA_041652235.1 Opitutaceae bacterium | reverse complement strand
CCTTGCTTCAGAAGGCGGATATCCTCACCGACGGTCTTCAGCTCACGGATACCCGGCTCACGCAGGTTCAGAGCGATATGACGACGCAGGTAAGCACCGATACGCAGTCAGTTAATTCGATGCTTCAATCGATCGCTGCGTTGAACCTCCAGATCAGCCGTTTCGAAGTCAATTCTCCCGGCGGGGCCGTCGACCTGCGGGATTCCCGGCAGGCAAAGCTGGAGGAGCTTGCGGCAAAGATGAATTTTGAAGTTCGCGATCAGCCGGGTTCCGCCGGGCAGATCGAGATCTATACCAAGGATGGGATGGGTGCGGAGGTTCTTCTCGTGAGCCGGGCGGCCAGCGCCACGCTTGCCGCTTCCACCGACGCTTCCGGAGCTTCGCTGGTCACAGCGAGCAATATCCCGGGTGCCGCCGTAGGCGCGACGGCAACGCTCGATATCGTCAGCGGCTCCATCAAGGGGGCGATGGATACCTTCGATACAGTTCAGGATATGCGTGACGAAAACGACGCACTCGCCGCTCAGCTCGTCACATCCGTCAATGCGGCTTATAATCCATCGGGCACGGGCACGGATTTCTTTGTCGCCACAGGCGTCACTGCGAAAACCATCGAGCGGACCTCGACCATCACCGCCGCGAATCTCGAGCCCGACCTCACCTCCGGCGGCGCCACGGGAGACACAACCATTCCCAATGCCGTCGCTGCCATAGCCAGCAGGATCTTCTCCACGTCGGGATCGCCCGCCGATCTTATCGACGGCACGCTCAGCCAGCATTTCCTCAAGTCGGTCACCAATCTTGGCCAGACGCTTTCAGGCATCAATTCGCGACTCACCGATCAGCAGAGCATCGAGAAATTGGTGCGTACGCAGCGCGATAGCATCAGCGGCGTCTCTCTCGACGAGGAGATGGCCGATCTCATGAAGTACCAGCGGGCCTTCCAGGGATCGTCCCGCATTATCGCAATTCTGGACGAACTCATGAAAACCGTCGTGAATCTGGGAGCTTGATTGTTCCCGCTAAACTTATAACCGCTTCCCACAATGCGTGTTCCCACCAATAGTAACAGCGATCAGATGATTCAACGCATCTCTGATCTAAGTGCCCGGCAGGCGAAATTGCAGACCCAGGTGTCCACGGGGCAGCGCATCTTCCAGCCCGAGGACGATCCCGCCGCCATGGGCCGTGTGTTATCCCTGAAGTCGGAGAAAAGCCAGCTCACCCAGTTCAAAACCAACGCCGCCTACGCGCTCGATCTCTCCAACGCCACTTACTCCGCCTTGACTTCGATCAACAAGATCTCGGACAGGGCGGGTGAGATCGCGACTCTCAGCACGGGCTCGATCACGACGGAGACCTACGATGCCTATGCCGAGGAGGTAAACCAGCTCATCGAGCAGGGTACCCAACTTGCGAATACGAAACTCGGGAACAACTACCTTTTCGCAGGCACCAATCTGTCGAGCCCCGCCTACACGCGCACGCCTCCCACGGGGGACATTGCGTCGGTGACTTATGCCGGCAATGCCAGCCAGGTCACAATCCCCCTTTCCGAGAATTCCTCGATCGCTCCCGGTTCGACCACCCAGACCAACAACGATATAGCCACGTTTATCAATGACCTCATCGCCCTGCGCGATGCGCTCAAGTCCAAGGATCCGGCCGCTGTCGCCACCGTGAAGGAAAACCTCATCGGATCGGATACGATTTCAGGCGATGAAAATAATATCGTCAATGCGCTCAGCGCCCAAGGTGCCATTCAAATGCGCATCGAGATAAGCAATACCCAGCGCACTGCGCGCCTGGACAACATCGACAAGCTCGTCTCGGGAGAGGTGGATGTGGACTTGCCTGAAGCCATCACGAAGCTCAGCCAGGCTACCACCGCCTATGAGGCTGCGCTGCAATCCACCTCGCGGATCATGCAGATCTCGCTTCTCGATTACCTGAAGTAATGACGGGTGGACTGCTGGCGTCTTTGAGCCAGGGCCGCAAAACTTGTTTTGCCTGGTTCAGATCTGAAACGCTGAAATTATTCTAGCTCCTGACTCCTAAATTCTAGATTCCTGTTTTTAGGAGAGGCGTTTCGGATTGGCTCTGTCCTTGATTGTGGCACACTTTGTACCGTGCCATCGGCGATTCGCTTTGCCCCATGCCCCGGGTGGGCACTTTTTTCCCCAGAGGGCCATCCTTCGTGGGAGGTATGTTGCATATCTCGCTCTGTTGAAAATTAAAACATCACATCACGTTGCATGGTAACGATAAGAGGAATGTATTAATCTACGGGCACGCCAATGGCTTATTCATAGGCTGCACAAGAAATCCACCCTCGCGAATACCTGCTTTCACTAGCCAAATCCATGAAAGTCAGTTCCGAACTCATCACTGCTGACACGGCTGCCGGGCACATGCTCAAGCTGCCGCAAGGTTTGATTGGCTTCCCGCAGCATACGAGCTTCGAGTTGCTCTATCAGCCCGATCAGTTGCCCTTCCGGTGGATGCGCCTGCATGGCCCGGAGATTGTGCATTTCGTCGTCATCGAGCCGCAGGGGATCATCCCCGATTACGAACCCGAGCTCTTCGACGAAGATGCCGCCTCTCTTGGCATTACGAGCCCGACGGACGCCCTTGTTCTCAACATCGTCACGGTCAGTCATGGCGCGATCGCTTCCGCCACCGCCAACCTGATTGGCCCCATCATCGTCAACCGCCGCACAGGCGTCGCCAAGCAAGTCGTATTGGCCAACCACTCGCGCTATGACGCACGCTACCCGCTCGTCGTTGCCGAGAACTCCAACACCTGACCGCCATGCTCGTCCTTACCCGAAAAGTAAACGAGGCGATTGTGATTGGCGGTAACATCGAAATCAGAATCACCCGCATAGATGGAGACGCTGTAAAAATCGGAATCGATGCCCCCCGGGAGATCCCGATCTTCCGCAAGGAAGTGCTCACCGATATCGCGTCATCCAATAAGTCAGCCGCCATGAAACACGGCACCATCGCAGGTGCTCTTCCTTCGCTTCCCCTTCCAAGGCTATCTCAGCAGGCTCCCAAGCCCGCCGAGCCCAATCCACCCAAGACGTAATCAGGAACCCGTGGCCGGGCGACGGATCGCGCACAGTTCTAACCACTAGGAGATATTATGAGCGTTATTAACACCAACATGCAGGCTCTTACGGCGGCCCGCAACCTTCAGAACAGCCAGGAAATGCTCGGTCGCTCGCTCAACCGGCTTAGTTCCGGTTCGAAAATCGTAAGCCCTTCCGATGATGCAGCCGGTCTTGCTGTGTCGGAAAAACTCGATGCTCAAAACCAGCGCGTGAAGGCGGCGATGGTCAACGTGCAGAATGCCGTCTCCTTTGTGCAGACCGCCGATGGTTTCATGAGCGGCATGACCAAGATACTCTCCCGCATGTCCGAACTGGGCATTCTTGCCAAGGACGTCACCAAGAACTCTTCGGATGTGGCTCTTTATCAGACGGAGTTTCAGGAACTGCAGAATCAACTTCGTTATACCATCGGTGGCAATGCCGGCTCGGGTGTCGGATGCATCGGCGGCTCCGCAGTCGCTAATCCTCTGGGAACCTTTAACGGCATCGAGCTCTTTGGCTCCGGTGTGGGCTACGTCGTGACAATCGGCGAGGCATCCAACCAGACGATGACGATTCCAGCGACCGATCTTAGGAGCGGTGCGTTGGAGGCCATCATCGATCAGAGCTCAAGCGGCGCTTACTCCCTCTCTCTGACGAACTCTGCGGATGTCATAGGTGCTGTCACGGATGCCATCCAGGCGATCGCCACACAGCGAGCCTCTCTGGGTGCTTCCCAGTCTCGCCTGGAGTTGGTTTCCAGCACGCTCTCCATCGAATATGAGAACCTCACTTCCGCCGTCTCGCGTATCCGCGATGTCGATGTGGCTGAGGAAAGCACTCAACTCGCACGCTACAACATTCTGGTACAGTCGGGCACTGCGATGCTGGCCCAGGCCAATCAGTCGCCTCAGTCGGTGCTCAAGCTCCTGCAGACATAACGGAGGCTCGTACTCGCTTTGCAGGACGGAGATTGAACTGCAAAGAAACAAAGAAGCGAAGTATCCATCCAGTGCGTCCTTTGCTTCTTTGCAGTTCATTTTTTCTGCCTTTCGAGGATCGAGAAAGTCAAGCGATGCGTCGCGTCGTTTCCTTCCTTTCGATAGCTTTCGCGCCAGGCAAGATGGCGCCATTCTGGAAATAGCGCGTCTCCCGCAACCTTGGCGTGCACAAGTGTCAGGTAGAGGCGCTGGGCAATCGGCAGGGTTTCCTCGAAAATACGCGCTCCTCCGCAGACAAAGACCTCACCGGGCAACTCCTGGGCTTTTTGAAGTGCCTCCCGAACGGAGCGGACGACACAGGGTGCGGCGGCGCCTGCCGGCATTGAATGACGGGGCAGCGGATCGATCGTGCTGTTCGTGATCACAATCGGCCTGCGCCCGTCCTCATGCGCTCCAGGCCAGATCTCATAGCAGATGCGCCCCAACACCACTATCTGCCCGCAGGTCTTCTCAAGGAACCAGGCGCGATCCTCTGGAATGTTCCACGGCAGCTTCCCCCCCCGGCCCATGACGCGGTTCTCCGCGCAGGATACGATCAGGTTCAGCGGTTTTTCCAGGTTCTCCACAACCTCGATTAGCCTAGAAAACGCGGCTGAATGGCCACAAAAAACATACAAGAATCGCCAAAATATTAGGATATGGAAGAATGGCCGACTCAGTGCTGCGGGTTGGTACCGGCATTCCGAAGATCCTGCTGTGCCCCGCCGTAGCCATGCGAAGGGAGGAGTCTGTCGAATGGGCGATCTCCCGCTTCCGATCTCTGGCTTCTGGCCTCTGGCTTCTGGCCTCTGGCTGCTGGCTTCTTTAATCGGCGTTATCATGACGGGCGAAATCCAGCGTCACCCATACGGGCCGATGGTCGCTGGCGATGAGGGTCTCCGGAGTGTCGGCGATCTTCGCTTCTCCGGTTGGACTGGCGATATGCCGGATCAGAGCGGGGGAGGCGAGGATGTGATCCACACGCTCGTAGGAATCGTCCTTCATGTTGTGATGGGTCCAGCGTTCGGACCGCGAGTCGGATGCCGGCAATAACAGGCTGATTGCTGTGTTTCCCCGGCCGAGAAGCGCCCGCACCGGACGGTTCCCTTTTGCATCGTTGAAGTCGCCTGCGACGAGATAAAGCGCTTTTGCTGGATCGGGGTGACGTCTCAGGATCATGTCGCGGATCGCGACAGCCTCGGCGGCGCGCTTCAAGGCCGAGGAAGGATCGTCGGACCGCTCGGTGATGCGACTCTTCAAATGAAGGACCCATAGCGTAAATTCTCCGCTCGGAGTTTCGAAAACAGCCTCGAGCACCCCTCGTTTCACTCGTTCGCGTGCATCAAAATATTTGTAGTCCAGATTCGCATGTGAAACGCTGCGTTTGAGCGGTACTTTGGAGAGCAGCGCGACATGCCGTTCAGGGTCGCTGCCCTCGACAAGCGCAAGATAGGGGTAATTCAATCCTTCGTTCCTGAGATCGCGTCGAAGTTCCTCGAGGTATGGCTGGGGTCCCATCTCCTGAAAGGCGATGATGTCCGCATTCATAGCGCCGATGACTCTCTTCAGCGCCTGCTTTTCATCCTCCTGTTTTGGGTAATCCTTGCGGTACCCGCCATCGGTCATGCGATCCGCGGCATTGTAATTGCCCACATTGTATGTCGCCACGCGCAGCCGCAGGACCTCCCCGGATGCCTGGGTGAGTTGCAGGACGAAAATGATGGAGACCGCAACGATCTCCTGGAACTTGGGCAAAGCCATGCGACAAGTTCAGGCGCTCCTTAAATAAACTAAAGAAAATAAACAGAGATAAATAAAAGCGACTATAAAGGCGGTGGGAACTGCGAAGCAGCGAAGATCCGACCCTTTGTTTCTTCGCTTCTTTGAAATTCCAATCTGGCCTGTGGGCCTTCTCTACCGACTCTCGGATGTCTGCTCCAAGGCCTTCGCAAGCCGCAGGCCGGAGACGATGCAATTGGGAACCGCTATGCCATCGCGGGCGTTGCCGCCGATGAGGAGTCCCGGGTTTGCTTTCTCACAGGCGTCGATCGCCTCGAGAAACCGCGCGTGGCCGAGATCGTATTGCGGTATGGCCGCCGGCCAGGAAGTCATGCGTTGAAACACCGGATCGCCTTCGGCTCCGATCAATTCGCGCAGGTCTTTGCGCGCGATTTCCAGCAGCTTCTCTGCTGGAAGGCGCGCGAGTTCGGGCTGGCGCATTCCGCCAACCATCACGGTGAGTGCGACATGCCCCTCGGGGGCTCGGCCGGGAAAGAGGCTTGAGGAGAAAAGAATACCCAGCTCGTTGCGGCGCTCGACAGCGGGAATCAAAGCGCCAAAGCCATCCAACGGATGTTTAATCTGATTGCGTCGGTATCCGAGGAAAAGGGATGTCACCGGCGGATGGGCCACATCCTTGAGAAGCGCGAGCGGGTGCCGCCCAATGGAGCCAATTTCGATGGTGGCAAGCGCCTCTGCTGGAAGGGCAAGGACAATGGCGTCAACGTCGTCGCATTGTCCGGCCTGTCCGTTGTTCCAACGCACGTTCCAGCGTTCGTTGCGCTCGATGCGCTCCACGCGGGCGCCAAAGCGGATCGCGCCGGGGGGGAGATGCGATGCGAGGGTGTCGGCGAGCGTCTGCAGACCTTTCCGAAATGAGACGATGCGCGGCTTGGGAAGCCCCGCCGCTTTGCGCTCTTTGGCAGAGGCGATCATGCCCTTGATGATTGAACCGTGCTGTCTCTCGATCTCCCAAAGCTTGGGAAAGGCGTATTTCGCGGAGAGCAAGGCGGGCGCGCCCGCATAGATGCCGCTCACGAAGGGATTGAGCCCATAATCGACGGCCTCCTGGCCGAAATGCTCGCGGATGAATTGCTCCAGACTGACATCCTCGCTGCGCTGGCGGGGCTTCTGCAGCAGCTCGCCGAAAATGCGCAGGCGCATGCCGACCGAGAACAGTCTTGTCGTGAAAAGCGCGGGGGGCGACATGGGAAGCGGCTGCAACATGCCGCGACGAACGATGAAGCGTTTCTTTGCCGACGAGCTCCCAGCCACGAGCTCGCTTTCCAGTCCGAGCTCCCGGATCAGTTCGCTCAAGGCCGGTTCGCCTTCGAGGAGAGAATTGGGTCCGCACTCGATGAGCCAGCCGCCGGCGATTTCCGTCCGGATCGATCCGCCCAGCCGGCCGCTCTGCTCGTAGAGGCGAACGACCCAGCCTTGGGAGGAGAGGCGATAGGCTGCCGAGAGACCCGTGATGCCGCCGCCGATGACGGCGACGGTCCTGGGGGTTCTGTTGGATTGGGGCATTGATTGATGCATTACAGCTTGATGGGATAGGCATCCCGGCACTCATGACAAATATCTCTTTCGAAATCCTCATCGGAGCCAAAAGAGAGGTGTCCTCGCTGATCAAACAGGGGAAGCTTATATCGCCCCAGGATGCCTGGATGATCTCGGGGCACTCTTTTGGCTACCAGACCCTCTGGTCGGTTTCGAGACGGTTCGCAGAGTCTGCCGATGTCTCGGCGGAAGACTTATGTGCGTATTTGGAAAAACAATACCCTCAGCACGCCGGTTTGGACGGGCAAAAGATCGATTGGCACGACATCATTCACAAGGCGAATTACTATGAGGGGCTCACCGACGCCGACCTCTGGTAGCATCAGCCTCCTTCGCATACGATTCATCTTCGTGCGGCCTCTGCTGGCATTTGAACTCTAAAGTTTTATCGGCAGCGAGCCGAGCGTCTCGGCCAGGATGCTGTAAAACTTTGCCACTGAACCCGCGTGCACGCGCTCGTCGGGAGAATGCATGGCCTCGATCGCCGCGCCGAATGAGATGCAGTCCAAACGGGGATTGATGGAACGGATGATGCCGCATTCCAGGCCTGCATGAATCACGGCTATCCGGGGCGTTTTGCCGAGGACTTTCCCGGCGATGTTTGCGATCAGGGGAGTGATGCGCGAGTCGGCGCTCGGCTCCCAACCCGGGTAGTTGCCATAAATCAAAGGTTCGCCTTCGGCGAGCCGCGCAAGGCCGCAGATCGTTTCGGCGGTGTCGAGCTTGGCGGAATCCGAGAGACTGCGGACCAGGCACTGCACGCAGGCCGGGCCATCCTTGCCGAGGGATAGAACGGCCAGGTTGTTGGATGTTTCAACGACTCCTGTGTGTGTGTCGCTGAAGCGCAGCACGCCGTTGGGGCAGGCGCGGAGAAAATCGATAAGACGCTGGGAGCTCTTCGCTGTAACCACGGCTTCGGGGGCAGGGCAGGAGGAAACTGCGAGAGTGAGTCCGGGATCGGAATGAGCCAATTCATGGCGGACTGCGGCAAGCATAGCCCGGAGGGAGGACTGGAAAGGGGCGAGTGCTTCGGGATGCAGCGCGATTTCTGCAACCGCCTCGCGTGGGATGGCGTTTCGGGCATCGCCGCCGCTCATGGAAATAAGCCGCCAGTCGAGTTCTCCGGCGGAATCCGAAAGCAATCGGGCGATTACTTTAAGGGCGTTGGCGCGTCCGCGATGGATGTCTGCGCCGGAGTGTCCGCCGAGGAGACCCGATAAATGAACTCGAAGCGTTGTCCATTTGGAGGGGAAAGGCTGTCGGTCGCAGGGGATCTCGGCGCGCACGTCGCTGGCGCCGGCACATCCGACAATCAGCTCCTCAGGCGAGGCGCCATCGAGGTTGATGAGGATCTCGCCGGGGATGAATTCGGGTTTTATCTTTGCTGCGCCAAGCAGTCCGATTTCCTCTTCCACGGTGAAGAGCGCTGTCAACGGGCCGTGTTTGATATGGGTGCTCTCGAGGATTGAAAGGATTGCGGAAACGCCGATGCCGTTATCGGCCCCGAGCGTTGTGCCTTCGGCATGCACCCACTGGCCGTCGAAGAGAAGGCGGATGGGATCCTTGTCGAAATCGTGCGTCGAACCGCTGATCTTTTGCCCCACCATGTCAAGATGGCCTTGCAGCACGACTGCGGCGCGATCGGAGCAACCTTGCGCGGCCGGCTTTTGCACCATGATGTTGCCCGCATCGTCTCGCTCGACTTTCAAGCCCAGCTTCGTGGCGAAGTTCAGCACGTAATCCCCAGCAGCGCGTTCGTTTTTGGAGACGCGGGGAATGGCGCTTAATGCGGCAAAGTGCTTCCAGAGTGGCGCTGGCTGAAGATTGAAGAGAGTCTGCATGATATGATGTATGAGCGCTGAATGATCGGTCGCCGTAAGCCTGTGTCAAAGCTTGTGGTTCGATGCGATCGTCGGGGGTAATTAAAACTGCCGTCAACCGCTGTGCGTAGAGAGAGACTGCGTGGGAGCATGTTTAAGTTTGGCGGATAGGAGGAGAAGCCCTTGGCGTACAACGGACAGGCTTTGTGCTAAACAACACGAGTGCTAGCGAACAGGGGCCTCGTGGTTTCCACCGCACTTGAATAACTTTCGTATTCCATTTTTCTGGAGTATGCCCAAGGGACCCAGTCTAATGGAGGCATATTTTCGGTAAATAGTGTAAAAAGCTGGAAAACAGGATACTGCGGGATAATAGTTCGAATTTCCAGGGTGAAATAAGAGCAGAAAGTCTGAAAACAATATAAAATGAGTAATAAAACAAAGAAAAGTGCTTGCACTGATACCATACTCAACCAATATACTAATGAAGCATAGAGAACATTTCCACCTTTTAGCATCATCCTGACTTCGCTAACCTCCAAGAATATCACCATGTCACGCATCCATAACGACATTACAGAAACCATCGGTAACACGCCGCTTGTTCGCCTCAACCGCACTGCCAAGGAACATGGCGCTCTCGCCGACGTCGTTCTGAAGCTCGAATTCTTCAATCCTCTTTCAAGCGTCAAGGATCGCATCGGATTCGCTATGATCGATGATGCCCTCAAGGCCGGCCGCATCAACAAGGACTCCATACTCATCGAACCGACAAGCGGCAACACAGGCATCGCCCTAGCTTTCGTGGCCGCAGCCAAGGGCCTTAGGTTAATCCTTACGATGCCTGAGACCATGAGCTTGGAGCGTCGCAAGCTTCTCAAAGTTCTTGGAGCCCGCCTCGTCCTCACAGAGGGGCCCAAGGGCATGAAAGGAGCGATTGCGAAGGCAGAGGAACTCGCAGCTAAGATTCCCAATAGCGTAATTTTGCAGCAGTTCTCAAACCCGTCCAATCCCGCGATTCACCGCAAGACCACCGCTGAGGAGATTTGGCGCGACACCGATGGAAAGGTCGATTTTGTCGTTTCAGGCGTTGGCACAGGCGGCACAATCACGGGCATTGGGGAGGTTCTTAAGTCTCGCAAGCCATCCGTCAAAATCATTGCTGTCGAGCCCGACTCATCACCCATTCTCTCGGGCGGACAACCTGGGCCTCACAAACTGCAGGGCCTTGGTGCTGGTTTTGTGCCGGCTGTTCTCAACACAAAAATTTACGATGAGGTGATTCGCGTCAAGGAGACCGACTCCGGCCCGATCTCGAAACAGGTCAACCAGCTTGACGGTATTCCGATTGGCATCTCTTCCGGCGCAGCCGTGTGGGCCGCTCTGCAGCTTGCCAAGCGCCCGGAGAACGCCGGCAAGATCATCGTCGTGATCATCCCGTCTTCCAGCGAGCGCTATCTGTCCACCTGGCTCTTCTCGGACATTACCACCGACAGTGAGTCACTCGATGATCTGATTCCGGCTGCCGCATCTGTGTAACGGGAATTTGGCGCAACACACCAGGTGCTTCGGGGATTCAGCAGTGCACGAGGTATCCTGGCGTTGATGCCCCGATGTTGTGAGGTCTTCGACTCGGAGGCTTGTCTTCGGCATGGGCTTTTGATCCCATGCCGCGAGATTACATGCTTAAAGGTTACACGCTTCCTCGCACTCCGAACGGCACATCGAGCCTCGCACCGACACCGCCTTGGCATTACGTAGGTTCTGCTCTCTCCGTTGAATTCGATTCGGATCCGGCAGCAGCAGCCCGTTTCCTGCCGGACGGTCTTGAATTGAGGTCGGGAAGATGCGCCGCCTACTTCGTCGAATGGCAGTTCGCCAGTGACAGCGGCGATGAATACCTCGATCCAGTTCGCAGCCAGTACAAGGAGACGATCATTCTGTTGTCGGCCAGCTTTGATGGTGCTCCAGTCGCCTATTGCCCCTTTATCTGGGTCGATCAGGACGTTTCCCTGATGCGCGGCCTCGTGCAGGGATGGCCTAAGCAGATCGGATCAACATGGATCACCCGCGCCTATGATCTGCCTTCGATAGCCACGCCCGTTCTTGGGCCAGGCGGCAAATTCGGGGCAACACTCACTTCGCGTGATCGTCGTCTGGTTGAGGCTCAAGTCACCCTGCGGGAACTGTCGGAAGCCTTGCCTTCTCCCAATTTCGCCCGAGCCGTCAACCTGCGCTATTTCCCGGAACTGGCAGCAGGAAAACACGACATGCCTGCAGTCCATGAACTCGTGCAGCTCAAGTCACGCGATGTCCGGATGTCCCCAATTTGGAAAGGTGAGGCTTCGCTGACGATCTTCGACAATCCCTACCTCGAACTTGCAGCTCTCCGTCCAAAGACCGTCGTTGCGGGCTATCGCTTCTCTTTTGCGCTTACCGTGGACGATTTGCTGCTGCTTCGCGACTTGCGCCACCAGTAAACAGCCGAATCGGATCGAAGAGTCGTGATGCCCGGCGAACGCGAGTCACTCGGACGCCCGGTGCCGAGGGCGGATGCCTCTCGCCGCTCGACATTGCCGCATGTGCCGTTTTTGCTAGCAAACTTGAGTCATGAAGTCGTTCTACATCACAACCGCCATCGATTATGTTAACGGTTCGCCACACCTGGGCCATGCCTATGAAAAGGTGCTGACGGACGTAATTGCCCGATATCGGCGGCTGATGGGCGACAAGGTGCGCTTCCTCACGGGTGTCGATGAGCATGGCCAGAAAGTGCAGCAGAGCGCCAAGAAGAAGGGAATCGCACCGCAGCAGTTCTGCGATGAGGTCTCCCAGGAGTTTCGCGTCCTTTGTACGAGGTTGAACATCTCCAACGACGATTTCATCCGCACAACCGAGGATCGCCACAAGGCCGTCGTGCGCGAGCTGCTGCAGCGACTCTACGACAAGGGCGAAATCTACCGCGCCGACTACAAGGGCTTTTACAGCACGCGTCAGGAACAGTTTCTCCAGGAAAAAGACCGGCTCCCGGATGGCTCCTGGCCGGAAATCTTCGGCGAGGTGACCGAAATCATCGAAAGCAATTACTTCTTCAAGCTCCACTCTTATCAAGACTGGCTGATCGGTTACCTTCAGCAGCACGACAGCTTTGTATTTCCGCGCTATCGCCAGAAACAGGTGAGCGAGTTTCTCAAGGAGCCCCTTAACGATCTGTGCATTTCCCGGCCCCGCGAGCGGCTGGAGTGGGGCATACCGCTTCCCTTCGACGAGAAGTACGTCACTTACGTCTGGTTCGACGCTCTCATCAACTATATCTCCGCCATCTGGAAGGACGGCTGTCCGGACCCCGCCTATTGGCCCGTCGATTTTCATGTGATCGGCAAGGACATCCTTGTTCCTCCCCACGCGGTGTACTGGCCCATCATGCTCAAGGCCTGCGGCATCGAGCTGCCCAAGAGCATTCTCGCACATGGATGGTGGCTGCAAAGCGGATCCAAGATGTCCAAGAGTACGGGTACGGCGGTGAATCCGCTCGACCTCATCGACCAGTTCGGCGCCGATGCTTTCCGTTACTTTTTAGTGCGTGAAATGAACGTGGGGCAGGACAGCGACTTTTCAGCCGACCTTTTCATGGTTCGCTACAATAGCGATCTGGCTAACGACCTCGGCAATCTCGTGAACCGCATGCTCAACATGACGAATCGCTTCGGCGCGGGCGTCGTGCCGACTGCCGCTGTGAGCGAAGAGCCTGAGCAGGAGTTGCACGCATTATGGGAGAAGACCGTTGGCGAAGCCCTGCCTTTATGCGACGGCCTTCAGTTCCACAGCGCATTGGAACGCACGTTCACTTTCATCAAGGCGATCAACGCCTACATCGAGAAGCGCGCGCCGTGGAAGCTGGGGAAATCCGCTGACGCAACCGATCAGGCCCGGCTGCGCACGTCGCTTGCCACCATGGCCGAGGCGCTGCGTCTCTCCTCCAGCCTGATCCAGGCGGTGATGCCGGCTACGACCCAGAAGATTCACGCCGCGCTCGGCTATGCCCCGGGGGCGGTCTGGCGCGAGGAGCTTGCCTGGGGCGGCAAGCTCGAGGGCTGCAAGGTACAGGCGACGCTTGTGCTCTTCCCGCGCCCGCAGCCACCTGCGCCGACGGCCAAGCAAGCCTGATGGGGGGGTAGAATCGAGTAGTGAGAAGCGGGAATAGAGAAGACGCTTCTTAAATCGCATGACTATTCTGCCGCTCGATCCTGCAGCCAATGCCTCGCCGGAGGCGCTATGCGCGTTTCTCGCGCAGTGCCGCGCGGTCGCACAGCAGGCGGGCAAGGCGCAATTGGTGAGCATCTCGCTGAAAGTTGACGCACTCGATCCGCTGGCAGTGCTGGAATCCATTTTCGAACCGCGCGAAAAACACTTCTTTATCGAGAAGCCCTCGGAACATTTCGCCCTGGCTGGGGCGGAGGCGGTTGTCGAATTCAGTGCGTCGGGACCGGATCGCTTTGCCGCCTGCCAGCGATTCATCGACGAGACCCTCGCCAACACTCTCGCTGTCGGCGCGCAGCAGAATCCTTTTGGCGGGCCTCACTTCTTCTGTGCTTTCGGCTTCGTCGATGAAGCTGAGGGGGGCGCTGCGTTTCCCGCCGCGCAGGTCTTTGTGCCGCGCTGGCAGGTGGGATGCAGGGATGGCGTCACAGTTGCGACCGCGAATCTGCTTCTCACCTCAGAGGCTCCGATCGAGGCGTTTGCGGAACGCGTGTGGCGTGCCCGTTCGAAGTTCGATTCCTTCGATTACGCCCAGCCATCTTTTGAAGGAATAGACACTCCAGATCTGAATTTCGAGGAGGTGGGAGGGCCTGGACATTATGCCTTAGCGGTGAAAAGGGCGCTCGATCTGATACATGCCGGAACTCTTGAGAAGATCGTGCTGGCCCGGGCTCAGGATCTCAGGGCCTTGGAGCCCTTTCATCCGTTGCGGGCACTCAACAGTCTGCGCGAGCGTTTCAGCGAATGCTACGCCTTCTCGGTGGCCAACGGGCTCGGCCAAAGTTTCATCGGCGCCAGTCCTGAACGCCTCCTGTGCGTGCAGGGCGCACGCATGAGCACGGAAGCCCTGGCGGGATCGACCCGGCGGGGAGCGAGCGCGAGCGAAGATGCGGCCCTCGGCGGAGCGTTGCTGCGCGATGAGAAGGATCTGCGCGAGCATCAGACCGTGATTGAGTCCATCAAACGAAGGCTGGTCCCTCTTGGAATTCGCGAAGAACACCCCGGACGACCGGTGCTGCGCAAGCTGGCAAACGTGCAGCACCTCCACACCCCCGTCGAGGCCTCGCTGCCCGACGGGGTGCGGCTGCTCGAGCTGCTTTCGCGGCTTCATCCGACACCCGCGGTAGGCGGTTCTCCACGCGAAGCCGCGCTCCCTTTAATTCGTTCACTCGAAGGATTTCCCCGGGGGCTCTATGCCGGAGCGATCGGCTGGATCGATTCCCGCGGGGGCGGTGAATTTTGCGTAGGCTTGCGCTCGGCACTTATGGATGGCGCCAGCACTCGCTTGTACGCGGGGGCCGGCATTGTCGACGGCTCGAATCCCGACAAGGAGTTCGCGGAGACCGAATTAAAATTCCGCGCCATGCGAGATGCGCTTCAGGGCGGATAGGTTGATTAACTGCAAAGAAGCGAAGAAACGAAGGAATCCCCGAGTAGGATTCACTGTAAGACGCATTGCATCGAGTGTGGGCAGGGACTCCAGATTTGCCTCCATGAAGGTGGAGTCTCCATCCATGAACGGTTCGACCCTTCGTTTCTTTGCAGTTAAAATGGCAGAAGCTAGCCGATTGCAATCGGTGCGAGTGGGCTACACAATGGGGGCTGTGTCGACTACCCAACTCGATTACCGCAATCGCAACACGCTTTGGTGCAGCGTGATGGTGGAGACGCTGGTGCGTCGCGGTCTGACGTGCGCGGTAACATCGCCGGGGTCTCGTTGCACGGCGCTTACGACCGCGTTTGCGCGGCATTCCGAAGTCGAAAGCATCCCTGTGCTGGATGAGCGCTCGGCGGCCTTTTTCGCGCTGGGCATCGCCAAACGGCAACGGCGGCCGGTGGCCCTGGTTTGCACTAGCGGAACGGCCGCGGCCAACTACATGCCCGCGATCGTCGAGGCGAAGGAGTCGGGCGTGCCCCTGATCGTGCTGACAGCGGATCGTCCGCCGGAGATGAGGGCTTGTTCCTCCGGCCAGACGATCGACCAGCAGAAACTGTACGGGGACTTCGTCACGTTTTATCATGAATTCGCGATTCCGGAGCCGGACATCGCCCTCCTGCGTTATCTGCGGCAGACTGTGGCCCGCGCTTACGATCGCTCGCTGTTCCCGGTTTCCGGGCCGGTGCACTTGAACTGTCCCTTCCGCGACCCTCTGCACCCCGCGCCAGAGGAGGGGATTGAGTCGCTGCGCGAAGGCCTTGAGGCGGAGTCGTTCTGGCGGCACCTGCTGGAGGCGAAGACCCCTGAGATAAGGCTCGGCTCGTGGCCATTGCCGCTCGTGGAGCGCGGAATAATCATCGCCGGCCCATGTGTATCGCCGACGGATGAATATGTTAAGGAGGTCTGCGCTGTGGCCCGGCGCCTGGGATGGCCCATTCTTGCCGATGCCCTGTCGCCCCTGAGGCATCATGCTTCAAGCGCGCCCGCTCTCGTGGCGCACTACGACTCGTTGTTGCGTTCGCCTGCTCTGGCACAGCGCCTGAAACCGGAGGCTGTTCTCATTCTCGAAGGGCTGCCCACAAGCAGGATATTGCGGGGCTGGCTCGATGGGATGGCAGGAGTTCCGATGCTGCTGCTGTCGGAAAGCGCCGAGAATCGGGATGCGCAACATGGCTCCACCCTCCAAACGCATGGAAGCCTTGAGTCGGTCGCCGCGCTTCTCGGAGATATGGATGCTCCAAGAACAGCCTATGCCAGCGACTGGGTGTCCGCAGACTGCGCGGCCCATGTGTTTTTCGGACAGGTGCTGACTTCGATGGATGAGCCTTTCGAACTCAAGGCTGCATGGCTTCTCTCCCGCAATCTCCCTGAGCGCACGCCAGTCATTGTGGCCAGCAGCATGCCTGTGCGCGATATTGAGGAGGTGTGGGAGGCGCAATCGCGGGGGTATGAAGTCTATGCCAACCGGGGAGCCAACGGGATCGACGGCACCATTTCCACGGCGATGGGCATCGCGCACAGGAACCGTCCCGCGGTGCTGCTCACGGGAGATCTATCGCTGTTGCACGACACCAACGGTTTTCTGCTGCTATCCCGATTATGCGGTTCTCTTACCATCGTGCTGATCAATAACGATGGAGGCGGCATCTTCGAACATCTGCCCATCGCGGAGCACGAGGAGTTTTTCGAGGCATATTTCGCCACGCCACAGAAGGCGGGTTTTTCCGAGCTGGCCCATGCCTACGGGGCGAATCACAAATTCGTGAGGGATTGGGATCATTTCATCCACGCCCTGCACAAGCTGCCGGAAAGCGGCGTGCATATCATGGAGGTGCGCACCGACCGAAAGGCCGACGCAGCGCGGCGCAAGCGCTATTTCGCCCAGGCGGCCACGATGGCGGAGAAAGCCTTGCGAGAACGCTGAGCGACCATTGAAGAAGCCAGAAACCAGAGGCCGGAAGCCAGAAATCGAATGTCGGCGATCGCCCATTCCCTCCTTCGTATTCTACGGCGCTAGCCTGTTCTCGGAAAGAACAGAAAGCGGATGCATCCGGGCTAAGGTCTTGATGGGCGGTTTGGTGCAATCATGGCAGCGGGATCGTCGCTTTCCTCGGACTCGTCCAGGAAGTGCCTTGCAGTCTCTTGGATCTTAGAGCGGGCCAGTTGCAGAAGCTGTTTTTCCTCGGGCAGCAGCCGGTCCTGTTCAATGAGTTGGAAATACTTTTCCGCAATATCGGTCTTGCCATTGTCGATCAGGATGAGAGCGCAGTAGAGAGCTCTGCGCGGCTCGCGCAATTCATAGGTCCTGAGTTTGAGAAGAACGAAGAGCGCATCCGGCGCGAGTCCTTGCTGCCATAGGGAGTACGCATGACTGACTGCAAAGGCGGGATGCCTGGGGTTCCCGGCATTGAGCCTGGCAACGATCGCCCTGGCTTCGGAGTTTTGCTGATCCGGCGTAGTGAGCAGAACCAGCATGGCCCATTCGTTTTCCACGAGAAGATTGCCGGAATCCGCTTCATGCCAGCGCCGATAGATGTCCCGAAGATTGATGGTCTCGCCGGCTTGGGCGGCGGTTTGTCCCAGCGTCCAAAAAACCCATGATTCCCCGGCATTGCCGTTAGCAATAGCCTGAAGGGTTGCCGCTATCTGGGGCTCCCATTTCCAGATTTGCGCCAGACGCAGCAGAATTCGGAGCGATTCGAGCCGTGACTGCGATATCGTCAACGCCTGATCCCACATCTGCTTTCTGATCTCCGAGGAATGGCGCTCACTGAGAAGTCGCGAGGACATGGCCAGTCTCAGCACCTCGGGTTGAATTGGACCCCAGGCTTCCCTTATGAGCAGGGCTTCAAGTTGTTTCCAGTCCTTGCGAGAGACGGCGAGATCAGCCCCGGCTGCGACGAGTGCAGGATTGTCTGTAATCGTTTTAGGCAGCCGATCGAACCACTTGGCGGCTTCCGCCGTGCGACCCTGCATGACGAGCCATGACAAGAATTGCACCGCCGAGGCCGGCGATCCTTGGGCGTGCGGCGCCAGCTCGGCGATCGACTCGTCAAGGGTTTTCCCCCGGGTTATCAGGGACACATCCGCCCCGAGGAGCGTATCCTCGAATGTCAAACCGGGCGCGGTGTTCAAATCTTGGACGCACCTCTTTGCAGTCTGGAAATCGCCGGTGCGCATGAAGTGCGGAATCAGCTCGCGCATGCAGGCGGCGCGCATCTGTGGATCATGGGCTAACTTCTGGATCTCCGTAACGGCCAGGGCTGCAACGCTTGCGGGTGCGACTTGCAGGCGCAGCGCATTCAGGCGCAGCGTGTACTCGGGGGAGTTGGCCCCCTGTGCTCTCATCTGATCGAAGAGAACTTCCATTGCCCGGCTTCGCCTGGCGGCGCTGGCCTCGAGCAATTCGAAAGTGAGGCGATCGTCGTTGCCGATGTCGAAAAAATGCGATTGCTGCAATGCCTCGAGGGCTGCCGCGAAGTTTTTATGCCGGAGAGCGCACAAAACAAGTGCGAGGTGGCGTTTGGAGTCCGACGGCGCGAGTTCCACGAGACGGCGGCGCACGGCGATGGCCGCCGGGTCTTTGAGAAGGTCCAGATACTCGGCGGCGGCGCGCAAGACCTGCTCATTCTCCCAATTGGCGACGAGCGTGGATTGGGCCGCCGGCAAGCAGGAAGTCTCCGTCGCTTCCTTGCTTATCTGAGGCCTCGGTCCGCCAGCGCGATTGAGGAATCCCATGATTTCATTCCGCCATAAAAAGAAGCCGGCGGCGGCAATCAGGATTACTGCAACAATCCTTTTCATTCTTCGCCGCTTCCTCAGGGAATGGGATTCGGATCTCTGTTGCAGAATGTACATGGATGAGCGCTATCCGAAATTAGGGGTGCCTGAATGCTTCGCCAAGGATCGTTTTGAAGAGGACAGAGGCAATTGCGGCAAGGAAGAAGCGTGGAGCCGCGCATTCATCCTCTTCTCGCCAAGACGCCAAGCACGCAAAGAAGTGGGAAACAAGGCCCCCGTTCAGAATCTCCGGATCGATCCGGTTGTCGCGCGGAGGCGCAAAGAACGCGGAGAAGAAAAGAGCCCCGGCTTTTCTTAGCGCACCTTGCGACTTCGATAGAGAGATCCTCCGGTATTCGCCAATCGCAGCTTCCGAGCCTTGTGCCCCCGCCCCGCTCAGTCTCTTTATGGATCACGCTGTAGCTGACTTGCCTATTTTATCCCAGAGCGAAGGAAGTGCGAATGACTTCGAAAGACGGGTGAACCTGGTATTTCAGTTGCTAGGCTTCGACGTTACGCCAATGGGCCAGGGGACTGGTCGGAATCCCGATGCCATTGCCAAGGCACCGCAAGAACACTATGCACTCATCATAGACGCCAAGGCGAGGATCGAGCCATACGTGATGGGAACTGAAGATCGAAAATTTATCGAATATATCCGCCAACAACAGCCGCCTTTGTTACGGGAAGGCTACCGGAAGATCTACTTCGTAATCGTTTCAAGTGGGTTTTCGGGGCGGGACATAGCTTCGATCATGAGGGTTAAGCAGGAAACTCAGATTCCGGTCGTGGAGATAAGCGCCGTCCAGATTCTTCGCATACTCGCGTTCGCTATTGAGAATCCGCGGCACTATGATCGGAGGAAGTTCGAGCAGCTTCTTATTCTAGAGGGCGAGCTGGCCGACAGCGCCATCAACAAAATCCTTAAGACGCAGTAACGAACTGATGCCGGCGACGCGTTCGATGCTCTCTGATGTACTGCGTCCTTCCCGGCACACGCGTGTATTGCCCGGTGTTGCTTGCTTGCTTCTATCGGTCGCAAAGCGAGTTCACGGTCGCCGCTACGTTGAATGTTCGCGCGTAGCTCCGTTTTGTCGCGGCGGATCAGCGCTTCTTACGGGGCTTGGGTGTGAATTTGGCGGGGGCGCTCAGCACTCGGGGGCTTGCCTCTTTGTTTAGGTCACGCGAAAGTCCGGCTTCAAGTTCCTCAATCGATGGCAGACAAGTGTCGAGGGGTTCGGGCAAAGCGCGGACGAGCTGGTATTCGGCGACGCCGATGGGTTTGTCGATTCCGGAGAGGGAATACTCGGCTACCAGCCGGTTCTGGGTTTTGCAGAGGAGCAGGCCGATGGAGGGTTTGTCGTCCGGAGCCCTGATCTGTGCATCCACCGCGCTGAGGTAGAAGTTCAACTGGCCGGCGTGTTCAGGCTTGAAGGCGTGGGACTTGAGTTCCACGACGACATAACATTTCAAACGTGTGTGGTAGAAAAGCAGGTCGATGAAGAACTCATCGCCAGCGATTTCCAACCGGAACTGTTTCCCGACGAAGGCGAAGCCTGCGCCCAGCTCCAGGAGAAATCGCGTGATGTGGCGGATTAGGGCGTTTTCTATGTCGCGCTCATGAGCCTCATCGCCGAGTCCCAGGAAATCGAAGTGATAGGGATCCTTGAGGATTTGAGAGGCCAGTCCGGCTTCGGTCGAGGGGAGGCGGTGGCTGAAGTTGCTGACGGCTCGGCCCTGGCGGAGGTGGAGTTGGTTTTTAATCTGAACGATTAGGTTGTCCCGGCGCCACGATTTCTCCAACGCTTCGCGAGCATACCAGTCGCGGAGGACGGGGTCGGAGAGCCGGGTGAGAAGGGTGACAATGTGGAACCATGGCAATTGGTCAGCAGACTGCTGACCAATTTGCCGGTCAGGACATTCTTGGGCGAAGAACCGCATGTATTTAAGATTCGATGTGGAGAGCCCCTTCATGTCCGGGAAGGCGGCACGGAGATCAGCAGAAAGGCGGTCGATCACTTTGGTTCCCCATCCTTCGCGACTTTGACGCTCAAGGATGTCGTGACCGAGGTTGTGGTAGAGGCGAATTTGCTCCGCATTGGCCGCCAGAAGCGCCCGCTGCCGGGCACCTGCGATCCTCTGCTTAATGCTGGTAAGCCAGGCAGTGTAATCAGGCGGAAGGATGAGAGCTTTTCTGCTCATGATAGGAGGTGCAATGCGCGGGAAGATGCCGCCTTCGCGTTACTCTGCCAAGCCACAAGAATCTAGGAGCTAGAACTTTGATTAGAATTTCTCTTAGGCTGAGAGGAATCGAGAATACTGCAGGATGACGCGGCTCCGCCACGCAATGTCCTTTCATGAGCCGTTCAAAGTCGCTGGACAAACCGGGTTAGTTATCGCGATCTTTGTCGGCATCATGGATCACGACCAGTCCTGCAGCGATAGCGGCACGCCCTCGAGACCCGATTGGGTGCCGGATGGCGCTAGTGCGGGATTTGCCACCCGGATGGTTCCGGGCGCCTTGCCCCCCGATCAATTTGCAGCACCAAGATCCCATGCGAAAACACCTAAGCGCGCACGTCTCTCGATCGATGACTACGCTGCGGGAATAATCGCCTGCGACCCGATGATTCTTGGACGAGCCATCACGCTCATTGAGAGTAATTCCGCGTCGCATCAGGAGGAGGCGCAGCAGTTGCTGGCGAAACTGCTTTCCCACTCGGGCAAGTCCCGCCGCATCGGGATCACCGGCATTCCCGGCGCGGGCAAGAGCACGTTCATCGAGGCTTTCGGCTGCCACCTCACCGATCTCGGGTTGGGGGTGGCAGTGCTTGCGATCGATCCTTCCAGCTCGGTGCATGGGGGCAGCATTCTTGGCGACAAGGTGCGCATGGAAAAGTTGAGCACCCGTCCATCCGCCTTCATTCGCCCGTCGCCTTCCGGCG
>JBAZHQ010000024.1:14139-24135 GCA_041652235.1 Opitutaceae bacterium | reverse complement strand
TTTGTGGGATTTTCCGCGAGCGCGCAGACTGTGATAATAGGCTGCGTTTTGAGGATCATGAGCCAGTGAGCAAAAGGAGGCTTGGTAGAGCGCAGTACGTGCTGGTCGGATACCGCGTTTGGAGATCTTGATCCCCCTTCCATTGTCCCGATTGACGGAGGCGTGGGCCGGTCCCAAGATAGGCTTGCAAGCGGGCGGCGACCTTCTTTGGCGTATACGCAAAGCCTTCTGTAGGTTGTTGCTATTATGTACATAAAGTAATTTCCGGCATTGCTATAAGTAAACTCACGCTAGATCGACCCAAAAGGCCATAGAAACTCAATTTCTAAATCTTTCTAGAAGTAGTAAGAAATATAGTAGCAGATATCCTTGAATTCGTTGACTAGCTATGCTCTTATCTAGAGCATGCTCTCGCACATTCTTTCGCCGCGCGCCGATGTTCTCTCTGGTCGCATCCAAGGCGTCATCGACCCCGACCGCATAACCGATCCCAAGAAAAAGTCACTTGAAGCCAAGCCCCTCGACTTTGCTACCGCTACCTGGGTTTCCGGTGACATTCGTCGTTTGATCACGACCCTCCACAAACGCCTCAACAGTGCCGAGGATGAAGTTGGCACTATTCTTTTCGAGGGTCCAAAAGGGCAGGGTAAGAGTCATCTTATAACCCTCGCTTACCACCTCATCAAGAACCGGGCTGATCTCGGCGCATGGCTTGTTGAGCAGAAGCTTGAGCTTTCCCTTCCCGCCAACGTCTTCGTCATTCTCCGCAAGTTCACCGACTTTCCCCTGGAAAGTCTTTGGCAAGTCATCGGAGACGAAATCGGAGCCAACTTTACCGGCCAGCGTCCGCCCAGCATTACCGAATTCCGCACTGCTCTCGGCGGTCGGAAACTCGTTCTCCTCTTCGACGAACTTGAAAGCGGCATCCGCGCCATTCCCAACGACACCCAGCGGCAGGATAACATCAATTTCCTCCAGATGCTCTCCGAGGAGTCGATGCGTGCCGACTCCAACATCGTCCTCATCGCCTCGGTTTACGATGGCGGCATCGAGCCTGGTCTCACCCTAAAGCGCGTCAAACCCACCGAGATTCGTTTCTCCGACAGCAGTGATCGCCTCCGTATCCTCTTTCACCGTCTTTTCACCAAGTCTCCGCAAGCCGCATCAACGGAGATCGATGCCGTCATAAAGAGCTACATCAACGCTTGGCAACGCTTCGGCATCCCCGCCGTCGCCGACTACGCCGAACGTCTGCGTCAGAGTTATCCGTTCACCCCGGAACTGCTGGAGGTTGTATTTCAACGCATCCCGAACCGAGGCGGCTTCCAAGGCACCCGTGGCGCGCTCGGCTTCCTAGCCACCCTCGTTCGCCTCCGTTGCGCCAAAACAAATCTCCTCACACTTTCCGACGTGATGCTCTCCGATGCGGAAATTCGCACTTGGCTCGCCGATCTTGAGCCGTCGCAAAACCTCATCTCCTGTGCCGAGGCCAACCTCCGCGAACTCGCCAAGTTTCCGCTCGCCGACCGCATCGCCTCATCGACGCTCATCGCCAGCCTCGCACCCTCTGCCCGCTATCCCGGTATCAACGAGGAGGAATTGGCGCGTCAGGTCATCGACCCTGCCTCAGATTACAACCAGTTCAGCCAAACCCTTGGCGGTTTTGTTCAATACGCTTCCTACTTTCATAAGCGTGACCAAAGCCTCTTCTTCGACACCAAGGAAAATGCTCACGCCAAGGTCGAGTTGCGCAGCCTTTCCGTGCAGGATTCCGAAGCTTGGGATCGCGTTGCCCAATGGTGGCGCACCGAAGTTTTCCAAGAATCCGACGCCATCATCCTCCAGGATATCGATCTCGCCCGCGCGCGCCTCGATGCGCTCCAAACCGACGGACTTCGCTTCGTCATCTCGCCGCGCCGCCTGACGCCCAAAGACCGCCACGACCTTTATTTTGGTCTCAAACGCCGCAACACCGTCCTCCTGCTCGAACCCCGCGACGACAAGACCAACCTTCGCACGCATAAGGATATTCTCGCCTGGGCGCGCAAAGCCATTGCGGCCGATGCGCTCGCGACCGCGTCTGAGGGCGACTCCACACGCATCGCTGAGTTCAACAAAATCGCCGCCGACCAGAAGCGTGCCGTCCTCGATGCCATCAAAAAGGTCAATTTCGCCTACATCCAAGTTCATCGCGCCGGGGCCACGGCGGGCGAAAACGAGTTCACGTTGGAGCCAGTCCAACCCCTCAACAAAATCGGCGTGCTTGAGCACTTGACGCGCAACCTTTACCCGAGCGCCTACCTTGCCGAGCACATCGAGAACCGCGCCGCCGATCTTCTCGGGCGTAAGGTTGGCGCAATCGAAACCGAATACCGCAACACTCTTGGCTTCCCCGTCATCGTTCACGCCAATGGGTTTGATAATGCCATTCGTCAGCTCGTCATTGATGCGGTCTTTAACCTCGCCCACCCCTCCGGCACCCAGCATGCGGGTGAAGCGCCGCTCCTCAGCGCCCAGGAATTGATGGATTCCACGCTGACTACACCCTCCGCGCATCCGGCTACTACACCCATCGGCAAGCCCCAGCCCGCCATCGCCATGCCTTCGGCCGACGTCACGAGCAACCCAAGCCAAGGCGGTGGCTACGATTCATTCCCCTTTGCTTCCTCCCAAGAGCAGGTTTCGACGACAAGCTGCCCTTCGCGCCAGGAGTTGCGCCAGCAGATCGCTGCCAAGCTCGACGGCCTTGCCGGTCGGTCTGTGGTCCGCGTTCGCGTTGGCCTTTTGTGGGATGCCCGCACTGTCGAGATGTCCACCCTGCCTACTTTTTTGCGTGGTTCGCTCACCGGAACAGGGGCATTTTCCGGCGAGGTAGTGCTCGATTTTTCAGGATCGTTCACCAAGGCCGCCGTCGAAGATATGATGGAGCGGCTGCCCGACTTTTCACCCGGCTCAGCGAAGGTCACCCTCACCCTTGGATACTGACTCCCATGCCTTCCCTTGAACTACCTCCCGATGTGCTGATTACCAGTGGCGCTCGCATTCCTGCGATTGCCGACTGGCTGCTTCATACCGTGTGGTCGTCAGACCGTTTCGGAGCGGTGCCACGTGAGGAGTATTTGCGCACCGGTGAAGCCGCCGTGGCGCATGCCGAGGAACTCATCTCACTCGGGGCCGCACGGATTTGGGACGAACTGGTCGCTGAAACAACCCGGGCGCCAACCCCGCGTTCGTTTCTTGGCCTGGACGTTCCTCCCGCATCCAAATCGTCTTCTCCTCGTGCCGTGGTGGTCTTTGACGGTCTCTCGCTCCGCGAACTGCCCCTGCTGCTGGCCTTGGCCCGCCAAACCGGTTTCCGAGTCGATGAATCCCGCGCTATTGCCACCTCCCTGCCTACCGAGACCATCGACTTCGTTGCACAGCGTGTGCTGGGCCCGGATGCCGCCCATGGCTTAGGCCCCAGCCAGTTGCCGTCCGTCAAGGCGCTCAAGGCGCGTGGAATCCATGCCGACTATCTCGACAGTCTCACTCCCCGCATCACGCTGCCCACCGGGAAATCGCTCCTCCTCTGGTCCACCTGGCCGGATCGTCTGTTCAAGAACGACGAAGCCCGCTTCGACACGCAGCTTTTCCCGCAGTTTTGCGACCACGTCGCCACGCTTTGGAAATACACGGTGCAAGCCATTCCACCCGGTGTGCCGATTGTCATTACCAGTGATCACGGCTACATTTTCTTCGGCGGCACCGCCGAAAGTGCGCGTGAATCGTCGGCCACCAAAGAGCTCGGACAACACCGCAACTGCGTTTTCGAAGACCAGGTGTCGTATCCGGCACCCCATCCCGATCTTCAGTGTTTCCCCGCCCAGCGTCTCGCGATGCTGCGTGGTCGGCTTAAGACTCGCCCCAAGGGCAACAGCTCCCGTCATCTCTATCAGCACGGAGGCTTCTCTCTGATGGAAGTGCTCGTGCCTTGGCTTGTCCTCAACCGCAACTAATCTCCCGTCATGAGCAAAATCAAAGTCGGCACCCAAATCGAAGACGGCATCTACCAGCAACTCAAGCAGGCCGCTGCTCGTGAACGCCGCCCCGTAGGTGAACTCGTGCAAGACGCTGTCACCGTTTACCTCCGCCGTCAGCGCAAATCCGGCCTCGCCCGCTTCTTGGAGCGCGAGCCTTTCAAAATCAGTGACGAACAATTCCGTGTGAGCATGGAGGCGGACTTTTACGACCAATGAACCTCGCCGACATCCACAACGGCTCCCGCGTCCTCATCGACGCCAACATCCTCATCTACGCCCGACGCGGGGTGTCGCCACAGTGTCGTGCCTTGCTGGCACGCTGCGATGCCAGTGCGGTCGAGGGCTGGATCACCACGTCGGTTGTGGCTGAGTTCAGCCATCGGCGCATGATTCAGGAAGCGCAATCGCTTGGCCTCGTTGGCTCCAACCCGGCGCGCACACTCGGCGAAAAACCCGCGCTCCTTCGCCAGCTTAACCGCTACCAGGAGGAAGTCCGCGACCTCCTTGCCGGCGGCTTGCAAGTCGAGAGCGTCCGGCCCGACGACTTCCACGTTGCCTTGGAGTTCCAGCGCCAGTTTGGCCTGCTCACCAACGATTCGCTCAACCTCGCCGTCGCCCGCCGCCTGGGCCTCACCGACCTCGCCACCGCCGACCGGGGGTTCGATGCCGCCCAAGGATTCATTGTCTATAAACCCGCTGACATAGTTATTTCATGATCACCCACAGCGAAAACAAGCTGACTCAGCGCGCCCTGCCGCCACCGCGAAAACGCTTTCCGCAGATGGGAAACCTGCCCAAAGCGCTACCCAAGCCGGGACAGATTGAACTAATCTGACCCAATCCAATGAGCAACGAGATCACTCCCTTTGAACGCATCCGCCGGGTTAATCCGGCAGGCAATGAATTCTGGTCCAGCCGGGATTTTTCCCAAGTACTGGGCTACGTAAATTACCGCCACTTTCTAGCGGTAATCGAGAAGGCCCGAACGGCCTGTTTCAACAGCGGCCAACGAGTGGAGGATCATTTCGTCGGAATCGACGAAATGATCGAAATCGGCAAAGGCGGGCAGCGTCCGGTGAAGACCGTGATGATGTCGCGCTACGCCTGCTACCTCGTCATCCAAAATGCCGATCCGGCCAAAGAGATTGTGGCGCTCGGGCAGACCTATTTCGCCATCCAGACCCGCCGCCAGGAGCTGAGTGATGGAGAAATGGAGGAGCAGCGCCGCTTGGTGCTGCGTGCAGAGGTGAGGCAGCACAACACCCACCTTGCGGATGCGGCGAAAGACGCAGGAGTCATCGAACCCCGGGACTACGCCATCTTTCAAAATCACGGTTATGCCGGACTCTATGGTGGCCTGATGGCCCAGGATATTCACATGCGCAAAGGCCTGAAGAAAGGGCAGCAGATCCTCGATCACATGGGCAGCACTGAACTGGCGGCCAACCTCTTCCGCGCCACGCAGGCCGAAGATAAGCTCCGGCGCGAAAAGATCGTCGGCAAGGACAGGGCCAACCTGGCCCATCACGAGGTCGGGGCCAAGGTGCGCCAGACCATCAAAGAGCTCGGCGGCACCATGCCGGAACACCTGCCTGCCGCCGAAAGCATCAGGCAGCTTGAGTCCAAGGTGAAAAAACTCAAGAAGGGCCAGGGCACATGAACCGTCGCGTTAATGACATCCCCCGCCGCCTGGGCCTCACCGACCTCGCCACCGCCGACCGGAGCTTCGATGCCGCCCAAGGTTTCATCGTCTATCAACCCGTTGACGTTGTCATCCCATAATTAAAAACTCCCATCATCATGAAATCCAAGACCACAACAAACAAACCCACCGAGAAAAAAAAGCCCACGGGGAAGATGAAACACGCGGGACATTCTGCCGAACATAACAAGGTTAGCTTTCCCCGATTGCCCCTTGAGGAAGCAATGCGGATTCCCGCAGCAATTAAGGAGAAGAACGGTGGCGAGCCGTGGGACACAGCGATGGTCGCAAAGGCGATGGAAATGGCTCGGATGAGTGTGAAGTTTTTTTATCTTGTCGCGTCTTCCCGTGATTTTGGCCTCACGATCGGCTCGCGCGACAAGCCGACCATTTCGTTGAGCGACTTCGGACGTGAAGTAGTCTATGCTGGAACCCCAGAGCAGGAAGCGTTGAAAAAACGTGACGCTTTTCTCCGCGTTGACCTGTTCCGAAATGTCCTTGAGCACTACAAGGGGAGTAATCTTCCCGAAATGAAATACTTGGGCAACGTGCTCAAGGCAAAGTTTGGTTTGCCAGAAGATAAACATGAAGAATTCTCCAAAATTTTTCGCGCAAATTGTGACTATCTTGGAATTTCGGCCGGATTCACAACCGATCACCCGGGCGGCGCAACCGATCAGGCTATCAAGGCTCAAATTGATAGTGGGCCGAGTGTGGTTGTTCTCGCCGATCCGGGCAAGTCGTCAGCGCCAACAGCATTCGTGATCATGCCGTTTGTCGAAAAGACAGATACGCATCGAACAGGTTATTTTCATGAGGTTTTGAATAACCTCATTACACCCGCAGCAAAGGATGCTGGCTTTATTGTGAAAACGGCCAACCGCAAAGGGAGTGATGTCATTCAAGCGACCATCATCAACGACCTGACCTCTGCTGATTTGGTCATTGCCGACCTTACTGAGCATAATCCCAACGTGCTCTTTGAGCTTGGCATCCGCATCGCTCAAGAAAAACCAGTCGCTTTGATTAAGACAAAGGAGACCGGCCGTATTTTCGACGTGGACAACATAATTCGTGTCCACGAATACAACTCTTGTCTATGGGCCTCAACGCTGGAGAAGGATCGGCCTGCTTTGAAAGACCACATCGCGGCCACATGGGAGAACAGAGGTAAAGACCGTTCATACATGAAGGTCCTGCAACAGGCCGCCGGAACGTAGTTGTCCGCTAAAGAAAAACCCAATCGCTCGGCGTAAAACTTCCATGCCCAAACGCGCCATCGAGGAGTCCTTTCCCATCGTCGAGATCAACCGGCTCGCCGTGCCGGAGCGCAATGCATTCAAGCCGATCTACACGATGCACAAGTGGTTCGCCCGGCGCGCATCATGCGTGTTTCGTAGCATCCTCCTCGGGGCGCTCAAGCCCGCCGGCACAGACCTGATGGCCGAGTTCTACATGGACCACGGCAACGATCCCGACACGCAAGGAAAGATCATCCTCGATCCGTTCATGGGCGGCGGTACTACCGTAGTCGAAGCGCTCCGCCTCGGCTGCAAGGTCGTCGGCATCGATCTTAACCCCGTCGCTTGGTTTGTCGTCAAAACGCAGGTCGAGCCCGTGGACCTGCCCGCGCTCGACGCGGCCTTCGCCCGCCTCGCTGCCCGCCCCGTCGAGTGGTCAGGCAAGCCATTGCGAGAAACGCTGCTCGGCCTCTATCGGACCGATGCTCCGTGGACACTTCAGCAGCCGGGCGCGTCGGACCTAGCCGCGTCCGACGTTATCTACACCTTTTGGGTCAAGTCCGCCCCCTGCACCAACCCCACCTGCCGCAAATCGGTGACACTCTTTGGCGACTACGTGGTTGCGGCCAAGAGTCCGACCGTGCGCTATCATCCCGATTGCACATGCCCGCGCTGCCACAAACAATTCGATTGGGAGATCGAGCCCGCCGCGCTCGTGGCAGATCCGCGCCTGATGGTACACGCGGCGGCCTATTCGGGAGGTACTTTAATCGCATGCATGGATTCACGTGAGCTGGGTTCGCTTTGTTTTGAAAAAGCCGATTTAGTTATCACGGATCCACCATATGCAGATAACGTAAACTATGCGGAACTCGCGGACTTTTTCTACGTTTGGCTGAGGCTGATCCTTAAAGATCGCTACGCTTGGTTCGCACCCGAAATCACCCCCAAAGCGCAAGAGATTGTTGAGAATAAGGTTCGCGGTGTGAGTGCAAAGGATTTTGGGAATGGTCTTCAATCGGCCTTCTCCCAAGCGAGGGAGAAACTTAAACCGGACGGCCTCATGGTGTTCACATTTCATCATGCTGAGGATTCGGCATGGGTGGCTTTGCTGGAGGCAATTTGCGGGGCAGGCTTCGTTCTAGAAGCTATCTATCCAATCCAGTCGGAAGGTTCTACGTCACTTAATCTACAGGATAATGAGGCTATTGCATATGACCTTATCCACGTTTGCCGCCCGCGTCTGGCCCATACAGCACGGAAAAGTTGGGCAGGACTGAAGGCTCAGGTTAGGCGTCGTGCACAAGAGGAGATCCGCCAGATCGAGAGCGGGCGCTACGGTGGCACATTGCTGCCTGCGCCCGATGTTCACATGGTGCTAATTGGCAAGTGCCTAGAGGTTTATTCTAGGCACTACGGAGCGGTTGTCGATTGGCAGGGCGAACCAATGCCATTGCATGCAGTGCTCAAAGAAATTCGGCTCATGGTCGAGCAGATCACCAGCCACGAGCATCCGCTTCCAACCGAGCTAGAAAATGTTGACGCCATTACACAGGTCTGGCTCCTGGCGCTCGCCGATAAGCGCGAGATCACCGTCGATTCCCTCAGCAAGACCACACGCGGCGTTTTCGAGGTGAGCGACCTAACCAATCACAAACCGCCGCTGCTCCATAAGAAGCGCGCCAAAGGCAGTCGGTCTTGGGCCATTCTCACGCCCACCGAGCGCCTCACCGGACTTCGCGAAGCGCTGATGAAGGCTCCGCCGACAATTGAGCAACTCGACCTCGGTATCGTTGGCGGCGACAAAAGTATCGTCATCGGTCCTCCCTTGATTGACGTGCTCCACCTGCTCATCGCCAGTGCGGAGACCGGCGAGCGTCTCGACCCACTTATCGTTTTCTTCGATGCCCAACGCGGCTCAGTCCGCGCCGGCCTCGAATGGCTCAAGACCCGCGACCCTGATCGCTGGGCCAAGCCCTGCGACCTGCTGCTCGGCTTCTACTCCGACGTGCAGCTCACTTCGCTGCTAAGTCCGCCCGAATCGAAATCTAACTAACCCGCCCGCACCATGCCCGGAGAAAATCGCTACTTCGCAGTCCGAAATCAATACAGCAACCTGCGCGAATCTTTTGAGAAACGCGCGGGGCTTCAACACGCCACCGCCTCCCGCAAGCCAACCGAGTTCTGCATTTTTCTCTCCCATCGCAGCACCGACAAGGCGGCGGTTATCCAGATCGGTAACTACATCATGAGCAAGGGCATCGACGTTTACATCGACATCGACGACCCCAACTTGCAGCGGGCCGTGGCAGCCAATGACCACAAGGCCATCACGGCCTCGATCGAGCTTGGCATCGCCAATTCCACCGACCTGCTCGCCTACCTCACACCCAACACGGCCACCTCGCAGTGGGTTCCCTACGAAATCGGCTTTGCCAAGCGGAACGACAACCATCTCTCCGCGATGAAAAGTAAGGATCTCACACTCCTTCCCAGCTATTTGGAGATCGTGCGGAGAATCACCGGCATCGCCTCCCTAAACGCATATCTTCGCGATGTGCTCTCACGTCAGCAAACTGCTTACGGCAGCATCAATCTCACAAAGATCCTTATATCGGAGCACCTCAAACAGGCGTCGGCGGGGAGCGAGCTAAGCGCTTATCTCGCGTCCCAATAACTCTTCACTCATGTCCGGCTATCTCGTCCTTCCTCGTCAGGCCCTTGATCTTTACGATGGCCCTGTGCCCGCCGCGCCGGAGCAAATTGGCTTTCTCGATTTCCTCCGCGAGATCGAGCAGGAGCCTTTCCCCTTCGCTTCGCGCGCCCAGCTTTGCCTCACCGGTCTCGACGAGCTGCTCATCACGCTCGGCTGCACCGACCAACGGGCGGGGGTCAAGGAGTTGGAATTGCTCCAGGGTTACAAACGCCGCCTCCGCGACAAGGCGGTCGAGATCAACTCACTGGCCGTCATTCAAGTACCGATCGCCTTTGAGCTCATTCTCGGCGGCGAAAAAGAACTCAGTGCCAAACACAC
>JBAZHQ010000024.1:0-14129 GCA_041652235.1 Opitutaceae bacterium | reverse complement strand
GTGGCGGCTCTTTGGGAACAACCCTACCATCCGCGACCTCACGCCCGGCCACATCGGCTACTACTTTGACGTGAACCTTTCATGAGCGCCACCGTCACCGAATCTCCTTTAATCGGCATCAGTGACCGCGTGCGCGTCGTCGGCCGCTATGAAATTGGCGTCGGCGAGGTATTGCGCGTGCAGGAAACCGGCGGTCTTTACATTGCCGATGTCGTTTTCGAGCAGCAGAGCGGCCGTCGCTTGGAGACGCTGCCCCTCTCCCGTCTGGCGCGCGCCGCCTCTCCCTGGGATCGCCTTCGCGCCGGCCACTACGACGACGCCCGTGATTTCCTGCTCCGCCAACTCGCCTGGCAATTTGCCCTTGGCAACTCCGGTGGAGAATTGTCCAACGCTCGCACCGCTCTGCTGCCTCACCAGATTCTCCTTACCCACGACCTCATCAAGATGCAGCGTCGCCGCCTGCTGGTCGCCGACGATGTGGGTCTGGGCAAGACCATCGAGACTGGCATGGTTATCCGCGAGCTTATCGCCCGTGGCGAAAGCCAGCGCGTACTAGTCATCGCGCCGGCTGGTCTGGTAAAAAATTGGCAGCATGAGCTACGCGACTGCTTCCGGCTGGAGTTCGAGATTCTTGGCATCGACTTCCAGGACTACGCGCCCACTTCATGGGAAAACCACCACCGCGTTGTCGCCTCCATCGACACGCTCAAGCGCCCGCAGCGCATGGCACGGCTGCTCGCCGGACCGAAGTGGGATCTCATCGTCTTCGACGAGGCGCACCATCTCACCCGTCTTCGCTACGGCTCCAAAGTCCAGACCACGCAAAACTACAAACTCGCCGACGCCTTACGCGGTCATACCCGCGACCTGCTCTTTCTTTCCGCCACTCCGCACCAAGGCGATGCCTACCAATTTTGGTCGCTCATCAACCTGCTCGACGACCAGCTCTTCGATTCGCCCGAGGCGCTGGAAAACCATCGCGGGTTGCTCAACCGTGTCATCATCCGCCGCACCAAGCGCGAAGTCACCGATGCCAATGGCCGCCCGCTCTTCGTGCGCCGTCAGGTCACGACCGAGCGCTTTGAGCCTGCGCTCCGCGAACAGCGTTTCTACGAAAAGCTCACCAGCTATCTGCGCGACGGCTACCACTCCGCCGGCATGGGGCAAAGCGCCCGCCCTTCGCGTGACCAACGGGCCATCGGCTTCGTGATGGTGGCCTTTCAGAAAATGATGTCATCGAGTCCGCGCGCTATCCGGCAGGCGCTCCGCCGCCGTTTGCTTGTGCTCCTAGTCCGCCAGCAGATCGAATTGGAGAAACAGCGCCGCATCCAGCCTACGCCCGACCTCGCCGAGCACGTGCTCCGCTTGCAGGACGAAATGCGCGCCCTCGCCAAGGAGATTTACGCGCTCGCCACCTCCCGCGCCACCGACGCCCAGGCCGACACGTGCATCGCCCAGGTCCGCGAGCGCACCCTCAAGAAGCTCGTCGAAGCCGAAGAAGAAACCGCCTGGTCGCTCGATTCCGACGAGGAGGGTGACGATGGCATTTATGCTGATGCAGAGATACCCGACGAGACGATGAAGGTGCGGGAGTTGCTGCGCCTAGTGCCCGAGGGGGTGGATCGGAAATTCGAGAAGCTAGAGGGCATCGTGTCCAAACTGCGGCTCGAAAATCCTCGCGAGCGTTTCGTCATCTTCACGCAATACCGGGAGACATTGGAATTTCTCAAGATCGAGCTGGGCCGCATCGTCGGCCCCGACCTCGTTGTCACCATCCAAGGCGGCCCGCTGGAGGACAAGATCGCCGCCGTCGAAGAATTTTGGGAGGAGGACGGCGCCCGCTTTCTCATCTCCACGTCCGCCGGAGGCGAAGGCATCAACCTTCAGATCGCCCGCGTGCTCTTTAACTACGATTTGCCGTGGAACCCGATGGCCGTCGAGCAGCGCATCGGCCGCATCCATCGTTTCGGACAGAAAGAGGTTTCGCAGGTCTATAATCTCGTGGCCAAGGATACCGTCGAGGAGCACATCTATTCGCTCCTGTGGCATAAACTGGAGCAGATCGCCAGGGCCGTCGGCAAGACCGACCCTGAGACCGGAGAACCGCTGGAGGACTTCCGCACCGACATTCTCGGTTTCATCGGCTCCACTCCCAACTACCAGCAACTTTTCAAACAGGCGCTCATTGACCGCGACTACACCCGCACGAGCCGCGAGCTCGACCGTATGATGCAGACAGCGCAGAAGGCTCGCACAGCTTTGGCGGACCTCTCACAGGACATCACGCACTTTAATTTGGAACAATACCGGCGCATCTCCGGCCAGTTCCACCTCCGGCAACTTGGCGAATGGTGTCGGGAAGCCGTTCTCCGCCTCGGCGGCAGCGCCATGCCCAATGGAGAATTTTGGCAGATCATTACGCCTGATTGCCTCAAGGGGGTCAGCACGGTCGGCGGGCGCTACGATTGCGTGACCTTTGACCGCGAACTCGCCACCCGCAAAAAAGGCTCCGAACTTTTCGGCATCGGCCATCCCTTTATCGACGCGCTTATCCGCTACCTGCAAAATTCGCCCTTTGCCGCTGAAGTAGCCTGCCTGCCCGGCGAGGTTGGCGGCGCGCTGGTCGAGGCCCGCTATCGTGTGACATGGGATCGCGCCGACAAAGGCGCCTTCAGTGGCATCGTCATCGTAAGCGTCAACGGCGTGGCGAAGGTTGAGGAATTAAGCCACGACCCCGGCCGCTTTACGATGCCGCCGCCCGCCGCCTTCGCCATCGTCAATCCCGACGCCCAGCAACGCGCCGAGGAAGTCCTCAATCTGTGGATTTCATCCCGCCGCAGCGAATTTGCCGAAGGCACGATTCCGCGCTGGGAGTTGCTCGGCCTCTCTTCACATGGATAACGACGATGGAAACCAAACACATCTGGGTGCTCATCTGAGCAAGGTGGAATATCCAGAGGGGAACCCCGGAATGGTAACATCGCTTCGATGACAATGCCCAAGGTGCCATTGCTGCCACGCAATCGAAGCCACATATTTCGCCTCTCCCCTTTCTCCCTTTCGTATTTCATGGGCGGCAGAATTGGGGCCAATCACGGAGGGCCTGCGCCTGTTCGGGACCGCGCAGTGTGAGGGGCGGCCAGGAAAGTGCCTAAAAACGCCGGATAGGAATGTACCTGTGATGGCCTGATTTTGTTGCCAAGTGAAAGGACGTTCTGGCCTTATCAGGCGGTAAAAACACGCGCGGACCAAAGAACGATTCCCGTTGGCGTTGTCTCCGACGAACCGAGCGCAAACTCGGTAGCCTGTGTTTAAACACACAACGGGAAAAATGCTGTAAGCCAAAACTCGCGCCTGCCAATGACAGCACAGTTCTGTCCCGGATGGGGCGCGCTGCGCTTCGCCAGGGGCCCCGCGCGCCCCACCGGCATTAATCCCACTCGATTCATGTGGGTGCCTACACAAGCCTGTTTACAGGCGCGAACTCTTTTCGGCTGGCACAAGCCTTTCGCCTGTAAACAGGCTCCTACGCTTTCTCCCCTTTCAGTGGACGGTCAACTTTTCGGAAGCGTCGGCCGCATACTTCTTAAAGAGCCGCCGTGAGATCTCGATCGTATTGCCGCGCGGCTCGGCCGAAAACGTATCGTGCTGTCGCGTCCAGGCATGATCGCCGTCACTGAGGCGGGCCTGCGTGGCTCCTGCATCAAGGGGCTTGCCGGACTTGAGCGCAGCCTGCAACGCGCCGAGCCAGGTTTGCCAGCGGGCAAGATAGAAGGTGCCGACGAGGCCGGCCCATTGGCGGTTGGCGTAGTCGACGAGCTCGTCCAGATTACTCCACGTCGTGAGCAATTCGCGAGCAGCATGCTCGCAAAGATCCTTCTCTTCCTTCGTCGCGCCGGAGTTGCGCGCATCCGCAAGCCAGACACCGAGCAGAAATTCCTTTTGCGTCGCGAGCAACTCGTCGAGGTCGCGTATGAGGCCGAGCATTTTGCCGCTGAGCTCCGTGACGGCCGCAGCGTCCTTGCGCTCATAAGCCTGAAGGATCGCCTGGTGGTAGCGCACCGCGAGATCACTCAGGATCTGCCGGCCGAGATCGGTCAAATCGTACCGATAGCCGTCGCTTCCCTCACACTCATTCGAGGCTTCCAACAACTGCCGCCACGCTTCGACAAGGCGCGTCGTGTCATAACGAAGCTCCTTCGATTCCCAAAAACGAGCTTTGGGACAGGGTTCGAATGAAGGACGCGCGCATATGACGGACTCGATTCCACCGACGGGCGCGTACACCGTTCCGAGTTCGATTTGCAGCGCTCTCTGCGCGGCTGGCGACACCGTTCCGTAACGCCGGCGCGAGTAGTCGTTCAGCCAGGCTTGCAGATCGGGGGCCTCGCTGCGCCAGGCGTGATGGAAGAACATCTCCCAAAGCAAAGGCTGCGTCTGGCTGCCTTCCATCAAGGCCCCGATGCCGCGCATCATGCCCTTTCCCGGACCTGCCTCGGCGAACGCCTTCGCCGGTTTCGTCCGCAACCCCTCCAGGTCGCCGCCCAATTCGATGTTACCGCCCCAATTCTGTATCGTGCACCACAGCCAGGGCGTATCGCCGAACTGGCTGCGCGAGCGCCAGTTTTCCTTGGACTCGCAATAAAGGTCGAGCACCAGCAGCTTCGATTTATCGAGCGCGTTGACCATGGCCTGGCGCGGGTTTTCCATCCACGACTGCAATACCCAGGTTGCGGCAGGGCTGCCCTTCAGCATCGCGCCCTGAATCGCCTTGCCGCAAGCGGCGAGATCGATGCCGTCCAGTTTCCCTCCTTCGTGAAAGGGATCGGCGGCAAGGAACTTCACATCTCCAAAGATCCGTTTCTGGGCGGCATAGAACGAGTCGGCCACTGCAGAGAATTGCGGATCCAGAGGATCGAGCATGTCCGGCCGCTTAAGTCCGCACCAGATGCCCTGGGGATAAACCTTCGCTTCCGGGTGCCGCTTTTTGAAATCCGACGGCACGATGCCGTAATACCCCTGGAACACAGGCTCCATGCCCAACTCGCGCATCCGCTTGACGATCTTAAGTCCGAGAGCCAGGCGCCGGTCGACGAGCGATTGCGGCAGAGGCCCGCCGTAGTCCTCCATGTTCGACATGTACTGCCAAGGCTGGTGCGAGGGCAGGCACAGCCATTGCCTCATATCGGCGCCGGTATAACCGAACGGCTTGAGCGCATCGATCCAGACCTGCTCCTGCCCCTGGATGATAAGAGCAAGATTCACTCCCTTGAGGGCAAGAATATCCAGCTCACGCTCCCAGCGGGACCAATCCCACCACGCCATGGTATAGCCATGCGTGCAATAATTGTAGATGTAACGAAACTGATGCGGACAGACGACGCGGATCTTTTGTGGAACCACCGGCGCCGGATTCGGAAGTGCGAGCTGGGTTCCGCAACCCCAGGAGATGTCGCAATGGCCGAATTCTTCCAGATAGCGATTCAACGCGGACGCCATGGCCACGCCATTGTTGCCACGCAGAACAATTTTCCCGCCAAGGCTCTCTATCTCGAACACATCGCTGCCTTCGGCCGATGGGATCACCTCGAACTCAAGTTCCGCGGCAAGCGTCGGCACGGTGCGATGCGCCAGAGATCGCGCAACATCGACAGGTGCCGTCGAAGCCAGGCTCCGCTGTATTAGAATCGGGGACAATAGCAGGCCTGCCACGATGCAGAGTAGTCGAAGAAATCGGGAGGTCTTGGCAGATCCGTTGCGGGAGAAATCAGGTGTGTTAGTCATTTTTTTTGGGCTGTTAGCACAGAAAACATAAACGAACGGCTTCAGATGTAGGAGTCTTCTTACAGGCGAAAAGGATTGTACCGGTTGAGAAGATATCGCCTACCCCTCGACAAGCTCAGGGCCTTGAGCCTGTCGAAACGGCAAGCAAGCTCCTGCGCTTTCTCACAGCTTAATGGAGAAACGACTTGTTGGAAGCATCGGCTGAATACTTCTTAATGAGCCGTTGTGAAATCTCGACTGTATCGCCGCGCGGTTCGACAGGATATGCATCACGCTGCCGTGTCCAGGCATGATCGGCGTCGGCGATGCGGGCTCGCGTGGCTTCAACATCAACGGGCTTGCCGGACTTGAGCGCAGCCTGCAACGCATCGAGCCAAGTCTGCCAGCGGGCAAGATAGAACGTGCCGACAAGGCCGGCCCACTGGCGATTCGCATAGTCAACGACCACGGTCTCTTTGGCATTCCAAGTTGTCGGCAGCTCACGGGCGACCTGCTCGCAAAGATCCTGCTCTTCTTTTGTCACGCCGGATTTGCGGGCGTCAGCCAGCCAGACACCGAGCAAGAACTCCTTTCGCGTCGCGAGCAGTTCGTCGAGGTCGCGTATGAGGCCGAGCATCTTGCCGCTGAGCTGTGAGACGGCTGCGGCGTTCTTGCGTTCATAAGCCCGCAGAATCGCCTGATGGTAGCGCGCAGCAAGATCAGCCATCACCTGTCGGCCAAGGTCGGTCAAATCATAGCGATAGCTCTCGCTTCCCTGGCATGCACTCGAGGCTTCCAACAACTGCCTCCACGCTTCGACGAGGCGAGTCGTATCATAGCGTGGTTCCGTCGAGTTCCAAAAACACGCCTTTGGATAGGATTCGAGCGTGGGGCGCGCACATACGACAGATTCAACTGGATGGGGCCATGTGTTGTACATCGTTTCGAGTTCGATTTGTAGCGCCTGCAACGCGTCCGGTGACGCCACCCCGTATCGCCGACGCACATAATCGGGCATCCATACTTGAAAATCAGGCGCGTCGCTATGCCAGGCGTTTCTGAAAAACATCTCCCAATTCAAGGGCTGCGTCTGGCTGCCTTCCATCAAGGCTCCGATGCCGCGCATCATTCCTTTTCCAGGGCCTGCCTCGGCGAGCGCCCGTGCCGGTTTCGCTCGCAAGCCTTCCATATCACCACCCAAGCCAACGTTGCCGCCCCAATTCTGGACGATGCACCATAGCCAGGGCGTATCGCCGAACTGCTTACGCAGACGCCAGTTTTCGGTTTCTTCGCAGCGGAGGTCGAGCACCAGCAGCTTCGATTTATCGAGCGCGTCGATCATTTCCTGGCGCGGATTTTCCAGCCACGATTGCAGGACCCAGGTTGTGGCGGGATTGCTCTTCAGCATCGCACCATTGATCGCCTTGCCGCATGCGGCCAGATCGATGCCCTCGATCCTGCCCCCCTCATGAAAAGGATCGGCTGCAAGGAATTTCACATCTCCGAAGATTTGCTTCTGTGCTTTGTAGAATGCAGCAGCCACCTGTGGAAAGAGCGGATCCAGCGGATCGAGCATGTCCGGCCGTTTGAGTCCGTCCCATTCACCCTGGGGATGAACCTTCGCTTCAGGATACCGCTTTTTGAAATCCGACGGCACGATGCCGTAGTAGCCCTGGAGCACGGGTTCCATGCCCAACTCGCGCATCCGCGCAACGATCTTCAGGCCGAGATCCAGGCGCCGGTCGACGAGTGATTGCGGCAGCGGTCCGCCATAGTCTTCCATGTTCGACATGTATTGCCAGGGCAGGTGCGAAGGCAGGCACAGCCATTGCCGCATAGCGGCATTGGTATAACCGAACGACTTGAGCGCATCGATCCAGACTTGTTCCTGCCCCTGGATAATGAGGGCGAGGTTCACTCCCTTTAGAGCGAGGAAATCCAACTCACGCTCCCAGTGGGACCAATCCCACCACGCCATGGTATAGCCATGCGTGCAATAATTGTAGATGTAACGAAACTGATGCGGACAGATGACGCGAATCTTGTGTGGAACCACTGGCGCCGGATTCGGAAGCACGAGCTGGTTTCCGCAGCCCCAGGAGATGTCGCAATGGCCGAATTCCTCGAGATAGCGATTCAACGCGGATGCCATGGCCACGCCATTGTTGCCACGCAGAACAATTTTCCCGCCAAGGCTCTCTATCTCGAACACATCGCTGCCTTCGGCTGATGGGATCAACTCGAACTCAAGTTCCGAGGCGAGCGCAGGCACGGTGCGCTGCGCAAGGGATCGCGCGACATCGACAGGTGTCGTCGAAGCCATGCTCCTCTGTATCAGAATCGGGGACAACAGCAGGCCTGCCACAATGCAGGTCAGTCGAAGAAAACAGGAGGTCTTGCCGGATCCGTCGCGGGAGAAATCAGGTGGGTTAGGCATTTTTTTATTTTTTTTAGGGGCTGTTAGCACAGAAAATATAAACGAACGGCTTCCGGCATAGCAGCCTTTTTACAGGCAAAAAGGATTGTGCCGGTCGAGAAGAGATCGCCTGCCCCTCGATAAACTCGGGGCCTTGAGCCTGTCGAAACGGCAAGCAGGCTCCTATGCTTTCTCACCGCTTAATGGAGAAACGACTTGTTGGTAGCGTCGGCCGAATATTTCTTAAATAGACGTTGTGAGATCTCGACCGTATCGCCGCGCGGCTCGGCCGGGTACGCATCGTGCTGCCGCGTCCAGGCATGATCGCCTTCGACGATGCGGGCTCGCACGGCGTCTTCATCGAAGGGCCGTCCGGACTTGAGCGCCGCCTGCAACGCATCGAGCCAGGTCTGCCAGCGGGCAAGGTAGAACGTGCCGACAAGGCCGGACCATTGCCGGTGCGCGTAGTCGACGACCCTGGTTTCATGGACGCTCCAGGTTGTCAGCAGCTCGCGGGCTCCCAACTCGTAAAGATCCTGCTCTGCCTTCGTATCGCCGAACTTCCGAGCGTCGGTGAGCCATACGCCAAGGAGAAACTCCTTTCGCGTCGCGAGTAGTTCGTCGAGATCGCGAAGGAGGCCGAGCATCTTGTCGCTGCGTTGCGCGACAGCCGCGGCATCCTTGCGCTCGTAGGCTTGCAGAACCGCCTGGTGGTAACGCGCCACGAGATCAGCCAGCACCTGCCGTCCGAGATCGGTCAAATCGTAGCGATAACCATCGCTTCCCTGGCATGTATTCGAGGCCTCCAGCAACTGCCACCACGCCTCAACGAGGCGCGTTGTGTCGTAGGCTGGTTTCGTCGAAGCCCAGAAACGCGCTTTCGGATAGAGCTCAAGCGTGGGACGGGCGCATATGACGGACTCCACATACCCGCCGTGCGCGTAGATGGTATCCAGTTCGATCTGCAGCGCCTGCTGCGCTGCGGGCGACACCGCTCCGTAGCGCCGACGCGCATAGTCGTACAACCAGGATTGGATTTCCGGCGCATCGCTGGGCCATGCATGTTGGAAGAACATCTCCCAGAGCAAGGGCTGCGTCTGGCTGCCTTCCATCAAGGCTCCAATGCCGCGCATCATGCCTTTTCCAGGGCCTGCCTCGGCGAGCGCCCGCGCCGGCTTCACCCGCAAACCTTCCAAATCACCGCCCAAACCAACGTTGCCGCCCCAATTCTGAATCGTGCACCACAGCCAGGGCGTGCCGCCGAACTGCTTGCGCAAGCGCCAGTTTTCATTTTCTTCGCAATGAAGGTCGAGCACCAGCAGCTTTGATTTGTCGAGCGCGTCGATCATCGCCTGGCGCGGGTTTGCCTCCCACGATTGCAGAACCCAGGTCGCATCAGGACTGCATGTCAGCATCGCGCCGTTGATCGCCTTGCCGCAGGCGGCAAGATCGATGCCGTCCATCCTCCCGCCTTCATGGAAAGGATCGGCTCCAAAAAACTTCACCTCGCCAAAAATCCGTTTCTGCGCGTTGTAGAACTCGGCGGCCACCCGAGGGAAAAGCGGATCGAGCGGATCGAGCATGTCCGGCCGTTTGAAACCGCCCCAATCCCCCTGGGCATGAACCTTCGCCTCCGGATATCGGTTTTTGAAATCCGACGGCACGATGCCATAGTAGCCCTGGAGCACGGGTTCCATGCCCAAGTCACGCATCCGTGTGACGATCTTCAGGCCGAGCGCCAAACGCTGGTCAATGAGCGATTGGGGCAGCGGTCCGCCGTAGTCCTCGACGTTCGACATGTACTGCCAGGGCTGGTGCGAAGGCAGGCACAGCCATTGCCTCATATCGGCGGTGGAAAAACCGAACGGCTTGAGCGCATCGATCCAGACCTGCTCCTGCCCCTGGATAATGAGCGCGAGGTTCACACCCTTGAGGGCAAGGAAATCCAGCTCGCGCTCCCAGCGGGACCAGTCCCACCAGGCCATGGTATAGCCATGTGTGCAATAGTTGTAGGCAAAGCGGAACTGGTGCGGGCTGACGACGCGGATCTTCTGAGGAACCGCCGGCGCCGGATTGGGAAGCGCGAGCTGATCCCCGCAGTTCCAGGAGATATTGCAGTGGGCAAATTCCTCCAGATAGCGATTCAGTGCGGACGCCAGGGACACTCCATTGTTGCCGCGCAGGACAATCTTCCCGCCGCGGCTCTCCAACTCAAAGACGTCATTGCCTTCTGCCGCCGGGATCAACTCGAACTCCAGTTCAGCGGCGAGGGTCGGAACCATGCGTTGCGCAAGAGATCGCGCCACATCTACGGGTTTTGTCGAAGCCAGGCTCCGCTGTATCGAGAAAGGCAGGATGAGCAGGCCAGCCACAATGCATGTGAGTCGAGGAAGCCAAGAAATCCTGGCGAATCCGCAGCGGATCAGGGAGGGGGGGAGGTTCATGTGAGTATCGGAAGTTAGCACCAATATTATAAAACTGATACCATAGATAATAAATGGCAGAAACGATGAGGTTTTTAACAAATATGCTACTCCTGAACAGCCCGACCTTTTTAACCCTGGCGGCTGACCAGCCCCACTTGCCCGGTCAGGTGTAACTACGCCTTGATCGGATGACCCCGGATATCGTCTCTGAAGTCTCGTTCCCAGGGGTGAATAGGCGTTCTCATTTGACGATAAAATCGTAGTCGCCGGAACCGATCGCAAATACGGCGGCAGAGCCCTCCATGCGAAGGAATTTCACTCCAGGCGCACCGCTGGCGGATTGTCCGCTCTCGATGACGTGGCTGGCATCCGTTGCCGGCACATGCACGAGCGCGGTGGCATTCGCCGGGATCGTCACGTGCAGGCGGAGTTTCCCATCCGTCTTTTCCCAGGCGCTCGCCACTTTTCCGCGCACGGAGTCATAGCTGGCCTTGACCCACGCCAGATCGCCCACGGGCTGCGGTCTGATGACGATCTTGTCGAAGCCCACCGCATCCGGTGCGGGCTGGATGCCGGCGAGCGCCTTGTAGAGCCATTCGCTGACAGAGCCGAACATCGGGTGGTTGTGCGAAAACGTGTTGTCGCTGAATTCCCAATGCTCCCAAAGCGTCGTCGCGCCGCGCTCGATCATATATCCCCACCCGGGAAAGCTGCGCTGGTTCACGACGCGGTATGCGACATCCGCCCGGCCCGCGTCGGTGAGCGTGCTAAGCAGATACTTGGTGCCAAAAAGGCCGGTGGTGAGATGATCCTCGTGCGCTGCGACATCGGCTACGAGACGATCGAGCGCATGCGATCGTTCCTCGGGAGGCACCAAGTTGAACTGAAGCGCAAACGCCTGGCATGCCTGCGTGCCGGAATCATAGCGTCCCGCACCTTTCTCGAGAAACCTACGGTTGAACGCCTCCTTGATCCGCGCGGCCTGCTCCTCGCCGTCGGCGGCGTCGCGGTCCCGGCCAAGCGATCGCGCCAGCCGGGCAAACAGGTCCACATTATGAAAGTAGAAGGCAGTGCCTGTGAGAGCGCGGGGCTTGGGAACGAGGCTCTCGTGGTCGCTGATTCCGTTGTCGAGTATGTTATCCCTTGCTTTGTCGCGGAGCAGGGAGATCCACGATTTCGTCGCGTCATATTGCTCCTGGGTGAGGCGTTGTTCGCCATAGTACTGGCGAAGCTGCCAGAGCAGCAGGGGTTGCACGGTGCCCCAGCCGACCGGGCCCGATCCATCGCCAAGACCTTCGTCACTTAAGCCGACGAACGGCGCGGTTTCTGTAAAGCCGCCGTTCGGCCGCGCTGCGTCGATGAAATCCTGTGTCGTCTTCGCATAGAAGCGCGACATGTCGAAGTTCAACATCGCCATCTCGCTCGCAACCACGATGTCGCCGCCATAGCCGAATTTCTCCCGATGCGGGCAATCGGACTGGATGCTGAACAGGTTCGATTGCTCCGTCCACAGGACCATCTGCTGGATGCGATTGAACAATTCGTTCGAACACGCAAACGAACCGGCGGGCGCCACATCGGAGTTCAGCCGCAGGCCTTCAAGTGCATCGAGAGCAGGCTTGCCCGGAAACCCCGTGACTTCCACATAGCGGAAGCCGTGGAACGTGAAGCGAGGCGTGAAAATTTCCGGCCCGCGGCCCCCGAGAACATACTCGTCGATCTGAAATGCAGTCCGAGGCCGGCCAACCCCGTCGTAGCGATAATCCTTTCCGCCGTCCTTGATCTGTCCCGCGACTGTGGTCATGCCGTTGAGCGTGCCGTCAGGATAGAGCAATTCGCCGTAACGGAGACGCACGCGCGTTCCCGCCGCGCCCTGCACGCGCAGTCGTGCCCAACCCGCGAAGTTCTGTCCAAAGTCATAGATGTACACACCAGGCTTCGGCTCGGTGAGCCGGATCGGCTGCAATGTGCGGGTAACGCGGATGGGCGGCGCGTCCTGGGCGCGCAGGGGACCGAGCACCGGCGCTCCTGCTAACGCCGCCGCCGCCCACCCCGAGTCATCGAACCCGGCGCGGTCCCAGCCCTGCTTCTCGCATCGCGCATCGTAAACCTCGCCGAGGTACACGCTGTTGCGCCGGATCGGGCCATCGCTCGCGCGCCAGGTCTCATCGCTGACAATGGTTTTCGTGCCGCCATCGCGAAACTCGACGACCAGTTGCACGATGGCGCGCGGCTCGCCCGTGGTGAGAGCGTCCCCGGTCTTGATGCGTCCCCAAAACGCGAGCGGCAGGGGATTGAACCAGCCGTTGCCGAGCGCAATCCCAAGGGCGTTGCGCCCGGCCCGGAGCTGAGCCGTGACATCGTAGGTGGAGTAGAGCACGCGCTTCGCATAACTCGTCCAACCCGGGTCGAGCACGTGGTCGCCCACTTTCTCGCCGTTGAGCCGAAGCTCATAATACCCGAGACCGCTGACGTAGATACGCGCCCGGGCAATCTCGCGGTCGAGGACGAACTCCTTGCGGAGCAACGGTGCGGGCTGGTCATCGAATGCCTGGGCCTCGGGAACCGGCCCGGACGACTTGCGTTGGATCCACTTCGCGTGCCAATCGGCGGGTGTAAGCAACGCTGTTTCAAACCATGCGAGCTCGCTCCACGGAGAGACCTCGCCAGCGGCATCCCAAACGCGAATCTTCCACCAGACTCGCTGGCCTGAAACCAGCGGCTTTCCGGCATAGGCCACGTGGACTGACGATGAAGAAATCACCTTGCCGCTGCTCCAGAGGTTCGCATCTCCTCTCGCGAGTTCGACGGGGTTCGTGCCGGCGGCTATCTCATACGCGGTTTGATGCTCGCCGCGACGACTCGAACTGAGAATCCAGCTCAGGCGCGGCGAAGACGTATCGATGCCCAGGGGATTCTCTCGGTATTCGCAGCGCAGACGCTCCACGACAACACTGGTATCAACCGCCATGCTCGTGACCGCGACTACGGCCCATAACAGCGGGAGAAGATACCGGTGGATCATCATGCTTGCACTGGATAAGTTGACGGATGCCACATGCAAACTCCAAACGTCCGTTTCAGGCAGCGGCACTCATCGCACTAAACGAACGAACTAAACTACGGATGCCGCGCTGGACAGCGGAGCGGGTTTGCAGGATGATATTCCCATGATGAAGCTGTGCATTTTTGTCGGCACCACGGTCGGCGGCTATGTGGGTTGGTTTCTCGGTGACGGCTTCGGCTTCGGTGCGGCTTTCGTTCTCAGCGGCGTAGGAAGCCTGGCCGGCGTCTATGCGGGCTGGAAACTAGGACTCCGCCTCACTCGCTAGCCCGGATGTATCTGGTTTAATCTTAATTCCGCAGACTGGATGGCCACGAGAAACATAGCGCGGCGGAGCCGCAACCAAAGAGGCCAGATGCCAGAAGCCGGAAGCCAGAGTCAGCAGGGAAGTCGGAGGTCTGAGATCGGAGGTCGGCGTCACTCTGCGCCACTGCGTCACTGCGCGAGAATGGATTGGATG
>JBAZHQ010000023.1:0-24726 GCA_041652235.1 Opitutaceae bacterium | reverse complement strand
ATCTATGCTGTTAGCCGCGATGACGCCGTAGTTGATGGTGCCCAGCCAGCCCGACATGATAATGCCCACGGAACCGGCGTGGTACAGTCCCGGAATGCGTTTTGGCAGGTCCATGGATGCCTTCAGACCTTCGAATTTCGTGCCAAAGGAAGTGCCTCCGATGTGGGTTGTATAACGCTCTATCGTTCGCGGTGTAGCCGCCTCGGCCCAGTCAATCTTGTCTTTCACGCCGGGAATAGTGCGTTCAAGGCTGGCGATCGATTCATCGATAATCCGCTGCTTGTGCCGCGCGTATTCCTCCTCGCCGAGATTTTTCCAATCTTCATAGGTCGCGTTGAGCGAAGCGACGACGGCATAGCGGCCTTTGCCGGGGCGCGTGCCGGGATAATAGACGGAAAACGTGCGGCTTGTCGTGTGAAAGTCCACGAGTTCCCGGCTGCTAAACCGGGGGGCGTCCGAGGTGAAAACCAGGTCGCCGATGTGAGGGATGGATTCGCCCTTGCGTATGCCCAGGTAAACTTGGCACGAGCTGTTGTTGATGCGCACATTCTCGATCTCGGCCGCATAGTCGGCGGGCAAGCTTTCAACTCCCATGAGCCCCAAAGTTGTGTTCTTGATATTGGCGTTGGAAAGGATGGCCTTGGCGCGAATCGCACGGCCATTTGCCACCACGCCGACGGCCACCCGCCGACCTTCCTGCGTTTCGGTCAGGATTTTCTCCACGCGCACATGTTTGCGGATTTCCACCCCATTCTTGCGAAGTTCCGCCTGCATCTTTCCTATCAACTGGTCGCTGCCTCCCCTGAAAGTGTACACTCCGGCGCCCATGAAATTGGAGAACACGATTCCGTAGGTGATGGCGGGGTCCTCCAGCGTGGATCCGTTGGCATAGGCGATGGGTTCCATGAGCAGGCGCTGAACATCGTCGCGACCCGGGAAATAGCGCTCGAACATGTCTCCGGTTGTCTCCGGGTTGTTGTCGTAGAAATTCATCGCCCGCAGATCGTCGTAGAAACGATCCACCGTCTCGCGGGGCACGTGAAAAGTCTCGGTCAGAATTCGTGTGAAATCCACACGATCGAAGGTCGTGCGCAGATTCATCTGTGGATTGATGAAGCGGATATCCTCGATCTGCACGATCGAGTCGGCGATCTCCCTGGACCAGTACTTGCGGCACGACTTGATCATGCCTGATGGGAATCCGTGGAGCGAAATATCGAAGATGTGTCCGCCCTTGCGGGTGAACCAGGTCGCAAGCCCTCCGAGTTGGTAATGATGCTCCAGCAACAAGACCCGATGGCCGGCTTTGGCCAGAGTGTTGGCTCCAGTCAGTCCTCCAAGACCGCTGCCGATGACGATCACGTCGTATTCGTCTGCCACACCTTTCAGCCAATCGTATGCCATGGGGAAAGGCCGAGTGAAGGATTCGCTGGGATAAGCGCAAGTATGGAGCGCTTTTTGCGATTTTTGGGGCCGACTGGCAAAATTGCCTCACGGGTTTTCCCGAAAGCCGAAAGCCAATCGCCGACAGCCCCGTTCCGTCCGACCGAGGTGCCTCCGGCACCACCGAGACGAGCAAAGCTCGTCACCGAGGCAGCTCCGCTGCCACAGTCGGCGCTCTGCTGGCCAGCAGAGCGCCGACTGTCCGACCGTTGGCCTACGTCGAGGCGCTTCTTTGGTTGCGGCTCGGCCGCGTCATGCCTCGGTCAGCGCCTTCCGCACGGCTGCCGCGAGATCCTCCATCTTGGTCGGCTTAAGCAGACACGAACTGAGCTTGGCCACTCCGATGCTGCGCGAAAGGAAGTCGGGATTAATGTAACCCGTGAGCAGAATGCGCTTTGTATCCGGATAGCGACTGCTCATTCGCACCAGGAAATCCAGCCCTTGTTCGCCGGGCAACATATGGTCGCACACGATTGCATCGTAGCTGCGCGAAGCCATCAGCAATTCGGCCTCCTCGGCGCTTGTCGCAGTTTCTATGTCGAAAGCGTCGGACAGCGTCACTGTCAGCAACGTGTTCAGGGCGTTCTCATCGTCCACTACCAGCACCAAAGAGCGTTCACGATCCTGCGAACTTGTGGCTTCCTTCGCCATCGCCGTCTTTCAGTTGAGCGTCCCAGCCACCTTTTGATCGTGCAACTTGACCGCATCCTGCACGACTTTGATCAACTCATTGATGGAAACCGGCTTCAAAAGATATCGGAAAAGCGAGGCTTCGTTGACACTCCTGAGGAGCATCTCGGGCTTCATGTATCCCGTCACCAAGATACGCTGCATGTGGGGATATTCCTCGCGCACCCTGACCAGGAGTCCCATGCCGTTGCCACCTGGCATAAGATGATCGGCGACGATGGCCTTGAACTGCTTCTTGTGCAGGATGAACTCTGCTTCTCGCACGGACGTCGCGGTAGTGACTTCGAAATAAGGCGATAACGCCGCTGCAAAGACATCAAGCAGCGCTCGCTCGTCATCAATCAGCAGTATGGGGTCTTTCTTCGCGGTGGCGGTCGCAGCCGTCTTGGCCTCGGGCGGATTCATTGCTAACTAAACGTGGCTTACGGTGTCGGATTGGCAACTTGAAAACAGCCGCCATATTCCAGCGCTTTACCTTAGGGCTCGGGCGCTTGCGTCCCAGCGCCTGCATCCGTGCAAAAGCCATAGAGGAGATCGTCGCGGCCCTTCCCCGGCCAGTTTACCTGATCTATCTCGAGATGCCGGACCGCCTCCAGCACCAGATTGTTGAAAATAGCCTCAAATCCAAAGATGGAATAGAGCGGCGGAGCATTCACTGGGATCACATAGCCCTCCAGGCCTGCCGAGGCCAGCATGCTCATGCTACGCCGGACCAATTCCGCTTCAGCGGGAGAATTCCCCTGAAGAATGATGACGGGGCGGTCATGCGCCGTGGCTTGCTGGAAGGGGCCATGTGCGAACTGCAGGAAATCGGAGATCGGGGGACAGGGCCAAAACAGGCCTTCCATGAATTTGCAGGCCAGATTCTGCGCATAGTCGGAGATCGGAGCTGCCGTGATGATGTTGAATCCATCAGCGAAGCGCTGGGGTTTCGAAAGGATCGCCGAACGCAGGTCCGCCGGCGCTTGCATGTGAAGCAAAGGAAGAATCTGGCCCGGGCGGGGCGGCTCCAGATGGGCCCCCGCTAGTTGCGCCACAAATTGCATGCAGGCGAGGTAACCGCACATGGGGCCCACCAACCGGATGAGCGTCGAGTATTCCTCGGCAAGCGGAAAGTAGATCAAGTCGCCGCCTGACCCGGCAATATCGGTGATCAGATCCGCCCTCTCGGGTTTCCCGGCCTCCCGTGCCGCATAGGGAGTCGTCGAGGTGAACAGGATGGAGTGACGAAATTCCTTGTGCCGACGCAACGCGATCTGGGCATTGGGAGAAACGCCCTGGGAAAATACGACCAAGGTTTTATCGACGATCAGTTCCCGGGACATTCCGAGGAAAGCGGACAGGGGGAGATACGCCGCAGTCCGGTCGGTGTAGAGATTGACCAAGTTGCAGAAGTAACGCGCATGAGCCTCGGAGCTTCCCGTGCCCGTGACCAGAAAGCGCTCCGACGACAAGGTGAGCGGACGCAACTGAGGAAGGCCTCGCACCATCATTCCAGCCAGTTCCCCGGGGATCTGCTCGATGCGATGCGCCAGCAAGGCATGGCCAAGCGGGTCGTTTGCGCCCGATGCGTGTGTGGGGTTTGTCGTGCTCACGCCTTGTATCCTTTCACCCGGACAGATTTGAACCCCTTTTTCAGGATCGCAAGGCCCTTGCTGCCCGCTTCGATAAGCATTCTTACGATTATGTTTTGACGCGGCGAATATTGCGTGGAGCGTGGTTGCGCCGCCCTCCATGCTCCAGTCGCTCCGCATTCGCAATCTCGCCCTGCTTGAGGAAGTATCTCTAGACTTTGAAGCCGGCTTCACGGTGGTCACGGGCGAGACAGGCGCGGGCAAGAGCATCCTCCTCGGAGCACTCAGCCTCCTGGCCGGCGAGAGGGCAGACAAGGCCGTCATACGCCAGGGTGCAGCGGCCTGCGAGGTCGAGGCATCGCTTTATTTCGAGGACTCATCCTCCATCGACCCGATTCTTGCCTCGCTTGACCTGCCTCCATGCGAGGAGGGCATTTTGATCGTCAAGAGGAGTGTTTCCCGCGAAAAAGCCCCGAAGATCACCGTCAACGGCAGTCTCGCCCCGCTTTCGGCGCTGCAATGTCTTGGCGAGCATTGGATCGATTTCCATGGTCCCAGCGAACCGCGGCGGCTCCTGAAGGACAATTGCCAGCTCGAACTACTGGACCTGTTCGCCCGTGACGCTGAGCTGCTGGCGGCGTATTCGACCGGCTACTCGGAATGGCGCAGGCGGCTCGCCGAGAGGGAACGCCTTGATCGGGAGACCAGATTGTCCCCCGGCCAGATTTCTTTTCTCCAGGCGCAGCTTGAGAAACTCGAATGCCTCGAGCTCAGCGACGAAGCCGTGGATTCCCTGGAGCGCGACTTCTCGCGCATGAACAAGGCGCAGGAAATCATCGCAGGTTGCAGCGAAATCTCCACAGGACTCACGGAGGATGAAGGTCTCTCGGCGAGGCTCGCCGCGCTTCTTCGGGAGGCCAGGCGCGTCGAGGCCCTCGATGCATCGGGGAAACCTCTCGCCGATCGCCTGGGTGCCGTATCGGTCGAAATCGCCGATCTGGGCGCCGAGTTCTCTTCGCTGGGTCAGGAATGCCAGTTCGATCCCGAGCAGGCCGAGTCTCTTCAACGAAGGATGGATGCCTGGCTCGACGCCAAGCGTCGCTATGGCGGCGATCTATGCGCCATCAAGTCTGCGATCGAAGAGATGCGAAGCCGCCTCTCCATCCAGGGGGATATCGAGGGAGCTTGCGCGCGTCTCGACGCAAAGATCTCCGAGTCCCTTGTCCGCGTGCGCTCAGCCGCGGAAAAATTAAGGATGAAGCGGGAGAAAGCCGCCCGTGAGCTGGCCAGGGTGGCATCCGGCAGCATCGCCGAGCTTGGTTTCAAGAAAACGGACTTCCAGGTAAGGCTGGAGACCCTGCCCGATTTCGGCCCCTCGGGAGATTGCCGCTGCGAGTTCATTTTTTCTCCGAACGTGGGCGAGCCTCCCCTGCCCTTGTCCCGCATCGCCTCGAGCGGCGAGCTTGCCCGTGTGATGCTCGCGCTCAAGTCCGTGCTTGTGGATCTCGATCATGTTCCGGTCCTCGTCTTCGATGAGGTCGATGCCAATGTGGGCGGCGAGATCGGCCGGGTGGTCGGCGAGAAGATGTCCCGGATCGCGCGAACCCACCAAGTGTTCTGCGTCACCCATCTCCCCCAGGTGGCAGCCCACGCAACAAGCCATTTCCTTGTCGAAAAGGACCAGTCGGGCGAGCGCGCCGAGGTGCGTATCAAGGCCCTGCACACGCAGCGCAGGCTGCGTGTGGCCGAGCTGGCCCGGATGCTGGGCGATCGCTCTGCAAAAAGCGCCCTCGCCCATGCCGAGGAACTCCTGGCTTCAGGGAGCGATCGTTAGCGTTTTCGAGTTCGAGCGATCCCCACTCGGACTCTTCACGGTAATATCCACGTTTTTGTGCTCCCGCCTCGGAACATCGGACGCCCGGATAGCCGCCGTCAGAGTGGTGCTGTTGACAAAGGTCGTCGGCCGTTCGTCGCCATTCCATTCAACATCATCCCCATTCACAAAGCCCGCGCCTGTGACGGTGAGGGTAAAACCGCCGCTGCCAGCTCTCACGGTTGACGGATTGAGCGCGGTGATACGTGGAGTCACCACGGTCAGCGTCGCGGATGGACTCGTGACGTCACCGTCGTCGTTGCTTACCACGACAGAGTAGCTGCCTGCGTCATCCAAGTTCGCTTTTCTCAGCGTGAGCGTTGCACTCCGTGCCCCGTTGATCCTCCTCCCATTAAACAGCCATTGATAAGAGAGCGATGTAGGGCTCGTGGCCGCGACGGTGAACGTGACGCTAGCGCCTGAGTTCACCGACTGGGATTGTGGGGCGGTGGTAATGATGGGCACGTGTAACAGCACTGTGAGCGTTGCCGCACTGCTGGTCACCTCTCCTCCGTCGTTGCTGACCACGACGGAATAAGCCCCGGCATCATCGCTATTCACATGGGTGAGCGTGAGCGTTGCGCTCTTTGCCCTGCCGATCTTCTTCCCATTAAAATACCATTGATAAGAGAGCGGAGCTTCGCTCGTGGCCATGACGGTGAAGGTGACGCTGTCACCCTTGTCCACCGTCTGGGATTGCGGCCCGGTGATGATGACGGGTGGAAGCGGGACGACGGTAAGCTGAGCCACTCTGCTGGTCGTCGAGCCGATGCTGTTTGTGATTGTCACCTTGTAGTTGCCGGCATTCGCCATCGTCACGGTATGCAGAGTCAGGGTTGCACTGGTGGCATTGGGGATGTTCGCACCATTGAACTTCCATTGATACGTGACTGGCAGCGCGGGTGCGACGGCAACGCTCAGGGTGACATCCGCACCGATCGTCGCGGTTTGACTGTGCGGTTGGGTGGTGATTTTCGGCGGATGACGATCGGCATCATTGTCTTTGGGAACCACGACTGTTGTCGTTGCAGTCGTGGCGTTACCCGCCGCGTCCTTGGTCTCGACTGTGATCGTGTACACTCGCCCATCCCCGCCATTGGCCCGTTCGGCCCGCAGGTTCAGGGTCAGGGCGCCGGTGATTTCCCAGTCGGGCGTGGTGTTGCCGTCACCCCTGCCATTGATGGGTTCATTGCTGGTCACCGATACGATGCGGGAGCTGGGATGGGCATCCATGTCGTCCGTTGCCGTGACGCTGACCGTCACCGCCACCATCCTATGGTTGGCTGGCAGAAGCAAAGCCGGCGAGGCGGTCACTGATTGGATCACGGGCGGCACGATGTCATTATTGATCAGGCTGGTGGTGAAGACGGTGCCGGTTAACTCGGTGATTTTGGGTGTGCTCGTGTTATCGAACACGACAGTGAAACGTCCGCCGGAAACGGAGGACCCTTCCACATCGCCGAGATTGTCCGTTGTCTCTTTGAGCGGCGTGGCGCCGCCGCTGCTCAGCACGGGCTGCCAGGCGGTGCCGTTGTAGAATTGCAGCACGAGATCGCCTTCCGTGCTGCCTGTGATGGTGTCGGGATAGAAGAAATAGGCCGTGGCGACGTCCGTGGCATCGGCCCCGGTGACTTGGACATCTACAAACTTTCCGCCAACGTCAAAAGAGGGGATTGGCGTCGGATTGGATGAATAATTGGCCGCGGTAACGATGGCAGCTCCTGTGCCAACGGTGTTATTCTCCAACCACACGGTCACGCCTGCAGCGCCGGAAGTGTAGGTATCGCTCGATACGAGTACTGAGTTGTCATCGGGCGATATTTGACTTTGCGCCACCTCGACGCTTGGAGGCACCACTGTAAGTACCGAAGGATCAGAAACGACCCCATTGGGATACTGTACTGTGATCAAGGCGGTGAATATGCCGCCGGTGCCGACAACGTCACTCGCCGGAATCGCCGCGGTCAGATTACAGTCATCGATAAACGAGGTCGGTCGCGCCGCACCATTCCAGAAGACCACCGCGTTGGAGGCAAAACGAGAGCCGGCGATGGCGAGCGTGAAATCGCCGCTGCCGCTAGTAACGACAACCGGGGTAATCGTATCAATTTCCGGCCCCACGATGTCTGCTATCGCCGGATTACTGGTGACAGAACCATAGGTATTGCTGACAACAACAGTATATTCCCCCTGATTCGCCAGGGTCACACCCGTCAATGTCAGGGTCGCACTTGTCGCTCCTGGAATATCCACACCATCCAGACGCCATTGATAGGAAAGAGGGAGACCGCCCGTGGCCGTAACTGAATAAGTCAAACTGCCGCCAGCATTGACGATTTGCCACTCCGGCTGCGGCTGTACAGTGATGACCGGGGCATCGGGCGACGGCATAACGTACAGCCGTTTCCCATAGCTTGTTACCGAAACACCGGCATTGCTGAGTACAACATCGTAAGAACCTGCATGGGCAATAGTGGCATTGGCGATCGTATAGCTCGATGAGGTTGCACCCAGCACGCTCGCGCCATTGTGGCGCCATTGGTAGGTTATCGCTGTTCCGTAGTCCGGCACGCTCAATGTTACGCTATTGCCAGCAGACACCGTGTTCGATGGATTACAGTTGATCTCGGGAGGACCAGAAAGACCATCTACGGTTAATGTTGCCGAAGTTGTCGCTGTCGAATCACCTGCGGAATTCCATGTCAACATATGGTAAGAGCCGATGTTAGACAGGCTCGCGCTGTTGATAGTATAAACTGGTGACGTAGCTCCCGGGATATAAGCACCATCGAAGAGCCATTGATAAGTCAATCCCTCTCCAATCGCCGCAGCACTAAAGGACACACTTGCTCCTGTGCTGACCGAAGCCGACTCCGGATTGGCGGTGATCACCGGTGGGGCGACCTGAGCGAAGGTGGATGAACAGACGAGCAGGCAGGAAATCGCCATCATGGCGACGCGTGACACTAGGATCGTGGGCAGGGATAGACCGGATTTCATAGAAAGGGGCTGATTGCAGGAAGCCAAGGGGGAGTGAGGAAGACACAGCGCACACTCAACTCGGTTTGTTGATAAAATAGGGTGTAATACCTAGATTTAACGAGGGTGAATGAAGCGACGAACAGGCAGGGAAACGCCATCAGGATGGGACGCGTGACACCGGGCACTTAGTAGGAGTGGAACAGACAGGGGTTTTGGTTTATTGAAAGGAGCTGGTTACGGGAAATCAGGGGGCAGCGAAGACACTGCTCACACTAAACCCGATCAGTCAACTAAAATAGGTATAAACACCTAGATGTGGGCTGCGAGAGGCCAGAAGCCGGAGGCCAGCAGTAGGACGGTCGGACCGTCGGACAAGAATGAGGGAGGTTGCCCATTCGAACGGTTCCGGACAGGCTCCAACCTTCCTTCGTATGGCTACGGCGGGTACGGCAGGGCCTTCGGGAAGTAGTCGGACGAATCAACACACAATCCATTTTCGCGCAGTGCCGCTGAGGCGCGGAGGAAATACATTTCTTTAAACACGGAGCAGCTCACGGAGTATTTGGATCGAACCTTTGCGACTTCGCGTCTTCGTGCGAGAGCCCTGTTCGTTCCCCGAGTCCCTCGCTTCCTCAGTAGCGAAAAACGCCTCGAATGGCTTGGTTCGATACCTCACACAGCAGCGACACCGTCCGGCAGTCCTTCCGTCTCTGCGGTTCGAATACAGCTTGTTGGATCTCCCCTCAGACCAGAAACGGATTATGTGCTTTCTCTTCGAGAAGGGTTGTGAGCGGACCGTGGCCCGGTGCGATCACGGTGTCGTTTGAAAGCGTGAGGATTTTCTCGTAGTTGTTCCGGTACTGCTCCTCGAAGTGCTCGTCGCTTCCTCCCATCGATCCTGCGAATAGGGCATCGCCCACGATGGCCAGCGGCCAGGCTAGGCCGGTGACCAGGAAGGTGGTCAGTCCCGGAGTGTGCCCGCAGGTATGAAGCGTCTTGATCGCAAGGGATCCCGCGTGAAAGTGGACGTTACCCTTGAAGGTCCTCGCACCCGGGATCGAACAGGGCTCGAGCTCGTGCAGCCACACTTGCGCCTTTGTGGCGGCGGCGAGGCGCTCCAGATCGGCGATATGATCCCGGTGCGCATGTGTGATAAGGATGCAGGACAGTCTCAGGTTCTCCGCTTTGATGACGTCCAGCATATCCTGGCAGTCGGTACCGGTATCGAAAGCCATCGCTTCACGGGTGCGCGAATCCCATACGAGGTAGCTATTGACCGTCTGTTCGCCAAACGGAGTGTTGAACATGGCGAAGCCCCGGGGAAACGCAGGCTGCTTTGGATACCAGGTTTTGCGGGCGCTTGCCTCCATGGCTTCCGGATTGAGGCGCAGATGCCTGGAAATGCGGCGAATGACCGGTATCAGGGGTTTCCCTCCCTTCACGGCGAGGAGATCTTCCCTGCTGATTCCCGCACGGGCGGCAAGCTGCTCGTCGGTGATGCGCCGGCCGCGTTGGGCCTTGCCGACGATGTCGGCGAAAGTGTCCTCTAGGGGGATGAGAGCCATATATGCACCCCATCCATGCGCCACCCGCCCTCAAGGGCAAGCGATGCTTTGCATTCCCCTCGGGAAACTAAACCCAACTCCCCTTCCAAAGCTTGGACTTCGATCCTTTTTAACCACGGATCACACGGACCACACGGATTCGAACTTGTCTCGCGCGGAGACGCGGAGGCGCGGGGGAATGACGATCGGATTTCTATCCCTTTCATCCCTTATATCCCTGTGAATTCATGTCTTCGATCGGGGTATCAATTCCGAGGCAGGGTTAACAGGGATGAAGGGGATACAAGGGATGGCGGATCAAACCTCTGCGACTTGGCGTCTCTGCGCGAGAACCCTGCTTGGTGTAGCTTTTACGATTTCGCTTTTCTGGATTTCCTCCAACGGCGGACGCCCAGAAGGGACAGAGAGGCACCCATCAGGATGGCTCCATAAGTGGAAGGCTCCGGGACGGGTGTGATCATGCCATGACCGTTAGATGGGAAAGGCAACCAAGCGGTGTTCGACCCAGTGTAACCATTGAACACGACTCGATTGAGGGGGTTCTGTCCACGAGCGGGAGCATTCGTGTAGTCCCATGTGCTTGAATCCCTCACCCAGGTCGTCGCATAAAAGTAATCCGACATGCAGGTCCAATTGTTCACGTTGAGCAGAGCAGTGCCGTTGGTTGTCAGGGTGCCTACGTCAAGCGTCACCGAGCCCGTGCCGAAATCGATCGTGGAGGTGCCGGTGATCGTGAGGTTGGTGAAATTATAGGTATTGTTGCCGTAAAGCTTCAGGGTACCGCCGGATAGTGTCAAATTAGCGATGGTTGCACCGCTGTCGAATTCGACCGTGTTGCCCGAGCTGACGACTAAAGTGCCGCCGAAGTTGATATTGCTGGTAAACGTCAAACCGCCGGTGCCTTGGCTGATCAGGGTACCGGTGCCGGTGATCGATCCATTGAAGGATGCCGCTGTCGAATCCCCCGTGGTGAGCGTGCCCGTGCCGATGCTCAAGGTACCGCCAGTGGAACTTAGGCGGGCTATGGTTTCCGTCTGATTGTTTACGTCGAAAGTCGCTCCGCTTACGATGCTCACAGCAGTGGAATCGGACAAAACGTTGCTTGCTCCAAGCTTGAGGGTTCCTTGATTGATCGTGGTGGTCCCGGAATAGGTGTTTGCTCCCGACAAGGTGAAGGTTCCCGTGCCAGTCTTGGTCAAGCTGCCTCCTGTTCCGCTAATGACTCCTGAGTAGGTGGTGCTGGAGTTGTCGCCTCCTGTGGTGAGCGCACCGGCGCCAAGCGTAAAGCTACCGCCGGAGCCGCTAAGGGAGCCGATGGTTTCGGTGTAACCGCCCAGGTTGAAAGTGCCGCCTGTGTTAACAGTGAGCGCACCCGTGTTCGATAACCGCTCGGATGCACCGGTGCTCAGGGTGCCTGCATTCACAGTCGTGCCGCCCGTATAGGTGTTGCTCGCTGAAAGAGTCAGGGTGCCGCTGCCGTCCTTGGTCAGGCTGCCGGAGCCTGTTCCGATGACATTTGAAATCGTTGTGTTGCCCGAACCACCGACAGTCAGGTCTTGACCCGAACCGCTTATGCTTCCGCTGATCGTAAAGGTGCCGCTGTCGGAATTGATGCGCGAAGCGGAGTCCAAGATCACGGCGCCCGTCCAGGTGTTGTTGCCTGATATGTTACGAAGAGCTCCCGTCGATGAGACGCCTGTGCCGTTCAAGTCCAGCGACTCGCCTGCGAAGGAGATGCCACCCGCCTGAAGCTGGAGTTCCGCGCCTGAGCTTACCGTGACGCCGCCCGCAACGGTGCCTAGGGCATTTGCGTTTTGAATGTTGAGCACGCCCTCTCCGACGCTTACCGCACCGGTGAACGTGTTGGCTGCGGCGAGGGTGAGCGTGCCCGTGCCGTCCTTGGTCAAGGAACCGCCCCCCGTGGCTATGATATCGCTGACGGTAACGTTGCCCGCGCCGCCAAAAGTAAGGTTCTGCGCCGAGGCACTTTCGATCCCATTTCCCGAAGCCACATTGAGGGTGAGGGTGCCACTGTCGGAATTGATGCGCGTCGCGCCCGTCAGAGTGAGTTTACCGGCGTAGCTATTGGTTCCTGAGATATTCCTGAGCGCGCCCGTGTTGGAAAGCCCCGTTCCCCTTAGAGTGAGCGCCTCGGCTCCGACCGCTATGCCACCCTGCAGTTGGAGTTCCGCCCCGTCGGTTATCGTTGTGCCTTTGCTGGTGTCACCCAGCGCATTGGTGTTCGCGATCAGGGTCGCGCCGCCCTCCAGGGTGATATCGCCTGAAAAGCCCGTGCTGCTGCCGGACAGAATCATGACGCCTGAGCCCGAGCCTCCACGGCGTAGTTCCGCGCTGTTCGTCAGGGCTCCACTGATCGCAAGATTGCCCGCACCGGAGATATCGACAACCGTGTCACGTTCAAGGCTCACGGTGGTCGCGATAGTCTGCGTCGAGTTGGACCACTGCTGAATGCTTGCGAGACCGGTGCCGCGAAAACGCAGCGTTCCGTTGCTGATGGTGTAGGCGGAAGCGCCGGTGTTGAAGCGCAGAGTATTCAAACTTCTTGAACTTCCTCCGACACTCACGCTCGTCTGGTAGGTGCCGGAATTAAAGGACACCTTTGCATTCTGATTGTCGGGCCTGGATCCGGTGCTCCAGTTTGAGCCCGTGGCCCACAAGGTGCTCGTTGGACTAATCCAATTGTACCAGCCGGTCGTGCTGATGGAGGGAAGGAGTGCGTACCAGGAACCGCCCAGAGCTACGGGTACGTTGGTGGCGACGCCCGATGCGGTGGCATCGGCTGAGCCGTAGCCATAGAAATACACGTTAGCCAGATTCGCCGGTGCCGAGGTGCCGGACACGGCAAAGACATCCGACAGGTTGAAATCCCTGGCGGTTGCGGTGCTCGTGTCGTCGAAGACAAAATTGCTGATGGTAAGAACCGCGGAGGTGTCGGTGAAGGTCAGGCTCGATCCGACCATGTAGTTATTGCCCGCGGAGCTGCCGTAATCGATGACGCCGCCAGCCGCATTCGCGACCGTCATGGCTCCCACCTGTTCGGAATTGCCCTGCAAGTGGAGTTCGCCTGCCCCACCGATGCTGAAGTCGGCATTGGGGAGCACATTACTGGCCCCAAGCTTTACGATACCCTGGCTGATCGTCGTCGTCGCACTCGTATAGGAATTGTTAACTGCGCCATTGAGTGTGAGAGTGCCTGAGCCGTCCTTGGTCAAAAAGCCTCCGCGCGTGCCGATGCTACTATTCACCGTTATATCGCCCGCACCGCCGAATGTCAGGTTACGCAAAACCGAGCTGCCTATGGTGTTCCCCGAGGCTGTGAGAGTGAGAGTTCCACTGTCAGAGTTAATGCGCGTGTCCGCCGTGAGCGTGATGTTGCCGGCGAAAGAATTGTCGCCGGATAGGTTGCGCAAGGCGCCGCCAGCGCCTACGCCCGTGCCTGCAAGGCTGAGTGCCTCTGCACCGATGGAGCTCTGTAGTCCCAGGGTTGCTTCGGAAGTGACGACAACACCGCCCGCTGTGGTTCCAAGGGCGTTGCTGCTCGCGGCGACAAGCGTGCCTGCACTCACCGAGATTGCGCCAGTATAGTATTGGTTGTTACCGGAGAGGGTCATGCTTCCTGTTCCAGCCTTGGTGAGGCCACCCGATCCCGTGATCGTTCCGGCGAAGGAGGTCGTCGTAGTGTCGCCGGTTGTGAGGGCCGCCGAACCGAGCGAGACTGTGCCGCCGGTACCCGAAAGGGAACTGAAGGTCTCGTTGTAGTTCGCCAAGTTAAGCGTGCCGGCGTTGACCGTAACCGCATTGGCAGAATTCAGGCGGTTTGCCCCGTTCAAGGTCACCGTGCCCGCATTCAAATTGAGACCGCCTGTGAAGGTGTTTACGGCAGAGAGTGTGAGCGTGCCTGCTCCGTCTTTGGTCAGGGAACCTGCTCCCGTTGCGATGATATCATTGACCGTGACATTGCCCGCGCCGCCAAAAGTCAGGTTCTGCGCCGAGGCGCTTGCGATCCCATTGCCCGAAGCCACGTCGAGCGTGAGGGTACCGCTATCGGAATTGATGCGGGTGGCGGCGTTGAGCGTGATCGCGCCCGCATAACTGTTATTCCCGGAAACATTCAGGAGGGCGCCTGTGGAACTGAGTCCTGTGCCGCTCAGGGTAAGCGCCTCGGCTCCCACGGCGATAGCTCCCTGCAATTGAAGTTGCGCTCCCGAGGCGACGGTTGTGCCTCCGGAGACGGCCCCGAGACCGGTTGCTTTCTGGATGTTGATCGCACCCGCATTGATATTGGTGGCTCCGGTGTAGGTGTTGGCGCCGGCGCCCGCCAGAGTGAGCGTGCCTGTCCCGGTCTTGGTGAGTATGCCGCCCGTGGTCGAAGTGATGTTTCCGGCAAAAGTCGTGGTACCGTTGTTGCCGCCTGTAGTAAGCGTTCCCGCGCCCAAGGTGACAGCCCCCGCAGTTCCTGCCAGAGAGCCGATCGTTTCCGTCCTGTCTGTGAGATTGAAGGTCCCCCCGGTCATATTCACAGCAGCCGCAACAGGAATAATATTATTTGCACTGGTTGCCACTGTGCCCGCGTTGATCGTGAGGCTGCCGAACTGGTTGTTTACGGAGGAGAAAGTGAGCGTGCCGGAGCCATCCTTGCTCACAGCATTGACGTTGACGGCTCCTGTGAGCGTAACATTGCCAGCTCCAGCGACGTTGAGACTGCTGTTCGCAGTGGTCCCAATAGAACCGCTGACAGTCATAGTGCTGGCATCCGCCACAAGACGCGCATCATTCTTCAGCGTGATATTGCCGGAGATCGTATTGGCGCCAGTGAGGTTGCGAATGGCACCGTAACCCGAAACGCCGATGCCTGCGACATCGATCGCCTCGGGCGCAGTGATGTTATTCGTAAGCTCAAGGGTGGCCCCGTCGGCGACGATGGTCTTGCCCGTAGTATCACCCAACGCGTTGGCGTTAGAAATCTGCATCGTTCCTGCGTTGATGTAGATGTTGCCTGTGTAGGTACTATTGTTGCCGCTGATCAGAAGTTTTCCGCCCGTTCCCTCCTTAATCAGGTTTGCGGAGCCCGAAACAGCGCCGGAGACTGTGAGGGTCTGGGATCCTATCATGTCCATCACCGTGTTGCTCTGAAGCACAACGGGAGCTGAGACGGTTTGCGCGTAGGTGTCGGACTTTTGTTGAATGAAAGCGGTGCCCGTGCCCCCCATGGTCAGGCTGTAGGTGTTCACTCCGTTTCCGATATTGTATGAGCCCGCCCCGCCCGCATCGAAGCGGATGGCGTGCACAGATCGGTTGGCGCCAAGCGCGACATTCCGGTTTCCGGCAGTCGTGGTGCCGAAGACGATATTGGCGTTGGTTACAGGCGTACCATCAGGATTCCAATTGGTCGCCGTACCCCAGGCATTGCTTGTCTGTCCGTCCCAGGTGTACCAAGTGGCAGCGACCGGAGTGAGCCGATACCATCCGCTGCCGTAGCCGGTGAGGCTCTCCGATGTGGACGCCAAGCTCGCTCCGTCGCCGTAGCCGGAGAAATAGAATTGCCCAAGGATGCTGCTGGAAAGCGAGCCGTTTTGAGTGGCGAGAATGTCGTCGTTGGCAGTGCCGGCCAGATCTTCCCAATTCAGGATGGTGATCACGCCGCTGGGCGTGCCGTAAGTATTGTTGAAGAGAAAGGCGTTGGTGGTTCCCGTGGTGCCGTAGTTGATGGTGCCGTTGGCGAAGGTCAGATTGCCGACGCGTTCGGAGTATCCGTTCAGGTTAAGGGTTCCTCCATTGACGTTGAGATTGCTGCTGTCGGAGATGCGATCCGAGGCCCCTAGTTTTATGGCGCCTTCACTGATCTTGGTCTCGCCGGTATAAGTGTTCTGACCGCCTAAGGTGGCGGTGTTGCTGCCTATCTTGGTCAGGGTTCCAGTGCCGCTGATAACGCCTCCCAAGTTGATATCGCTTGTGCCTGCGACTTTGAGGTCGTAGCCGCCGTTGCTGATGGCTCCTCCTACGGAAAGGGTCCCGGATGACGTGTTGCGGATCTCGATATTGTTGCCCATCGAGATGGCAGAATTGACGGTGTTCTGGGTGGCCCCGCTGCCCTTATTGCTGCTGGCGATGATGCCTGAAGTGCTGGTCGAGCTGCCTCCGCTGAACTGAAGCGTTCCGTTTGAGAGAGTGTAGTTGAAGGGCGCGTCGATATAGAGGGAACGTATGGTGCGGGTCGCGCCCGTCCCCACATCGATGTTCTGCGCCGTGCTTACGTGCGTGTTTTCCAATAGCACGTCGCTCTGCGAAAGAGGGAGTATGGCCGGATCCCAATTATCGGCGGTGCCCCAGGTGCTGGTCCCCGCACCATTGTCCCAAAGGTGAGCAGGCACCGAGGCGATGGTCAGCTCGCTGATTTCATGGACGGCATTGGCGCCGCCAGTGGATCCCGTGAATCCGAAGCGAAGATTCTCCGGACGCGCGATAGACGAGACATCCATGGTGAGGATAGTCGTAGGCGTTGAGGTGCTATCCCGCGCTAGCGACACGGTGAGCTGTCCGGTGGGAGAGATCGAAAGGATGATGTGTCCGTAGCCCACGCCGCTCGTAGGCGCTGTAGTCGAATTCGTCCAGAGAGCCGTGGACTGGGAGCCTGTGCCACCGAGGTAATTATAGCTGCTTGCCTCGTTGCCGCGAACGGCGATTGCGTTTGGCACAGCTCCGGTCCCTCCGACACGCCCTTCGGTGGGATTGGAATAATTGCCGTACTCGTCGATGCCTATGGCGAGATAGCCACCAGCCATGCCGGCAATGTCTGCTTCGCCACCACCGGCCAGAGTCTTCTGGGCATAACCGAGGCTTCCGCCGAAGGCACCTGCTCTAAAGGTTTGGGTGGCATCATAGAGAAAGAAAGTGATGCCGTCCGCCCCAGTGCCGCTATAGCTGCGAAACTGAAAGTCCGCGTACACGCTCGTGTTTTCGGAGGCGAAAGAGGTGTTGTAGACAGCATAGGTTGACTCCTGGGCGGCGGCTGTGGTCAGGCGCAGCCAGTTATTCACAACGCTCGGTGTGTAACCTCCGCTGACGTTTCCCACAGTCCAGCCTGGCAGACTCGGGTCTGAGAAATCCTCAACCACAACGGTTTGCGCCTGCAAAAACGACAAACAACCCGTCGCAAGGAGGAGTATCCTTGCGATCAGCACCGACAGACCATTTGATGTATGACGCACAGTGTTGAAGGTATGGTCTAACCAATACTTATCGACACATACAGGGTCAACCTAAATCTAGGGGGTACACCCTAGATAAACCCGGGAGGGCTTATTGAATTCCTATCTCCCTATAACGCTGCTCTTTATCGCATTATGAGAAAAATTACTCGTTGGCATGGGCATTTCTACCTAGCTGCATGTCAAGAAAAGGCGCAAATCTTCACTCACGGCTGCGGACCGACAGGCGATAAATCATGGTCGTCTTGAATACCTGCCCGGGTCTTAAAATCACGGAGGGGAACTTGGGCTGGTTGGGCGAATCCGGCGAATGCTGCGGTTCAAAGCACAGGCCGTTGCGGCGTTGGTAAACCTGGCTGTATTTGCCTGTGATCGTCCCATCGAGAAAGTTGCCGCAGTAGAATTGAACGGCGGGTTCGGTCGTCTCCACTTCCAAGACGCGGCCGCTTGTCGGCTCATATGCCCGGGCGGCAAAGCTGCACTCGCCTGCCCTGTCCTTTTTGAGAACCCAGTTATGGTCATACCCGCCGCCAAGCTTCAGTTGTTCGTCCGTCCCATCGATGCGAGCGCCGACGACGGTCGATTCTGTGAAGTCGAAAGGCGTTCCCTTCACAGGGCGCAGTTCGCCGGTGGGGATGAGACCTGAGTCAACCGGCGTAAAAGCGTCGGCATTGATCATAACCTCGTGGCTCAGAATGTCCCCCTTGCAGGCGAGATTGAAATAGGAGTGATGGGTAAGATTGACGACGGTGGGTTTGTCCGTGGTGGCGGTGAAATCCAGCTTCAACGCGTTGTCCTTTGTGAGCCTATAGACCGCGATCACCTTAAGATTCCCCGGATAACCTTCCTCGCCGTCCTTGCTCAGGTAGCTGAGTTCCAGCGCGGGTTCATCGCCGGGGATCGGCCTCGCCGTCCACACGACCTTGTCGAAACCCTTCAAGCCGCCGTGAAGCGAGTTGGCGCCATTGTTCACAGCGAGTGTGTAGGTCTTGCCATCGAGGGTGAATCTGCCGTTTGCAATCCGGTTGCCATAACGACCGATCAAGGCGCCGAAATAAGGGGTGGCCTTCTCATACCCGGCCAGATTGTCGTACCCCAGCACGACATCGCCCATCTTGCCGTTCCTGTCGGGCGCGAAGAGATGGGTCACGATCCCTCCGTAATTGGTGATGCGCGCTTCAATGCCATTGGCATTCCTGAGAGTGAACAGATCTGCGGCGACGCCGTCCCTGGTCGTGCCAAACGGCTTCTGTGTGATGCTGCCGGCGGGAGCGGCGGATAAGTTGGAGGTGGCAATACTCATGCAGATTCCTGATAGGGTGAGCAAGCGATGCAGGGAAGATATAAGATCAGAGCTCCTGATCCCCTACGTGAAGTAGGGTCGCGCGGGTTGTGACGTAAGCAGCGTCATATCGGAAGCATAGAGTGGGAGGATGCTGCGCAGGAAGCCACCGAGGCATCTACGGGCCACGGAAGTATGAATGATACCAAGCAATACCGTTGGGATCGTCTCCTGTATCACTCGCTGCTGATGCACCAACCCAGGAAAACGGGAAAGCAACCGGGCCTAGCGCTCGGGTGATGGCCAAGCCCGGCAAAGGCAGGCCATCAAATCGCGCCGCGGCCCGGTCGCTTTCCCGTTTTCCAGCGAGCCGCGCAGGCGATGATTTGAGACTTAAGCAACGTTGAGTTAGGCTAGGGCACCTGTAGAGACTATGCGGCGATGACGCCCCCCGAGCTACCGTCCAGCCCCCATAGCCGACAGCTGCATCTGCCGCTTTACCCCGAAGATGCCATTGAGGTGAGCGAGGCAGTGACCGTGTCGGTGCAACAAGACACGGTCTGGTATTTCCATCAGGGCATGCCGCTATTTTCGCACGCAAGAGCCGACCATGCCTCGTTTCAGTTGTACACGAGCATGCTGTGCGACAACGGAGCGTGCAAACTGGCTGAAGTGGTGCGCGCCTTCAAGGTGACCTCGATTAGCGTTAAGAGGGCCTTGAAAAAGTTCAGGCAGAAGGGCGCCGAGGCATTCTTTGTGCGCACATCGGTTGTGCGGGGGGCGCCTGTATTGACTCCGGAAGTACTACAGCGCGTGCAGGGATCGCTCGATGAGGGGCTCACGGCACGACAGATCGCAGACGGGGAAGGACTGAAGCGTGACACTCTCTACAGGGCCATCAAGTCGGGGCGTCTGCGCCAGGCCTCAAAAAAAAAGACATAGCGGAGGAACTCTCGACAGCAGGCGCTCGCAGTGCGCTCGACCACGCGGCGGCGCAGGGGCTGGGCACGGCATGTCATGACATAACCGGACGCACCCTGGCGATGCTTGGAGCCGGGAGCCCGGCAACGCCGTCTTTTCAGGCGGCCTGCGATGTTCCCCGCGCCGGGGTTTTAGCGGCGATTCCCGCCCTGCTGGCAAATGGACTCTTCGCACATGTCGAGGAGCACTTTGAGGCCCCTCGCGGATACTATCCGCTCACGCAGCTTTTTCTCATGCTCGCCTTCATGATCCTCAGCCGAATCAAGTCGGTGGAACAATTGCGCTACCAACCCTGCGGCGAGTGGGGGCGGCTTCTTGGGCTGGACCGCATTCCGGAGGTGCGCACCCTGCGTGAAAAAATCGATGGGCTCGCCATGAGCCAAAACGTGTCCGCCTGGTCGCAAGCCATGGGCCAGTATTGGATGGACCTCGATCCAACGCTTGCAGGATTGCTCTATGTTGACGGACACGTGCGCGCTTATCATGGCGAACAGACCTGCTTGCCCGAGCGCTTTTCATCCCGCGACCGGCTCTGCGTGCGCTCCCTGATGGATTACTGGGTCAACGACCGGGACGGCCATCCGTTTTTCGTGGTCACAGCCCTGGGCACCGAAGGCATGATTCATCACCTGCGCACCCAGATCGTTCCGCGCTTGATCAAAGAGGTGCCCGCACAGCCATCGGAAGAGCAACTGCAAGCCGATCGAAGCCTGCATCGCTTCGTGATTGTTTTTGACCGGGAGGGCTGGTCGCCGGAGTTCTTTGCCCTGCTGTGGCTCGAGCACCGCATCGCCGTGCTCACCTATCGCAAGGGGCGCTATGAACCCTGGGAGACGGACTGTTTTTCCAGCCACCCCGTCGAACTCCCGCATGCCCAGCGTGTCGAGATGAATCTGGCTGAAAAATCCTGCGCCCTATTGGGCGGGCAGGTGGCGGCGCGCGAGATTCGCCGCCTAAGCACAGACCACAGCCATCAGACAGCGATCATCACCACCTGCCAGAGGGAATCGAGCGAGGCCTTGGCTGGTCACATGTTTGCCAGGTGGTCTCAGGAGAACTTCTTCCGCTATGCCTCTCAGGAACTGGCCATCGATCGCCTTGGCGGCTACGCGCTCACGCCTCCCGCGCCTCAGACAAGCGTGATCAATCCGCTGTGGCGCGTCCATCGGCAGAAGGCACAGCGCCTGCGCGCCCAACGAGCCGCCTTGCAGGCCCAGCGCGGACGCCTGGCGATGAAGGAAAGCGCTGACGGCGCTGTGGCTGCTTTCTTGCTTCAGATATCCCAGATCGGGGAAAAACTGCAGGCCACCGAGTTGGAGCTAAAGCAGGAAAATGCATGTTTAAGAACCCTGCCACGACGCGTTCCGATCGGTTCCCTGCCAGAGGCCCAGCGACCGCAACTCATAGCGCCGTCGCGTCACCAGCTGTTAAATACACTCAAAATCCTGGCATACCGCTCGGAGACCGCCCTAGTCACCCTCCTGCGCGAAAAGCTGAGTCGTTCAGACGACGCACGGGCGCTTGCCAAGGACCTGCTCTGCCATCAAGCCGACCTGCTGCCCGACCCCGCGCAGGGAATCCTGCTGGTTCGCCTCCATCACTTCACCAACCCGCAATCCTCACGCGCCGTCGGTCACCTGATCGATCACCTCAACAAGACCGCCACGCAGTACCCGGGCACAAACCTCGTTCTCAAGTATGTGTTGGTTTCAGAGACGATTCCCAGTACCCTGAATGCATGAGCATCCCGCCGACTCTGTGCATGAATGCTGCCTGCTCATCGTTGATGCTCCCCTGTCGGAAACCAGGCAGGTGACTGGATACTGGGCGACTTTGATGGCCGGTATTGCTTGTGCTTGGCCATCACCGGAGCCCAGGAGCCGGTCACCTGCCTGGTTTCCTGGGATTACCCCTGTTTCTTGGCCCCGTGCATTGGAGATCTTCCAGTTATGGCTCTCGATTCCAGTGCCCTTTGGTATCAGTTCCGATTCCACGGGATCAGGAGCTCTGAATATCGGTTACTGGTGATGTCGTGAATGCCGTTGGAAACGATGGAGACGGGCAGCCATGACCCCTGAACCTCTGAATTTTCCGGTGCTCTGCATCCACAAGGCGACAATCTTCACGGTTCGCACTCTGGACGCTCTCACTAGCACAACGGCCGCTGCCCTGCGCGGTGGTCTCTTCACGAAGCTCCGGGTGATCGATTCCATCGGAGTGGAATATGTTGTGTCATCTGCGAAGAAGCTAAAGGGAATAGGTCCGTTCTTTGGCTATAATCTGTTCCTGAATCAGCGCATTCGCGTGGCGCTTGATCTGGAGCCGACGGGGAAAGTATTTTCCTCGGATGAAGTGCGTGCCCTGGTCCTAAAAGACTTCCGTGGCTGGCATGGCTGGGAGTCGAGAGACGACTTTGATCAACTTAAGCAGGGGGTTGCGTCGGCCGCATCTGTTGGTGAAATCCTGCGATTGGTGACTCGCTGAGCAATCCGAAGAAGTGAACCTACACGCCAACCATAGAGTCAAGCCGAAGGGGTCAGGGCAGGGCGTTGGATGTCATATAAGAATTGACGGATGAGCCCGAAGCTTCTCGGCTACAACCCTTCGCATACAGTCGAGGCAGCAAAGTTCATCCCGAACCGCGTCAGCCGCGCGACTTTGTTCGGCTATGTCGTCAGGTAGATCAGCCCTTCTTGAGGTGGGTCTTGTTGGAGCGGATGAGCGCGAGGCGCTGGTCGATGCACTTGCGGGTGGTCTGGCCGTCCTCGGGCGTGTTGAGGCACCAGTCGACAAGCCGGGCGACCGTGCTGCGGGCCACGTAGCAGCGGGTGTCGGAACCGCCGTAATATATGAGGACGGTGTCGTCGGGCAGGCGCACCCAGCCGTTGCTGAAGGTCACGTTGGAGACATCGCCGATGCGCTCGCCTTCGTAGGGGGCTAGGAAATGACCGCCCGGGCGGGCGATCACCTTGGCGGGGTCCTCGAGCGAGGTCATGAACATATAGAGCACGTAGCGCAGGCCGGCGGCGCAGTTGCGCACGCCGTGGGCGAGATGGAGCCAGCCCTGCGGTGTTTTGATGGGCGCGGGTCCCTGGCCGTTCTTGGACTCCTTGATGGTATGATAGGCTCGGGATTCGATGATGATTTCCGGGCCGGTGACGCCGGTGGCGATGTCCTTGCACAGAGTCCAGCCGATGCCGCCGCCGGAGCCCACGTCGATAAAGCCGTCCATCGGCCGGGTGTAGAAGGCATACTGGCCGTCGACGAATTCCGGATGGAGGACAACGTTGCGCTGTTGGGAAGCGGGCGTCCTGAGGTTGGGCAGGCGGTCCCACTTCTTGAAATCCTTGGTGCGTGCGATGCCGGCCACGGCGACCGCGGAGGATAGGTCGCCCGCGGGAGCATTGGGGTCCTTGGCTTCGGCGCAAAACACCCCGTAGATCCAGCCGTCCTCGTGGAACGTGATGCGCATGTCGTACACGTTCGTCTCGGGCTTGATTTCAGGGAGGTCGACGGGCTCGTCCCAGAAGCGGAAATTGTCGATGCCGTTGGGGCTCTCGGCGATGGCGAAGAAGCTCTTGCGGTCATAGCCCTCGGTGCGGACGACGAGGTGCGCCTTGCCCTTCCAGAAGAAGGCGCCGGGGTTGAGCGTGCCATTGACGCCGAGGCGCTCCATGAAGAACGGGTTGGTCTTCGGGTTGAAATCGTAGCGCCATTCCAAGGGGGCGTGGCGATAGGTGAGCACAGGATTATCGAAGCGCTCGAAGACGCCGTTGTCCCAACTCGTATCGACTTTATTCTTACGCTTGAGGAGCGCCTCGTGGGCCTTGCGGACGGCCTTCACGCGTGTTTCGAAGATCTTGTTGGACGCCTTTTTGGCGGTCGGTTTGCCTGTTGTTGCGGCGGTCCTGCTGTCTTTTCTGGCTTTGATTTTCATGGATGCGAGGCGTCCAGCTTTCCGCATCGAAGGCATCAGACAACTCTTAAAAAGACAGTGCGGCTCCGCCGCACTGAAGGGAGCTAGAATTTAGGAGTTAGAATGGGCGTCCCGCAGACGGGACGCCGAGTGCAGCTCACTGCGTTCACCATATAGAGTGATAGCCGAAATTCAAGACGTTCAAAGGATGCGCCCCGAAGGGCGCTGCTATTGGCGTGTGGCGAAGCCCACGCCCATTCTAGCTCCTAACTCCTATATTCTATCTTCTTTTTCTTCAGCAGCGGTTCCGCTGCGCGCATCAGACTTTGCCGCGCTTCAGCTCGAGGGCTTTGCGGATTTCGGCGACCTTTTCGCGGGTGAGGGGGAATTTCATCACGAGGAAGAGGGCGGCGGTGACTCCGGCGATCGGGATGGCCGCGAGGAAAAACCGAATCATGAAGATGGCATGTGCCGACTGGTCACCGCCCAGCTTTGCATCGAACCCTATGCTGGCAAGAATCCAGCCCGCCGCGGCGGCGCCCAGGGAGAGACCCACTTTTTGCGTGTACGAGGAGCAGGCCGAGAAAGACCCCTCGCGACGCTTGCCGGTGTTGAGTTCGTCATAATCCATCACGTCGGCAAGCATCGAGCAGGAGAGCATGATGAAGCCGGCGCACACGAAGGCGATGCTACCGGATGCGACGACCTGCATCCATTGATAGGTGGGATTATAGAGCCACCAAGTGGAGGCATAGACGAGATAAGCGGCGAAGCAGGTGAGGATAGCCGCATGGCGCTTGCCCAGTTTATTGGCGAGCTTTGCGACGAGGGTTGCCCCGAGAATCCCGCCCACGGAGCCGGCAACGCCCATCCAGGTATTCCAGGTGTTGCCAACCTTCTCGTTGCCGCCGCAAACGACGTAAACGGTGGCGTAGTAGCCCAGGGTGCCGACCATGGAACCTCCCAGCGTATAGGCCAGGGTGAAGAACATCTGAATCCGGAAGGGCTTGCACTTCAAAGTCTCGAAAAAGGCTTCCCGGAGCTTCACCTTCTCCTGGTTCCTTTCGATGACCTTGGCGTAATAGCGCTCCCTGACGGAGAGGAACATGACGATGGCGATCAAGACCATGATACCGCCGAGGATGCCGGTATAGACTTGCATGCCCCGGAGCGTGTTCGTCCTGCCTGTGG
>JBAZHQ010000022.1:0-25342 GCA_041652235.1 Opitutaceae bacterium | reverse complement strand
CGCATGAAGCGCAAAGCCGAAACGCGCCCCCAGCAAGATGCCGACATGGCGGCGTGAACACACTCCGATCACGCGACCATCCCTGACCAAAGCCTGATATTCCGTTCCCGATTCGCGGAAAACCTTCTCAACCCTCTCGAGCGACATGTCATGCTCCACAAGACCGCCATGATGCACCAGCGAAGCCAGATCTATGTCCTCGGAGAGATGAAACGGAAGGCTGTCCGAAGGGGAATCGTCAACCGCGCAGGCTTGCGGCTCGCCATAGGAAGCCGACGGGGGATGCATGGGCGTTCGAAGCATGGATGTTTTGTATCAACCGGCGACGGCTTGCCAATAGGGCCACGGTTACATCTGGGTTAAAACTGCGTCTGGACCGTGCAAAACAAGCCTACCTGACATGGCGGGACCGGAACGCCTGCGGCGCACCCCCCGCATCCCCGCCGCTCGCCGATCCCAGGAGAGCGGCCAGTTGGGGACTGTGTCTGTTGCGACGTGAAGGGGCCGATTCGCGGCTGGATAGCCAGAGTCCGTGAAGCAAGGTCAAGCCCCTCAAGCGAGGCACATGCCGGAGGATGTCCCCCGCTGAGGCGAGTCGCTCCGCCTCGGCCATCAGCGCCAGCGCCGCATCCTGGCTTGTGCCGGCCAGATCGGCGTTGCTCTCGGTGGTTGCGTTCAATTCTCGAACTTCGTCGCCCACCTTCATAATACAGGCCTGTTGATCCGCGGAGGCTGAGGCGATGCGCTCCACTCCCTTGTCGACGGACAAAATCTCGGCATTGATGTTCTTGAGCTGCTCGTCCACGGAACGGGCTTTGACCGCAACCGCGTCCATCTGCCTGGACATATCCTCGCTGGCGACGCCGCCCTCGCGAATCTTGGAGGACGCAAGCTTGATGAGATCCGCGGTGCGCCGGGCCTCTTCGGTGCTGTGATGGGCGAGACGCCTCACCTCCTCGGCGACCACGGCGAATCCCGTCCCAGCCGCACCGGCGCGGGCCGCCTCAATGGCTGCATTGAGCGCGAGAATATTGGTTTGAAACGCAATGTCGTCGATGGTGCGGATAATCGTCGAGACGGATGCCGTGGCCTTCTGCACTTCGGACATGGCCAGGCGTTGCGCCTGGGCCGTCTGGATGGCTTCCTCCGCAGCCATCTTCAGGAGTTGCATCTCGCGGGCTCCGTCATGCGCCAGCTTGGAAGCACGGGAGGACGTGGCCTCGATCTTCATGGCTTCCTCCGTGTTGTGCTGCGTGCGGCGGGCGATGTCGTCCATGGATTCCGCGATGCTCTGGAGTGCGCCGGCCTGGCGCGTTGCGGCTTCGGCAAGAACATTGCCGTCGCGCCCCATGGCGTCGGCCACGGGTTTCATCGCCCGGGCAATCTGCCTCATGACGGCCACTGAAAGAATGACGCCGAGCAGGAAGCACGCGGCAGCGCCGAAAATGAGTATCAGAGTCGCCTGGCGCATGGAATGCGCCGTCGCATCCGCCGTGGAAATTGTCCGCTCGTTGCCGCGCTCGATGACCAGGCGCAGGCTTCCCAGAATCTTTCCTGTGAGGTCCTCGCACGCGGCGTCCACCGTCCCCGCGCGGCTGCGGCTCTCCCGCAGCATGTCAAGATTCGAGCAATAGTCCCTGGCCAATTGCACAAGCTCGGCGGCAACCTCGCGTTCCGTGCCGTCTCCCAGTTTCTCAATCAGGCCTTCGAATATCGCGGGCATCTGCCGTGCCGGAATGAGCTGCTTCTCGAAGGCATCGATCGCCTGGCCGTTCTGGAAGGCGGTGTTCGCGCTCTGCATCTGTTGCAGGCAGACACCGATATCGGCGAGGATCATGGCTGCCGCAGCCCCGGGCGACTTGCCGGAAATGCCCTTCTGCAAGGCCGCGATGCTTGTCCCTATCATGCTGGCCTGCGCGTTGGCGCCGGAAGCGGCATATTTGAACTGCCAATACAGAGATCCGGTGTCCGAGATCAGCCGCAGCCACTCCGCGCGATCGCTCCTCAAGATCTTCACTGCGCTGGCAAGATTCGCCAGCTCCGGCCGCGAGGCTGCGAAGACTTCCGCCGCCTTCAGCTTCGCATCGAGAGCGTCAAAACCGGCCTTTGCCGCAGCAATGTCTCTCTTATTCAGGCTGATGCGGTACTGGTTCGCCAGCAAGGCGATATGCTGCGCATCCTGCAGGAGTTGCGATGCCATGATGCTTTCCTGGACATCCTGCTTGGCCAGTCGATCGGTGCGCTCGCCCGCGGCGAGAATTTTTACCAACGCCAACCCTCCCACAAGCGCCCCCAGGGCGAGCACGGCCGCAAAAGCCAGAGCCAGTTTGCGGGCGAGCGATGGGGCGCTTGAGGCATTCCCAGTTGAAGTTTCTCCCTCTTTGAATGTCGATTCCACGCGACAAGACTGCCGCGCTATGTCCGCGCTTGAAGCAGTATCCGGCGGGTTTTGTTACGCCACCGTTAAATTCCAGTGGCGCGCGTGTGACTCAGGCCCGAGTTTCCAATCTCAGATCTCGGATTTGAGATTTCAGACCTCCAGCCTGCCCAGAAGCCTGAGGAGGCCGTCGAGGATCGTGAGCGGATGCGGCGGGCAGCCGGGAATAAAGAGATCCACGGGCACGACCGAGGCGGCGCCATCGTTCGCCTGGGAATGGCCCGCATAGGGGCCGCCGGAAATGGCGCAGGCACCCACGGCGATCACGATCTTCGGAGAGGGCACTGCGGCGTAGGTCTTCTTCAGGGCAAGTTCCATGGCTTTCGTGACGGGGCCGGTGATGAGCAGGCCGTCGGCATGCCGCGGCGACGCCACAAACTGGATGCCGAAGCGGCCCAGATCCCAGCCGATCGTGCCAAGCACGTTGGTGTCCGCCTCGCAGGCGCTGCATCCGCCGGCGCTCACCTGGCGCAGGCGCAGGGAGCGTCCGAAAAGTTTGCGCAGCTTCCCGTCGAGCGCGTTCGCAAGGCGCAGTTGCTCGAGTCCGGAATCGCCAAGGAGCAGATCCTCACGGCGCCTGACGGCAAGGCGGTGGTCTCCGGTCTGGACGATAGCCTTCTCGGGGCAGGCCTCGATGCACGCGGTGCAGAAAACGCAGCGCCCGAGATCGAGGCTGAGCGGCTTGCCTGCCGAGCGCGTGATCGCCTCCGTCGGGCACACGGGCAGGCAGTCCCGGCAGCCCTCGGCGCATTTGGAGGCGTCGACGCGCAGCGCCCCGCCATGGCGGTCGGGCAGCGCGGGAGCCGAGCCTTTCGGATAGGCCATGGTCTGGCAGCCCTTGCGCAGGCGGTGGGTGAGAATGTCGATGGCTGGCATGACGATGGGCGTGTTCGGTTAGGTCGATGCAGTTGAAGTGCCGCAACCAAAGAAGACAGATGCCAGAAGCCGGAAGCCAGCAGGGAAGTCGGAGGTCGGAGATCGGAGGTCGGCGTCACTCTGCGCCACTGCGTCACTGCGCGAGAATGGATTGGATTGTTGGGGATCGGTTCTGTCCGCCTCGGATTTCCTCTCAGGCTGAGATGAATTGTAAATACTGTAGTACAAAACCGAATAAGTGGCGCAACAAACCCCTAATGCCCATTCACCTATCGAGTGAACATCTCCTAGGGGTTTCTTTTGTGAGTTCTTGTGCCTTTTTGTGGCCATTTTCAGGTTGGATTTTGCCTCAGAGATCGAAGCCGCAATAGGAAAGGTTGAAGCTCTTGTTGCAGATCGGGAAGTCCGAGACGGCCTGGCCCCGCAGCGCAAGCGCAAGGCCGCTCCAATTATGAAACGAAGGATCGGTGATCTTGTAGCGCCTGAATTTTCCCGCGGGGTCCGTCAATGCCGCGTGGCATACCTCGCCCCGCCAGCCCTCGACCAGCGCGACTGCCAGGGTTTCAGGGGCGGGCGCGGAAAGCGATTCGGCTATCCCACCCTCGGGCGGAGAGGCCAGTTGCTCCCTTATAAATTCGCCAGATCGCTGAATCTCAAGCCAGCGCACGCGCGCCCTGGCAAGGACATCGCCGCCCGGCCACACGGCGATAGGCGCCTGGGCAAACCGGTACCATCCCGAGGGGTGATCGTAGCGCACGTCGCGCACAAGTCCGCAGGCGCGCGCCGCCGGACCGACCAGTCCCAAGCTTGCCGCCTGTCTCGGGAAAACGGTGCCCACGTTCTCGAAGCGTACCCGCACGGTTGCAGCATCCCAAAGCCACAAGGCGGCCTCCTCCACGTCGGCCATCGCGGTTCCGAGCCCCGCAAGCATCCGGGCAAGCCTGTCCGTCTCGAGATCGTGACGGCATGCGCCGGGGCGCACCAAGCCGCGTCCGAAGCGGTTGCCGCATAGCAATGCGGTGAGATTTAGGAAATCGCCGCGAATCTTGCCGCAGGCGGACGCAGTGGGCAGATATGCCACGTCATTTGCCAGGGCGCCAAGATCTCCGGTATGGTTGGCCAGGCGTTCGAGTTCGAGCGCAATGGCGCGAAGCCACTGGGCCCGGAACGGGGCCTCCGTTCCTGAGAGCGCCTCCATCACCTGGGCATAGGCCGTCGCATGGGCGATGGTCGCATCGCCGGAGACGGTTTCCATCTGGCACATTGTCGCCCGATGCGGGCCGCCCGGCAGCGCATCCTCCATGCCGCGATGCTGGTAACCGAGCGCGATTTCGAGATGAAGCACTTCCTCTCCCGAGCACTGGAAGCGGAAATGCCCCGGCTCGATGATGCCCGCGTGCACGGGGCCCACGGCGACTTCATGGATCTCGCGGCCCTCGACGCGGAAAAAATCGCCGACGGCCGGCCCGGCGCCGTGATCCTTTCGCACCGGTTTCAACCAGGGATGCCCCTCAGGGACCATGCCATGCTGCTCCCAGACCTCGCGCTCGAACAGATGCGCCTGCTGGTGCGTGGGTGTGAGCGAGGGATATCCGCCTTTCAACGGAATGCTGCGCCCGACGGAAAGCGTGTTGTCCGCATCGAACGCGACAACCGCCACGAGGCGCGCGGCATCGCCCTCGGAGACTCCGAACCACGAGCAAAGACGCCCACCGCGGTCCAGCTCCGCGGCGGTCGCGCGGACGAAATCCGCGGCGCTCCACTCCGGAACGTCCCTCCATGGGATGCTCAAGGTATTGGCCAGAAGGGCAAAGTGGGCGGCGGGGCTCATGGCGCGGGGAAAAGTTGTGAAACGGCGTCAGTCCAGGCGTCCTGCAGCACCGAAGGGGTGGCCAGACCGAGCCAAAGCGACAGGCTGAGCAGAACCAGAGCGGGGATGATCACGCCCGGAGTCTCGCGAGAAGGCTTCACGCCCTTGCTCACGGATGTGTGCGGCCGACCGTCGACGATCGCGAACACCAGCCGCGTCAACCCGAGGAATGCAAGCAACAGGAAGAATAGAAAGAACAGCGTTGCCATGCCGTATCCCGCCTCAAACGCCGTGCGGACGATTTTCAGTTCGCTGAAAAACGGCCCGAATGGCGGGCATGCGGTCACGGCAAACAGACCGGCGAGAAAGATCGCGGCCGAATACGGCGTGATCGCGGACATGCCGCCCACCTCATCCATGGTGCGGGCGCCGGCGGCCCGGCGGATGTTGCCCGCGCTCAGAAACAGTGAACCTTTTGTCATGCCGTTATTCCATACATGGAACAGGGCCGCCCACACACCCGCCCTGCCCAGGGCCGCGCCGACGCATAGAATGCCCATGTGCTCGACGCTCGAATAGGCCAGCATCCGCTTGAAATCCCTCGTGCCGAGGAGGAACAAGGCCGCCACCAGCATTGAGAACAACCCCAGCGCCAGCAGCGAGTGACTTGCCATGGTCCCCTCCCCCGCGGCGTCCACCACGGAGCGAACGCGCAAAATCGCAGTGAACGCCACCGTCGTTACGCCGCCCGCCAGCATGGCGCCCACGATGCCGGGCGCCTCCCCGTAAGTATCGGGCTTCCAGGTGTGCATCGGAGCAAGGCCCATCTTCGTGCCGTAGCCCACGAGCAACAGCAGCCAGGCGACAAGCACCCAGGGGCGCGACAAACCGGCTCCCTGCATCATCAGGGCGGCAAAGGTGAGATCCCCGCCCCCGCCCCCGTGCAGCGACGCGTAGCTGAGGCAGAAGGTGCCCAGCAGCGAGAGCGCGATGCCCGTTCCCCCGACGAGCAGGTATTTCCAGGTCGCCTCGAAGGCGCGGGCCGTGCGGTTGAAGTGCAACAGGGGCACCGCCGCGAGCGTGACGCCTTCCGTCGCGATCCAGAGCAGCCCCAGATGCCTCGCCTGATGGCCCGCGCTCAGAAGTCCCAGGACCGTGAGAAACAGGGCGACAAACACGCGGTTGGGACGCCCGGACTGTATCCGCAGATAATATACGCCATAGACCGAGCAGACCAGGAACAGCAGGGATACCGCCGGCAGGACAGCCCGCGCCAGGGGATCGAATCCCAGCCATGCGCCCGCCGCCAGCGCCGGCGGATCCAGCAGCATCCACAGCGAGAGCGCCGCATGCAGCAAGCCGGTCGCCGGCATGAACCAGGGCCGCGTGCGCTCGTTGGGCCAGAGGACAGCCAGGCCTGCCGCGCACAGAGGGATGAGTATGAGCAAAAGTGCCTTCATTCGCGGAGAACGGTCAGCTTGCGGGTGTCGAGGGAGTCGAAGGCGCGCTGGATGCGGTCAACGATGATGCCGATGACGAAAACGCCCACGGTGAGGTCGAGGAGTATCCCTGCCTCGACCAGCAGGGGCATGGCCTGAAGGAGCAGAAGCCCGAAGAGGTAAATGCCATTCTCCAGGATGAGATAACCGCAGACCTGGGAAATCGCCTTGGCCCGGCCGATCAACAAAACGAAGCCCGTGAGCACGGAGGCCAGGGCGCCGGGCACCAGCAACGTTCCCGCGTGTTCGGGAAGCAGCGGCAGCATCTGCGCCACCGCCACGGCACAGATCGTCCCGACCGCGCCCAGCAACAGGGAGGGCAGAAACCCGAGGAAGGGCTCGATCTCGCGATCGATCTTGGCCTCGCGAATCGCGCGCCGCAACAGAAGGGGAATCAGCACTCCCTTTATCAGGGCGGTGACAATAGCGACAAGCACGACATGCCATTCGAGATGGCTCTCCATCACGATCGGCATCGCCCCCATGATCACGCCCTGCACGGCCACGGCACGAATCAAAACCTGCAGGCGGTGGCTTCCGAGCGCCAGAAGGTTGAGCCCCATCGCGACTCCGATCAGGAGATTCAAGGTCCCGCTCATGCGGCACCCCCTTTCCAGGCAACGAGCAGCGCAAACAGGCAGAGCAGAAACGCCATGGTGAGCATCAAGGGCACCCGCCGGAAGGCGAGGCGCGCGATAAACGATTCGACAAGGCCGACGCCCACCGTGACCCCAAGGACCGCGGCAACCGAGACGGCCAGGGCGGGAAGCGCGGCCAATCTCCCCACGGGCAATACCGCCTCCACCAGGAACACGGCAAAAAGCAGCAGTTTCATCGACGCCCCATGCAGGATCGCAGCCAGGGGCGGACCGCTGTGATCGAGCACCATCGCCTCGTGAATCATCGTCAGTTCCAGGTGGGTGTTCGGATCGTCGAAGGGCACGCGACAATTCTCCGCCAGAAGCACCGTGAACAAACCCGCCGCCAACAGGACGGCGCCGGCGCCCGTCGTCGGCTCCAGCATCGTGATCAGCGTCACGCTCCCGGTCTGCACGCTGAGCGAAAGCACGGCCGTGATGATGGCCGCTTCCGCAAGAACCGCATAACTGAGCTCTCGCGCCGAGCCCATGCCTTCGAAGGCCGATCCCGTCTCGAGCGCGGCCCAGGTGGTGCCGAAGCGCGCCAGCGCGAGCAGGTAGATCAGAAGGATCGCATCTCCCCTGAAGCTCAGCACGCTTCCGAGCGGGCCCAGCGGCACAAGCGACGCCGCGCCAAGGATGGCTATCCAGGCTAGCGCGGGACCGGCGACGAAGCCCGGAGAAGCCAGCGTGCTGAGCACGACGCCCTTTCGCCACAGGCGGGCGAGGTCGTAGTAGAGCTGCAGCACCGGCGGGCCGCGGCGGCCCGCCACCCAGGCCTTCACCTTGTTGATGATGCCCGGCAGCAGCGGCGCCAGGAGCAGCCACACCGCAAGGCGCAGGAAAATTTCCAGGATCGAGATCATAACATCCCCTCCGCAAATATGAGCGCCCCAAGGGCACCGAGACCTGCGAGGAGGTAGAGTATGTAGGCTTGCAGGCGCCCATGCTGCAGGCGGCGCGCTGCGGCGGATGCCCGCATGATCGCCGCGCCGGCCGGCATCAGCACCTTTTCAAGCACCGTTTCGGGAACACGCTCGATAAGGAACGCTTCGCCCGAGTGATAACCGCGGGGCCTTCTCAGCCTGAGCATGGGCCTCAGAATCCAGTCGAACCAAGCCGTTGCAGTCCGAGAGAACGAGCCGCCCGAGTACTGCATCCGGGCCGTCGGCTTCGCGTATCCACAATCCCAGGTCAACTCCCGGCTCATGCCGTTCCTTCGGGCGCGTCCCCACAGCCTGACCGCCACGACAATGGCCGCACAGGCCAGCGCGACATGAAACAGTCCCAGGATAGGCAGAGACTCGGGAACCGCCACGGAATTCCATGCCGGAAGCCACGCGCTCGCCGCCCGGGCCGCGCCAGGCCAGACGGCCACCGGAATCAGGCCGATCCCCAGGCAGGCTGCCGCCAGAACCAGCATCGAGCCGCGCATCATGGGTCCGCATTCGTGGGCATGGGCCGCGGGCTTGGTGCGCGGCGCACCGAGGAACATCACCGCGCTCGCCTTCACGAAACACGCGAGCGCCAGCGCGCCGGTCGTTGCGAGAAGAACGATCGCTGGAACGACGGCCCAGGCGGCGGGTCCGCGGGCGGTGACCGCGTCGAACAAGCCGAGATACACCAGCCACTCGCTCACAAAACCGTTCAAAGGCGGCAACCCGGAAATGGCGACGGACCCGAGCGCGAACAGCGACGCGGTCCACGGCATGTTCCGCCATAGCCCCCCGAGCCGGCTCATCTCCCTGGTGCCCGTCGCGTGCAGCACGGAGCCGGCCCCCAGGAAGAGCAGCGCCTTGAAGAGCCCGTGATTCAGGACATGAAGCAAGCCGCCGATCAGGGCCAGCTGCCCCCAGACGGCGTTGCCCTGGGCGCGCCCGAGCAATGCGCAGCCGAGGGCGACCGCTATGACGCCGACGTTCTCGATCGAGCAATAGGCCAGCATCCGCTTGACGTCGCTCTGGGCGAGCGCGAAGGCCACACCGAGAATGGCGGTCCCCGCACCGACCGCGATCACGACCCAGCCCGCCAAGGCGGGCGCGGGCAGCCATCCGCTAAAGCGCACAATCCCGTAGATGCCCATCTTGATGGCCACGCCGGACATGATGGCCGACACGTGGCTCGGAGAGTTGGCATGCGCCGAAGGCAGCCAGATATGCAATGGGAACAGGCCCGCCTTCACGCCAAAGCCCAGCAACGCCAGCCAAAAAAGCGGCGCTAGACCGGCTTGCTCCCGCATGGCTGGTCCGAGTTCCCAGCTCCCCGTGCGCGCCGCCAGCGTGGCGAAAAAGGCAAACAGGCAAAGCGTGCCCGCATGGGACGCGCCCAGATAAAGCCAGCCCGCCGCCCTCACTTCCTTGCGGTGACGATCCAGGGTGATGAGGAAATAGGCGGAGATCGCGAATGCCTCCCAGGCGATGAGAAAATGCAGTCCATTCGACGAGAGGAGCACCAAGCCCATGCTCAGAACCAATGATCCCCACCAGGCACGACCGCGCGGCGCGGAATGCGCCTTCTCGGCGTCGCTCCAATATTCGCGGGAATAGACGGCTCCAACTCCTCCGATCACCGACACAAGGACCAGAAACAAGGCGCTAATTCCATCCAGGCGCAGATGAACCCACTCGCCTCCGACAAGAAAGCGGCTCTTCCATTCCCAGTCCTCGCCTCCTCCCAGCAACAGGAGAGCCGCGGCAAGGGCCGCCGCGGTGCCCAGCAGCGTCGCAGCCAGCCAGGCTCGTGCATATCTCGGGCCGGTAATGATGCTCAGAACGCATCCCGCCCCCGCAACCAACAGCAGAATTCCCGTCATGATTGAGTCGTCTCCCTGACGGCGCTGCCCGCCGATGTTGCATCGGCAGCGCCAATCGCTTCAAGGAGCAGGCTGTCTTCAGCGCCGCTCAAGACCAGGTCGCGCAGGGATTGGCGCGACAGGGTGCGACTCAAGCGCCCCAACAGGTCAAGGTGCGCCCGGGGAGAAGGCGCGATGAAGAAAAAGAGAAATCGCACAGGTTCGTCGTCAACGGTCGCATCCACGGCTGGCAGAGCGTCGCGCAGGAAAATCAGAGCGAGGCTGCCGGAATCGCGTCCCAGGGTAACCCGCGTGCTTAAGTGGGGGACGGCAAACCCGCCTCCGACAGGAGCCCAGGTCACCCCGTTTTTGGAACGCGCCCTCTGGATCAATAGATTACGCACCTGCGGCGTGGCACCGGGCAGCGCGACGATCACCTTCTCGATGACGTTCAACACTTCCGCTGCCGGAACGTCCCGCCAGATGCCGCCTATCGAAAGGAGCGGCGCAAGCTGCCAGCCGTCAATAAGAACGGGATTCTCCGATGCCAGAAAGCCGATCTTTGCGGCCAATCCCCGCGCTGCGGCCCAGGTGGCGACCTGGGTTCTGTCGAACAGGGTCCGCCCCTGGTAGGGCACGCGCGGCAACTGCTCGTTTCGGGTCCAGTCTTCCACGACCTTTTCCGATACGCCGAACGATTCTGCAATCTGTGAGAGCGTTAGATACATGTACCTATTCCAAAGATCGCAGGACGAAGTCGGCAGTCAAGATTTCGGGCAATAACACGGGTAAGGATTTGTCCGGCAAGTAAATCAGATTGAAGGGCACGGCGCTGCGATTCCAACGGGCCAGTTCGGCGGTGATCGCCGGATTGCTGTTGGTCCAGTCGCCGCGAAGCGCGGCCACGTTTTTGCGATGAAACAGCTCGCGAACCTTCTCCGAGCCAAAAACCAGCTTCTTGTTCGCCTGGCAGGTGGCGCACCAGCGCGCGGTGAAATCGACGTATATGACGCGTCCCTCGCCGCGCAATTGCTGCACGCGAGCAGGAGACCAGGGTTCCCAGGCAATATCGGTGGGTTTTGCAGCCCGAGGCCAGCCGGCGAAGGCGCCAAGAGCCATGAGGAGCAGACCGCAGACAAGCCCCAACCGGGCCTCAACCGGCTTTCTGCCAGGAGCGGCCCAACGTCCGTAAACCCAGGTTCCCATCGCCACCAGCACCAGGCCGAAAAACACGTTCAACAGCGCGCCCTCGTTCACCTGCCCTGCAAGCACCCACACAAGATAACCGACGGTGGCGTAAAGAGGAAAGGCCATGAACTGCTTGAAGGTCTCCATCCACGCGCCCGGGCGGGGCAACACTTTCACCGCCGATGGGAAGAGCGAAAGAAGCAGGTAGGGCATGGACAACCCCACTGCGATCGCCGTGAAAATAGCGAAGGATTGGAGGGCCGACAAGGCGAGCGCCGCGCCCAGCGCCGGGGCCAGGAAGGGAGCGCTGCACGGGGTGGCGACGATCGTGGCAAGCACGCCCGTAAAAAAGGAGCCCGAGTATCCTGATTTTCCCTGCAAACTCGCGCCGAAGCCGGTGGCGCCCAGTCCAAACTCAAAGACGCCGCTCATGTTCAGCCCGAACACGAGCAGGCCCGCTGCAAGGACAAACACGAACACCGGCGACTGGAGCTGGAAGCCCCAGCCCAACTGGCTCCCCCCGGCGCGAAGCAGGGTGAGCAGCCCCGCAAGCACCCAGAATGAAAGCAGCACGCCTGCGGTGAAAGCCAGTCCGTGCGAGACCACCTTGCGGCGCTCGGAGCCCGCCTGCCGCACAAAGCCCAGTATCTTGATACCGAGTACAGGAAACACGCAGGGCATGAGGTTAAGAATCAGCCCTCCGATAAAAGCCAGTCCCAGCGTTCCGAGCAACGAGGCCGGGGGAGCAATGGCACCGGTCTTCGCCCGCATATCGCCCTGCCCCGCTTGCGAGGAAACGCCTGTCTCAAGGGGAATATCCACCGCGATGCCCCGAATCCCGCCCCCCCACCCTGCTTTGCGCACCAGGACGCCTTGCAGCCGGCTTGGAGCGGGAGCGGATGCATCGGATGCCGTCGCCAGGGTGATCCTAAACCCTCCGGCATCGATCGCTTCCACGCGCTGCGGAGCGTCGAAAGGCACAGTATCATCATCGCTGAAAAATCGTATATCGTTGCCGCCCTCACTCCCCGATCCTCCTTCCTGCCTGGTGGGGATCAGGTCCAGAATGATGTTCTTCTGCGAAAGCCCGGCCGAGAGTTTCCACCCGGACGGAACCTGCGGGAGCGCATGTTGCTCGCGTTGAATCCTGGCGCCCCAAACCGGATCTGCAATGGGCGCCGCTTCGGAGACAGGCAACGTCAGCGAGACCTCAGCCCCGCCGGGCACGCAGGTTTCCTTGCACATCAGCCAAGTGGCGCTGGCCGATAGGATCGCCTTCGACCCAGTCGGCAAAGAGGAGGGCGGTGTGATTTCGACAAGCAACAACGTTTCGCCATCATAACCATTTCCCGTCAGCGCGCCGGTGGCGTCCCTGATCGGCATCGGCGCGGGCCACTGAATCTCCCCCGCCTTGAAACCTTCGGGAAGTTTCCACTTCAGCGCAGTGGGAAGGCCAACGCCTGGATTCTTCCAGTAAGTGTGCCAATGCGGTTCATGCACAAGCCTGAGCGCAACGAGCAAGGAATGCCCGGGATGTATCGACCCCTCCTGCGCGACGAGTGACGCTGACACCTGGCCGCACAAACTTGCCACAATACCGGACAGAAAAATTCCGAGTGCGAAGAACGGCCTCAGGTTGCGCATGCCACACCGTATGTGGGAATTTCCCGCCTGCAAAAAGAATCTTGCCAGTGCGTCCGCTCTAGCGGGAGGCACCGGCTCCACCAATCAATTCGAGCAATTGGGCCACGGCTTCCTTTAGTGTGGCGGCCTGGGCATTGAGCTCCTCGGCGGCGGCGGCGGTCTCCTCTGAATTACTGGCATTCGACTGTGTGATCTTATCCATCTGGCCAACCGCAGTGTTCAGTTGGTCGACACCTTGGCTCTGCTCCTGAGAAGCTTGGGCGATCTCAGCGACGATGCTATCCACCTTCCGCGCCTTGTCCGCGATTTCACTGAGCGAGACAGCGACCTTGCCTGAGATCTGCACACCGTGTTCGCTCTTGGAAACTGAATCGGCGATTTTATCCGCGGTTTCCTTGGCCGACTGGGCTGCGCGCTGCGCGAGACTGCGCACTTCATCCGCGACCACCGCAAAACCGGCGCCCGCTTCACCGGCACGAGCCGCCTCAACCGCCGCATTGAGCGCGAGTATATTGGTTTGGAACGCGATCTCATCGATCGTCTTGATGATCTTCGAAATTCCATCCGATGCCAATTTGATGGCATCCATCGCCTTCTGCATTGCGTCCATATCCCCGGCACCCGTATCGGCAGCGACGCGGGTCTGGCTTGAAAGCTCCTTGGCCTGGACTGCGCTCGCGGCATTGCGCTTCGTCATCGACGACATTTCCTCAAGGGAGGCGCTCGTTTCTTCCAAGGAAGCTGCCTGCACACTGGATCCTTCCGCAAGGGACTGGCTGGCGCTTGAGACTTGGGCGGCGGCGGAAGCCACCTGCGAAGCGCCATCGTCCAAGGTGACGGCAATACTGCGCAGCACCTTGCCGATGCTCATCACAACCAGGATCGATGTGACGATTCCACCAATCAACGCAAGGGCTCCTACCAGGGAAAACACCGCTACATCCCTGTTGACCTGAGAGGCCAGCGCCTTTCCGCGAGCCTGTCCGTAATCGGCGTTATACTGCGATATGACTCCGGCTATGTTCGCATAGGCGGTATAAGCCTCTGACAGCTCCGGCAGCTTTTGCTGCGCCTTTTGCCTATCGGTCTCGAGCAAATTCAAAACCTCATCGCGCACGCGGCGAAACTCCGCGCGACGGACTTTCAGTTCTTCGATGTTCCGCCTGGCTTCGTCTTCAGTGATGGTCGCCTCATACTCCTTCAGGGCTTGATCAACCATCTGAGCATGCTTGCCCATGTTGGCCCTGAGGGCTTTTCGTTCCTCGGCACTCTCGGAGTCTTTGATCCGGTTGACATCAATCTGATTGGCCGACGCGACATCGCCAAACTTGTTCGCTGTGATTATGCCGGGGATCGCCTTTTCGGTGATCGCGCCGCTGATCGTCCTCAGATTGTTGACACTCACGATGCCGTACATCGCAAGACCGGCTATCACGAGACATAGGAAGCCGGATGATATAAGCACGCGCTGCGCAATTGTGAATTTCTTCATGATCTGATCGGTAACGATAAGAATTTAATCCGTATCTATCGTCATCCACAAGTGCGCCCTGAATAAAAAGAGGAGCGGCTATTACGTACAATCAGTCTGCCTGCTGCCGCTATAAAACGGCGGCCCGATCAGCCCGCCACCTGACTTGTCAATCACTGCTTTTCTGAGCGCTGCGCAACAGGGCTTCGCGATTGACTTTCCCCTGGGCGTTCCGGGGCCAGGGGTCCACCACCACATAGCGTTTGGGGCACTTATAATACACCAGGCCATCCCGCATCGCCCCCGCAATTGCATCCTCCATATTCATGGAGCTGGCCGGCGGCCCACAGGCAACCACCACACTGCCCCATTCGGGATCGGGCACTCCGATGACCGCAACTTCCTTGACCATGCCGGTTGCCAGCAAAGCCGCCTCAACCTCCGCAGGGGCGATCTTCTTGCCTCCGCTAATGATCATCGCATCGCGCCTGCCAATGATTCGCAGGCGCCCCGATGAGTCCATCTCGGCCATGTCTTCCGTGACATAGCGGCGTTCCGGGCTCCATTTGGGGAAATACCCACGAAATACGGAGGCTCCCTCGAGGCAGACGATCCCCTGCTTGGTGATTTCAACCTGAAGATGGGGCAAGGGATGTCCGACGCAGCGCGCGCCTGCGGCGAATTCCTCGGGCCGCAGGGATACCGCCATGGCGGATGTCTCGGTCATGCCATAGCTGAGGGAAATTGGCAGGCGCATTTCGGCGGCGCGCTCAAGGAGGATCGGCCATGCGGGCGCACCGCCGACGATGACAGCGCGAAAACGGCGAAGCCAGTCCACCACGTCAGGACACTCCATCAGGCGCTGGAGCTGGGTTGGAACAAGCGAGATCACCCAATCGTCACCTCCTGTGCCCTCTGGAATCACGCCCGCCTCCAGCCGCTTCCAGTCCCAGTCAACAAACTGCCCGCCCGAGAGAGCGCAACGCATCCAGGACATGAAACCGCTCACATGATAAAGAGGAAGCACTCCGACGGCTTGCACCCGCTTCAGGCCAAAATGCTTTAGAAACCCCGCCGTCGCCGCCGAGATTGTGTTCTGATCATGCCTGGGGAACCGCAATTCTCCGCTCGTGCCACCGGTGGGAATGCAGAGCCATCCTTCCTCCTTGCCGGGACTCTCGGCTTCGGAAAGCAAAAGTTCGTCAAGCTGGCCGTGCTCCCGGTGCCCCCAGAAAGGATCGCAGAGAAACAACATCCCGCCGCCCGCCGCGACTTGCATCAAATCCTTCTGCAATTCCTTCGAATCGAGAGGAGCCAGGCATTGCATGCCCTTGCGGATAGAGTGCCTGGGACGCCAGCCCAGTATTCGTGCTAGTTCAACGCGCTCCATAGTGTTTCCGTGCTAAGAAATTTGAAGTCATCGGATTTGAAAAATGGCGAAGCTGCGGGACCATCGAAGCGATCATCCGCAAAAAGAGGCCAGACACCCGTGCCAAGCGCCCGCTTCTCCCCCGGCCAATCGAAGGCGGCCTGAAGCACGATGCGCGCCCCGATCGCAGTCTCCAAAGCCGAGGAAAACACCACCTGCGCGTTTCGCGCCGCCAATTGCGCGCACCTCAGGCGCAGATCGGCGATCAGCATCGGTTTGATCACATAGACTCCATTCCAACCAAGCCCCAGCCACCGCTCGATATCGCCGTCCAAAACCAGAGATTCGTCGAGCGCGATGGGCGTCGGAAAATCGTCCGCAAGTCCCAGGAGCAGATCTTCGGACCCGTTGGCCGCAGCGGCGATGGGTTGCTCAAGGTGTTCGATCGGCCGGTCGGCGCAACGAGCCAGCCAGCGCTCGGCCTGTCTCCGATCCCAGGCGCCGTTGGCGTCGAGCCTGAGCTTCGAACCATTCGGAAGTTTCGCCAGAAGGTCGTCCATCATGCCCATCTCGTCGGCGGCATCGCCGACTCCCACCTTCCATTTAAAAATCCTGAAGCCCCTTTCCGCCAGGGACTCGCACTTCATGAGCGCGCCGCGTCCGGCGGGCAGGAGCGCGGCAACCCGCAGATAGCCGTCGCGCGATTCGACGGAGCGTATTTCATCGGGCCGGCCCGCGAGGCTCCGCTCCGCCATCCCGAAGGCCGCTCGCAAGGCTCCGGACGTGCACGGCAGTCTTGCCGCTATCGAAGCGATGCCTTCCTCGCTAATCCCGCCATCAAGCCCGTGCAGCGCCGCCTCCGCCTGGGAAACTGTTTCCGTGCCGAACTCCGGGATGGGCGCCACTTCTCCGAACCCCAGCCCTCCCTGCTCCGTTTCGATCCGGATAATGATTCCTTCGCGGCGCTCCCACATGCCATGCGCGGTGCGTACCGGCTCTTTGAAGGCGAGCGAGTAACGTCGATGAAAGATCTTCATGCTCATGTGATGCGCAGGATGGCGGGCAAGCCGGTCTCCTCTCCAATGAACCCCATTCCTCATCGACGTAAAGGGGCAAGTAGTCTCCACAGGCGCGCACATCGAAGCGTGTGCCTTGGCAAAGGCCAAAAAACACATTCTTGTTGATCTTTCCCCTGAAAAGCATACTGCGATAGCGGCAACTTATGACAAAAGCAGTTGCCGACTCCTCCAACGCAGACGCCGAGTTTTATAAGGCGGCTGACGAGTTCTTCAGGGCAAGCATTCCAAGCGCCCTCACGTTCGACGACATCACGCTCGCAACGCTGTTCACGGAGATCCTGCCGAAGGACGCAGACACCGCCGTGCAGCTTTCCGAATCCTTGAGATTGCAGATCCCGGTCCTCTCTTCGGACATGGACACCGTCACCGAGTCCGGCATGGCGATCGCGATGGCGCTCAATGGCGGCATGGGCCTCATCCATTACAACATGAGCTCAAAGGACCAGGTGAAGGAAGTCGCGCGAGTGAAACACTACGTGCACGGCTTCATCCAGGATCCCATCACCATCGCACCGGATCTCAGCATAGGCGGCGTTATCGAGATGGTGGAAAACAAGCGGTATGGCTTCCTCACTTTCCCCGTCGTCGATGCCTCCGGAAAGCTGGTCGGCCTCCTGCCCGGCAGCATCGTCAAGGAGCGCTACCACGCCAAGAGCGTGATCGAGGCCATGACGCCCCGGGCAAAGCTCATCACCGTAAACGTCCGCGACCTGGGGCAGGACGCCATCACGTTCGCCGATCAATTCTTCAGCGATCACATCGGCATCAACAAAATGCTCGTGGTTGACGACCAGGATCGTCTCCGCGGCCTGGTGACGAGCACGGACGTCGAGCGCATCATGGGCGAATCGAAATCCCGGCTGAAGCCCGCGCGCGATTCCTCCTTCCGGCTCGTTTGCGGCGCGGCGGTCTCCACCCTCCGCAAGCCCGATGGCGCCCTAGACCGGGAGAAGATCCTCTCCCATGTTGGCCAGCTCGTGCACGAGTCAATCGACTGCGTCGCCGTTTCCACCGCCCACGGCCACACCGTTGGCGTGGGGGATATGGTGAAGATGCTGCGCACCGCGTTCCCGACCCTCACCATCATCGCGGGCAACGTCACCAGCGCCACGGGCGTCGAGTTCCTTGCCGACTGCGGCGCCAACATCGTCAAGGTGGGCCAGGGCCCCGGCTCCATCTGCACGACCCGCATGGTCGCCGGCGTCGGCATCCCGCAAATGACCGCTCTCTACGTTGCCAGCAAGGGCGCAGCCAGGAAGGGCGTGCGCATCCTGGCCGACGGCGGCATCACGAAATCCGGCGACATCGTCAAATCCCTCACGCTGGCGCACGGCGCCATTCTCGGGGGTCTTCTCGCCGGCTGCAAGGAAGCCCCGGGCGAGATCATGGAGATCGGCGGGAAACTTTATAAACAGTACCGGGGCATGGGCAGTGCCGCGGCCATGAAGGCCGGCAGCGCCGCACGCTACGGCCAGGACAAGAATGACAAGACGCGCAAGCTCACGGCCGAAGGCATCGAGGCCCTCAAGGAGGTCAGCGGCTCCGTGGACGAGGTTCTTGCGAACCTGATCGGAGGCCTCCAGAGCGGCATGGGATACCTGGGTGCGCGCTCCCTCGAAGAGCTTCGCATGAAAGCCCGTTACATCCGCGTGAGCGCCGCAGGCCAAAAGGAAGCCGCCCCCCACGATGTCATCGAGGTCGCCCGCAAAAATTAGCTATAAGTTGTAAGCTTGAAGCTTTAAGTTCCAAACTGGCTTGGAGAAGTCACTCCTGACGCAAGCAATCCGTCGGGGTATTATTCTGACGGTTTTACTTAGAGCTTAAAACCTAACGGGACTTCGCCCCAGCCCGACGAGACATGTTGAACTGCAAAGAAGCAAAGAATCGAAGATCGGATTGGGGAGAAATTAGCCATCAATCCAAATCCTTCCGGCTTGCTCTTGGATTCTTAGTTTCTTTGCAGTTAATCTTCAGGGTTCCGGACTTTGACTTGTTTGGTCAAGGTTGGCGTGTTCAAGGATTCTAGAGCCTGCCTGCTTGCAGCCTCCGGCTGCAATCTGCGCTGCAACAAAAGCTTGATCTCCGTGGGCATTCAGAGTTGTTGCTTCGTGGCAACAGGGGCTTGCACGCTTCGGTTGCCAAGTCGCAACCATGTCACTTCTTCCCTTCTCCAGCCAGCTCATCGCTGACGTCGGCATTTCCTTCGGTGACGAGGGCAAAGGTCGTCTCATTCCCGAGGTCGTCGAGGAACTCCGTTCCACACGGTCCCCGGTATCCACCGTAATCAAGGTCAACGGCGGCGCGAACTCGGGACATACCGCCGGTGGCATCAAGCTCAATCTCCTGCCCGCCGGCGTTGTGGAGGCAAGCGTGAAGCACCTGTGCGTGGGCGCCGGCGTCGTCGCCGATCCGCGCAAGATCTGGTGGGAAACGCGTCCTCTCGAAAAGCGCGACTATGCCGTCCTATCGCGTCTCATCATCGACGAGCGCACCCTGGTCTCCGACCTCACACACCGCCTGCTCGATCTGGCTTGGGAAGACTATCGGGTGAACATCCTGAAGGAGGAACCCCGCGGTTCCACGGGCCGCGGCATCACCCCGGCCTATCAGGATGAGGTCGGCCAGTGGCAGATTTACTACGCCGATTTTCTCGACACCCGGGAAAACTTCGCCCGCAAGCTCGCCCAGCGAGCCAACAGGGCCGTGCGAATCATCCAGCACGTCTGCCAGGTGAGCGAGGCGACCTGGAGCGGCTTCTTCGACAAGCTCAGCTCCGCGGAACTGCGCGCCCATGCGGAGACGATCGAGCTGGGCGTGTTTCCGAAGGAGGAGTTCGACTTCACTCGCTTCCGCGGAACCCGGCCTTTCACTCTCAATCTCGACGTCCTGACCGAAGCCTACTGGCAGGCCGGCTCCTCCCTGGCCCGGAACATCGGCGAAGTGCGCGAGATCGTCCTGGGCGAGCTCGACGCAGGCCGCACCATCATCGGCGAGTTCGGCCAATCCTACTGGCTCGACAAGCGCCGCGGCTTCTCCCCGAACCAGACCGCCTCCCACACCTATTCCCCCGAGCTTTTCGAAAGCGCGGGCATCCCCGCCCAGCCCATGCACACCTTCGGCGTGGCCAAGGCCTACGATACCAAGGTGGGCACGCACACTTTCCTGACCCAGATGGAAGATGCCCATCCCCTGAGCCAGATCCTCAAGAAGATCGAGTTCGGCACCAGCACGGGACGCCAGCGCATGGTGGGCTGGTACGATGCCGTGGAGAAGGGCGACGCCCTCCGCTACGGCGGCTTCCAGGATGTGATGATCAACAAGCTCGACGCGCTCACCTGGGCGGGCGACTGGAAGGGCGATCTTCAGATTTGTATCGCATACCAGGATACAAACGGACGCCGCTTCGCCCATGTCCCGCGCAACGAGGCCGTGCGCCGCACGCTGCGCCCCGTCACCACCGCCCATCCCGGCTGGGCCGAGGACATCTCCGGCGTGCGCCGCTTCGGCGACCTTCCCCTGAATGCCCGGCGCTACGTGGCCGCCATGATGCGCAGCCTCGTCCAGGTCGCCTACGGCGACCGCCTCCCCTCCCGCCTTCCCAATCTGCGCTACCTCGGCGTCGGCCCCCTCCCCTCGCAAATCGTCAAAGACGTTCCGCCCACATCCGAGCTAATGAAGCTCTAGGCTGGGCACCTTCCGGCGTTCGCTGTCGGCGGTCGGCTGCCGGCGATCGGCTTTTCTGGTTCCTTGCCATAAAGACCGACATTATGGATCGCTTATTGCCCGAGAACGTCACCTCAAGGCGGAGAACGCGGTGTTCAGAAAAATGTTTTTGAACTGCAAAGAAGCGAAGAATCAAAGATCGATCACTTTGTTTCTTCGCTGCATTGCAGTTTTCTAATCCTTTGCTTTTCAGCTCATCCAAATACGCTCCGCTCCTTTGCTACCTCTCTTCCCCTCCGCGACCTCTGCGTTCCCCTCAGAACTAAGACAATCCCTGATTCAGCATCCTGCCGCATGTCCCGCTGATCCCATATCCGATTTGCCAAATGGACGGGAGCGGTTGTCCTTCTTTCTCCGCCATGACGCCCTCCTCCGTTCCAGCCACGTTCGCCATCCTCGCGTTCGACGGGAACAACCGGCTTGCGGTGCGCAGGCTGGGATCGGCGTTGGAGCTGGCATTCACCGGCGGCGATGAAGCCGCGGCCGTGCAGCGCCTGGAATCCGCCTTTCCGCTCCATAGTCCGCCGTCGGAGTTCTTCTCTCTAGTAACGGAGAATCGCAACTATCGGTTTTTTTTCGTCCAGTTGCAGGATAAGGCGAATGACTCCGGGATCGAATTCCAGTGCATCGAAAGCCTCGAGAAATCAGCCGGGTCGCTCGCGCCTGCTTTCGCCGCCATGCTGGCCCGGCTCGATCCCTACCTGATCGACATCCCCTACCTGCACCTCGGCGAGAACGACTTCATCTACAAGTTTCGCCCGGAAAAGGAGCGGAATTCCTCCATTTATGAGCAGGACCCCGGGTCAAGCAGCCTCTACTTTTCCAGGCTCTGCAACGCCATCAAGAGCATCGCGCGCCAGCAGGAACGCAGCGCCGGAATGCCCGTAGTCCTGGATTTCGGCGGAGTGAGCTATGTCATTCCCAGCCATTTCGGATTCTGCCTGGGCGTAAAGAACGCCATCGAACGAGCCTATGAAACCATCGCCTCCAATCCCGGACGCAGGGTCTTCATGCTGTCCGAATTGATACATAATCCCTTTGTGAACGCCGACCTCCTGCGCCGGGGGCTCCGCTACCTGCAATCCGACAAGGGTGCGTTCTTCACCGTCGAGGGTAAGCGCTCCACCGGCGCCCCGGGCGAGAAACTCGTCTGGGACACTCTGAGCGCCGACGACATCGTCATCATACCCGCTTTCGGCGCAACCGATGAGGACAAGCGGCGCCTGGTAAGGAAAGGCATCGCCGTCTGCCAATATGACGCCACCTGCATGTTGGTGGAAAAAGTATGGAAGGCGGCCCGGGCCTACGGTCGCGAGGGCTATTCCGTCATCATCCATGGCAAGCATGAGCACGAGGAAACTAAGGCCACCTTCTCCAACACCCGCCGTCATGCCCCTGCCTTGATCGTGCGCAATCTGGACGAGGCAAAGCAGCTCGGGGAGATCATTCTCATGGACGACAGCATGGCGGCGCGCGACCGCTTCGACGCTCTCTTCGCAGGCCGCCATACTCCGGGATTCGATATCGCCATCCACCTCGAGCGCATTGCAGTGGTGAACCAGACCACTCTGCTCTCGAACGAGACCCTTGGCATCATCGATCACCTGCGCTCCGTTTACCGGCGCAAGTTCGGCGACGAATCGCGCGTCGGAGGGTCGAGCAAGCGCGACACCCTGTGCTACGCCACTCAGGTAAACCAGGATGCCCTTGCCCGGGCGCTGGAGCAGCATCTGGATGCCGCGTTTGTAATCGGCGGAGAAAACTCGTCCAACACCTACCAGCTCTACCGGCTCTGCGAAGAGAAGCTGCACGAGAAGGCTTTCTTCATTCAATCGGAGGCCGCCATCCGCTCGCTTTCCGAAGTGGAACACTATGTTTTCCCGGCAAAAGGCACCCGAGCCCCCATCGGCCGCCTCGAATTGCGTAAATTATGGCCGGCGGACACCAGTCCCAAACGAGTCCTGATCACAGGCGGCGCTTCCTGCCCCGATGGGATCATCAACCAGGTGATTGCCCGCATCAACAGTCTGTTTCCCGCCGAGAAGCTAATCCCTATCGAGACAGTCCTCAGCGACCTGGAGAGGCTGAAGGCCGGAAGCTGAAACGGAAGAAGTTAGAATGAATCCAGCAGCACTCGGCGTCAGAAATCATTCTAGCTCCTAACTCCTAGATTCCAGATTCTTTCTCGCTTCCGCTTAGAAGCGGATGTTCATGCCGGCACGAACGCCACTCAGGCTCTTCAAGTCGATCTTCGTCGTGTACTTGATGTCCTCCGTGCTGATCACCTGCGTATAGGTGCCACCGCCTTGATAGGCCGCACCAGCGTAAAATCCGGTTTTTTCCGTGACCCAGTATTCGAGGTTGGCGTCCACATAGTAGCCAGGCAGGACCTTCTTCTCCACATCAGAGGCGGATTGGGTCATGGGTAATTGATCATCAGTCCGAAATTCCTCGTCGACATCGAATTTCGTGGCGGAATACAGGGCCAGGAATCCCAGGCTTAGCGAAGCTCGAAACTTTTCGGAGAATGGGAACACAAACGTGGGACCAAGCCGGGCGGTGAAATAGCCGCCTTTGACTTTGTAGGTATTTGTCACCGCCGTGTTGCTGATAGTGTCGGCAGTGGTCCGGCTGTTGGGTTGCGCGCTGATCAGAGTGGCGCTGTTCGTGGCAAGATAACTGGTGCTTCCATCGGGATTCGTGATCGTGATCGATCCGCTGGTACTGCCGCTGTAGCCGGTGCCGGGAGGCAACGAGCCATTGAGCGAATATAAATCGGTAGTGCGGGATATCGTTGCAGGCACATCGGTGATGACTTGCGACTTTATGTCATTGAGTGCAAACCCGGCTGTGACCTTGAGTAATACTCTCTTCCCTAGCCAATTAGGCAAATCGCGCGAGACTGTAACCTCAAAGCCCGCCATCGATCCGGGGTCTTTGACGCGGGGAGTCGAATCATCGACCTTCGCTTCATTAACATGAAACGCAAGATAGCCATTCACCGACTCCTGCGAAGCTGGCAAGTTATATTGAAACGTCGGGGTTAGGCCGTCTGCCGATGCAATATAAACGCCATTTGAATCTGTACGGGTATCCAACCCCACCGATCCGTCGGCATAGGTGCGAAGCACGTACACCCCTGTCGGAGAGCCAATATCCACACTTGGAGACTTGATGGTGCTTGTCCCTGAAAACGAGGCCTTGGCTCCCGAGAGCATCCTAAAGCCCATCGAAGTCGTATAAATTGGAACGTAAATGAATTCCTCCGTCGCAAAAGAAAGGTTCACCACTGGAGCTTGAGCCGGATGATCATCGTCGCCGGCGCCGGACATGAAGCCGGCTCGCGCGATGAGAGCGCTCAGGACTGTGAACAAGAGTAAAGTGATTTTCCTCATGGATTGGCGTGACAGCACGGAACGGGACATTGTTTCCCGTTAACTTGCGATATTTTTCTTAAAACAGTCAAAACGCCCCCCCCGACGCCCTGAACACCGGGCGTTCCTGTTAAAAGACGAGCCAGAAAATAATCCCGAAGAAAATAAGGCATGGCACAAAATCCACCGCCAGATTCAGGCGTGCAATCTTTCCCGGTTGTTCAGAATCGGCCATGCGGCTGGCAAACATCGTCATTCGCCATTTGTTCACGAGTGCCTCGAATATTTTACCCGATTTTCACGCAATCTCGCTTGTCGAAATCCAGGAATCTGTTCGCCTTGGCCGCGTCCTATGTCTCTTCCGAAATCAGTCCTAGTTGTCGGCTCAGGAGGTCGCGAACACTGTCTGGTAAAGGCCATCGCCGCTTCGCCAGCCAATCCGCGTCTCCTCTGCGCACCCGGCAATGCCGGTATCGCCCGGGATGCCGCCTGTTTCCCGGTGCCAGCCGACAACATAACCGGAATTGTCGATCTGGCCCGAAGAGAGAATGTCGAGTTCGTCGTGGTGGGGCCGGAAGTGCCGCTCGCTTTGGGTTTGGTCGATGCGCTAAACGCCGCGGGTATTCCCGCCTACGGTCCCAAGAGCGACGGAGCACGGCTCGAGGCATCCAAGGTTTTCACCAAGCAGCTTCTTCTCAAGCACAGGATTCCCACCGCCGCCTGCGGCATCTTCAGCGAGGTCGCTCCCGCGCTGGCCTATCTCGACTCGCGTCCCGCACCGATCGTCATCAAGGCGGACGGCCTTGCCGCCGGCAAAGGAGTGATCATCGCGCAGTCCAGCGAGGAAGCCAGGCAGGCGGTGAGGGATATGCTCGAAGGCGATAAATTTGGCGCCAGCGGGCGGCAGATTCTCATCGAAGACTGTCTGGTCGGCGAGGAAACGTCCATTTTGGTGATCGTTTCGGGGCGCGACTACATCATTCTGCCGACTTCGCAGGATCATAAGCGCGCGGGAGACGGCGACACGGGGCCAAATACCGGCGGGATGGGCACTTATTCGCCAGCCGAGGTTGTCACCGTGGATCTTCTCCATCGCATCGACCAGGAGATCGTCCGTGCGTCGGTCGACGCCATCGCGAGCGAAGGCATCGATTTTCGCGGCACGCTCTTCATTGGCATCATGCTGACGCAGGAGGGGCCGGTTGTGCTCGAGTACAACACGCGCTTTGGAGATCCGGAGACCCAGGTCGTGCTCCCCCGACTCGCGACCGATGTTCTCTCCCTGCTTTGGGCTGCGGCCAAGGGTGAGATGAAAGGCATGAAACTAGTGGTGAAAGCCAACTATGCGGTTTGCGTGGTCATCGCCGCCAAGGGATATCCCGACAGCTATTCCAAGGGAGATCCCATCGAATTGCCCGACTCTCTGCCCGACGGCGTCTCGAT
>JBAZHQ010000021.1:0-25393 GCA_041652235.1 Opitutaceae bacterium | reverse complement strand
GGCTGTTGTTTGCGGGCGCCTATTCCGCCTGTTTCCACAGCGCCTTGATCGGCGCGGCCAAGAAGCACGACACAACGGTCAAAAATTCCACAGTTCGGGCGATGGTGAGCCTGATCGAGGATGACGAAGGCGGCTATGGCCTGGCGGTGGAACTGCACGCTCAAATCCCCGGTATCAATCGCGCCCAGGTTCAGAACATCATGGACGATGCGCACAAGACTTGCCCCTATTCCAAAGCCCTGCGCGGCGATGCGTCCGTCAAGCTTGTGGCGGATTAGCCTGCGGAGCGTGTTCCGTAGCTGGACTAAAAGGCGCACCAAGAAGAGCACACATGCGGGCTGAGATGACGAGCGAACGCGAAACCGATTCACCGGCCACTCCAGTCGCGAATGACTGGGGGTCGCGCAGCCATGTCCGGACACTTGTGCTGATGGGGGCGACTCTTGTCGGGATCTATCTCTGCTACCGGATGGCACTGCCTTTTGCGTCCGCGCTTGTCTGGGCGCTCGCATTGGCGGTTGTTTTCACTCCCTTTCATCGGTGGCTTGAGACAAAAGTGAAATACACCGACCTGGCGGCCACGGTCACCGTTTTGGTGGTCGCCCTGATCGTGGTGGTTTCAGCGGCGTTCGTGGGACAACGGCTCGTCCATGAGGCGACGAAAGGCGCGGAGCTCATCAAGGCGAAGGTTGAGTCCGGCGAGTGGCGGCGCGCCCTCGAAGCCCATCCGCGCATGGCTCCCCTGGCGGATTGGATGGAGCGCCAGAACCTTCCGGCAAACGTCAAGACGGTCGCCGGCTGGATGGCCACCACCGGCGCGTCCTTCATCAAGGGCTCCGTGGTTGAGGCGATTGAGCTTCTCCTGACCTTCTATCTGTTTTTCTTCTTTCTGCGCGACCGTCGGGCAGCGCTCCAGTTGCTACGGTCTCTGTCGCCTCTGTCGGAATCGGAAATGGGCCGGCTGTTTGGCCGGGTCGGCGATACCATTTTTGCCACGGTCTATGGAACGCTGGCGGTCTCTCTTGTGCAGGGATTGTTGGGCGGGCTGATGTTCTGGTGTTTGGGCCTGCCGGCGCCGCTGCTCTGGGGAGTGGTGATGGCTTTGCTTTCGTTGGTGCCGGTGTTGGGCGCCTTTATCGTTTGGATTCCGGCGGTACTCGTGCTCGCAATGGAAGGCAGTTGGGAAAAGGCTCTCATCCTCGCCATTTGGGGTGCGGCGGTCGTCGGTACGATCGACAACCTGCTTCGTCCGATCGTGGTGGGGAGGCGTTTGAAACTCCATACCGTCCTTGCCTTTATTTCAGTGGTTGGGGGCTTGATTCTGTTTGGACCGGCCGGTCTGATTCTGGGTCCCGTGGTTTTGACGGTCACCCAGGTGCTTTTGGAAATCTGGCACAATCGAAGTGCAGCGGAGCCGAAGGCGAACGCCGAGCCTGATGAATTGTCCCGATTTGAAAACGAGGGCGGCAAAGTGTAGCGCCTCCTGAGCCGGCGCAGACGCATCCTCGCCCGCCGAAATGAGCCGGAGGCCACCCCTGTTGACGCCGTTTTCGGGAGAATGCTTCGAAGAGGCACGCAGCCTTTTCAGCCAAGGAGGATTTTTGTCTGCGGATGCTAGATAGCGGCATTTCGGCCCCCAACCTTGGGCACCCTGCGCACGTGGCTGATCCACCGATCCCGCTTTGTCACGTATTACGTGACAAAGCACTGGAGTTTGGCCTTTCCGAAGACTGAGGTCGGATCGCAGGGGGAAGGATTCTCAGAGGAGTTAAGCAGCGCAGAAAAGTAGACTCGGAAGGTTTGGCGAGGGGTTATGCAACTTTGGCTTTGTCACGTAATACGTGACAAACCGGGTTTCGGGCACGGGCTTTTAGGCTCTGGCATTCCGTCGGTCTTGAGCTTGTTGGTGGCGAGTTTGTCGAATCCGTCGAATGGGTTTGGTTGCGGCTTTGCCATGTTAGGCCTTTTCGTGGCCATTCAACTGTGTTTTCTACGATCATGAATCCAATGGATGGAAAATCGACCGACCGGGCGACTCTGGCTGCGCTTGCGCGCCGGGCAATGATCGAGCGCGGCCTGGAGCCGGACTTTCCGCAGGCGGCGCAGCTGGAGCTGGCGGCGATCGGCGGACCTGCCGAAGCCGCTGCCGATGTGCGCGACCTGCGCGATCGGCTCTGGGCGTCCATCGACAACGACGACTCCCGCGACCTTGACCAGCTAACGCTCGCCGAGCCGCTCGCGGATGGTCGGGTCAGAATCCTCGTGGCGGTCGCCGATGTGGACGCACTGGTGCGGCAAGGGACGGCGCTCGACGGCCATGCGGCGCGCAATACGACCTCCGTCTATACGCCCGCTGCCATCTTCCCCATGCTCCCGGAGGCGCTTTCCACCAATTTCACGTCGTTGAACGAGGACCAGGAACGGATTGCCGTAGTGGTTGACCTGGTGTTCGAGGCCGACGGCTCGCTCGCCGCGTCGGATCTCTACCGGGCACGTGTCCGGAACCACGGGAAACTGGCTTATCGAAGCGTTGCGGCGTGGCTGGATGGCAAAGGCTCGGCGCCCCGGCGAATCGCGGAGATTCCGGGACTCGACGAGAATCTCCGCATTCAGGACCGCGTGGCCCGGCGGCTCGTGGATCTGCGGCACCGCCAGGGCGCGCTCAGCCTCGAGACAGTCGAGGCGAAGGTCGTTTTCGACGGCGACGTCCTTTCCAATCTCGAGCTGGATCGAAAGAACAGGGCGATGCAGTTGATCGAGGACTTTATGATTGCCGCGAACGGAGCGACTGCGACCTACCTTGAGTCGAAGAAATTTCCTTCCCTGCGACGGGTTTTGAAGTCTCCGGAACGTTGGAATCGCATCGCGCAGCTTGCGTTTGGCTTCGGCGATCGGCTCCCCGACGAGCCGGATGCCGCGGCCCTCGAAGCCTTTCTAGACCGGCGTCGCGAGGCTGCACCGGAGAAGTTCTCCGATCTCTCCCTGGCTGTGGTCAAGCTTATCGGGAGAGGGGAGTATGCGCTCGATCCGCCGGGCGGCGCGGCGCCCGGACACTTCGGACTCGCTGTAAAGGATTACACCCACTCCACGGCGCCGAACCGCCGCTTCCCCGATCTTGTCACGCAGCGACTCCTAAAAGCTGCGATGGCGGGGGCGCCGTCTCCCTATGCCATCCCCGAGCTCGTGGAACTCGCGAAGCACTGCACGGAGCGGGAGAACGACGCGTCCAAAGTCGAGCGGCGGGTCCGGAAGTCGGCGGCGGCTCTCCTCCTGTCCGGGCGACTTGGGGCGAGATTCGGCGGTATTGTCACCGGTGCATCGGACAAAGGCACGTGGGTCCGGATCTTCCAGCCGCCGACTGAAGGCAGGCTGGAGCGCGGGTTCCAAGGCCTCGACGTGGGCGACCGCGTCCAAGTCAAGCTGGTCCGCACCGACGTCGAGCGCGGCTTCATCGATTTTGTGCGAGTCTGATTGCGCTTGGTGCCTACGCCCCGGCTTATGCGGTGGCAGCGCCCGGAACGGGGGATGTTTTCCCCGCAAGCGACGCCGACTGTCCCCACTTTCCGGTGAATACAAACTGACTCCACGGCTTTCTTTGTCGCGGTGACTGATCGCGTTCTTGCATGACATCGGGCGTTCTGGCCGAGTCGGCGGCGTAGCCGATGGCAATGGCAGTCCACGCCTCGAAATGCTCCGGGATCTGGTAGATTTTCCGCGCTTGGTCGGGAAGAATGCCGATCATCTGATGGGCGGCGAGATGGCGTGCCGTCGCCTCTATCACAAGATTGGCCGAGGCCAGGCCAAGATCGTGGACGGCGGCCCGATTGGGCTTGTTGTTCTTGGCGAATTGCAGACTGACGACGCCCAGCACCAGCACCGGCGCGGCCTTCGCCCACGCCTGATTGGCCTCCACGAGGCAGGAGAGGAGTCGGGCGAATTCAGTCGGGTTTTCCCTGCTGGCGAACAAATAATTCCAAGGCTGCTCATTGTAGGAAGATGCAGCCCAGCGCGCCGCCTCGAACAATGATCGGAGATCGGCGTCGGCCACCGGACGGTCGGCAAAACCGTAGGGACTCCAGCGCTCAGCGAGCACTGGCAGGATGGGGTAGTTTGTGGATGCGTTTTTGTTCGGCATGATGTTTTCCCTTCAGGTTAGGAGCGCGACCCTAGCCTGCGAACGCAAGAGGCGCCATGGGGTATTACACTACTACGCCTGTGATGGGCGTCGAGGCGCAGCGCGCATTCATCCTTAATCCGCAGACTGAATGGCCACTACCGAGGGCAGCGACATCAGACAGAAACACAATAAACACCAAAACAAAGACATATAGGAATTGGCATGATCACCCGGCAGGTGAATGATCTGAAAGCCTCTCGGATTCACTAACTTCCTATTATTGTGCTCATTGTACTACAGCGATCTCGACTCGTCTCAGCCTGAGAGGATTTCCAGAACGAGCGACTGTATTGCTTGATGAGGTTTCCCCGATCGCTGAAAGCCAATCGCCGACAGCCATGGTCGGTCCAACTTACGGCTTAAAGCTTCAAACTGCTATGCCACCTCTTTGGTTGCGGCTCTGCCGCGCTATGATTTTTGTGGCCATTCAACTGAGTTTTCTAGGTTCATTTCTGCCAGAGGATCCAACTGAGTTCCAGTGGCACGGAGAGACCGTCGCAATGCGGCATGATGAGCGCCGTATAAGCCGTCGGCGGACGAGCGGAAGATACGGTTGCGCTATAGGCGTAGCCGCCCGATTCATCCGCCAGCGGCCGCACGCGCGTCATCTCCTGTCGTATCGCGCTGCCGCCGTTTACTCCGTCGGCATAACGCTCAACTCGGACAGTGTCTGGCTTCGTATCCTTTAGGAATACGTCCACCCAAAAAACATGCTGCTCGCCTTTGGTTTCCACGGTCACGGCACCGAAGCGGAGTGAGGACCATTTCGAAGCCAGCGAATTTCGCCAATCGACTAGCTTCCGGGCCGCGCCGCCCTTGTCGGCGGCACGCCCCCGATACGCGGTGGCGGCGGGAAGATAGTGCTGCTCGGTATATTCGCGCACCGAGCGGTTGGCGCTGAAGAGCGGCGTCAAATACGCCATGCTCTCCCGCATCCGCTTGACCCATGCAGTGGGTATTCCGCTCTTGTCCCGGGCATAAAACTCCGGGATCACCTCCCGCTCGAGCAGATCGTAGAGCGCGTTGGCTTCGACGGCGTCCCAGGCCGGATCGTCGCCGTGCTCCCGGCCGTCGCCCAATGCCCAGCCAAGTTCGGGCGCGTAGGCTTCCGCCCACCAACCGTCCAACTCCGACAGATTGATACCGCCATTGACGAGCACCTTCATGCCGCTCGTTCCACAGGCTTCCCAAGGCCGCCGCGGTGTGTTGAGCCAGACATCAACCCCTTGCACCAAATGCTCCGTGAGGAGCATGTCGTAATCACTGAGAAAAATGGCATGGGGACGCACCGCGGGTTGGCGAATGAAGTGTATCCATTCCTTGATCAGAGCCTGTCCCGCCATGTCCGCGGGATGAGCCTTGCCGGCGATGATGAGCTGCACGGGGCGCTGAGGATTGGATAACAGGCGAAGGAGTCGCTCGGGATCATGCAGCAGCAGGTTCGGTCTCTTGTAGGTCGCAAAGCGCCGCGCAAAGCCCAGTGTCAATACATTGGGATCGAAGAGATGCCTCGCTTCCTCGACCACCTCGGGCGACTCGCCTGCGGCGGCATAATGCCGGGCCAGGCGTGAGTGGGCATAGTCGATCAGCGGTTTGCTGGCGGCCGTGCGAAATTGCCAGAGCTTGGCGTCGGAGAGGCCGCGAATATCTTGCTCAAGTGTTTTCGTCGTGCCGAGCCAGCGGTCTTTACCGCAGGCCTCCGTCCAAAGATCATCGGCCGCCGCCGAGTCCCAACTGGGCATATGAACTCCGTTGGTCACATGTCCGATCGGCACCGCATCCTCCGGCCAGTGCGGAAAAAGCGGTGAAAAGAGATGCCGGCTCACCCGTCCGTGCAGTCGGCTGACCCCATTGACAGCCCTGCTCCCGCGCACGGCTAGGTAAGCCATGTTGAAAGGCTCGTCCTCGTTATCGGGATTCTGGCGGCCCAGAGCCAGCAGGTCGTGGAGTGAGATTCCGAGCTTCTTCTCCGCATACCCCCTGAGGTATCGCTCGACAAGGGCAGGCGAGAAACGGTCAAAGCCGGCGGTCACAGCAGTGTGGGTGGTGAATAGGTTTCCCGCTCGCGTGGCCGCCAGTGCGACGTCAAAGGGCTGCTCGTTATCCTGCATGAAGCTGCACGCGCGTTCCAACACGGCGAAAGCCGCGTGTCCTTCGTTCAGGTGACAGACTTCCGGCTGGAGGCCGAGTGCTGTGAGCAATCGCCATCCGCCGATCCCGAGGACCATCTCTTGCTTCAGGCGCAATTCCGGGCCGCCTCCATACAGTTCGCTGGTAATCCCGCGGTGTGCCGGGAGGTTCGCGAGATCGTTCGCATCCAGGAGATAGAGTCTGGCTTTGCCGACTTGCACCTGCCAGGTGCGAAGCCAGACCGAGTAGCCGGGCAGGGCGACTTCCAACCTCAGCCATTCGCCATTCGGGCGGCGCAGGGGCATGATCGGCAACTGCCCGGGATCGTTGTAGGGGTAAAGGGCCTGTTGCGTGCCATCCTGGTCGATCACCTGTCGAAAATATCCTTGCTGGTAGAGCAGGCCCACGCCGACCACGGGCACGCCGAGATCGCTCGCGGCTTTAAGCTGATCGCCAGCCACATTGCCGAGACCGCCCGAATAAATGGGGAGCGCCTCGCTCAACATGAATTCCATGCTGAAATAGGCCACACAGCTTAGCGGCGACTCAGGATGATCTTTCTGAAACCAAGCAGGGGCCTCCGTCGCCTGACGTTTGGCATCGACGAGATTTGCGACTCGTTTTCGAAAGGCGGGATCGGCCAGCTTGCTCTCTAGTTTGTCCCGAGAAACCGTTTGCAGGACAGCCCAGGGATTATAGGTGAGTTCCCACAATTCAGGATCGAGCTGCCGCCACACATCGTCGGCGCAATGGCTCCACGACCAACGCAGATCCAGGGCAATTTCAGCCAGGGAATCGAATCCCGCGACTTCCGTGGGTAGCAGGCTGTAGATCGGGTGGCTGACAGGTGTTTGCTTATTCATATTTTCCCCATTGTCGCGAGTGTGTACCGGGAGACTGCTGGAAACTATGGGGTATTTACCGAAAATCGCGAAACGCGTTTCGGTTTGGCGACCAACAATGGGGACCGTGCTCGTTGCACAACGGCATATGCGGATAACACCTTGCGGGTTATACCCCCTATCACATGCCCGCGCTGCGGCGTATGGTCGCATAATGCCAAGTTCTGCCCGGGTGCGCCTGAAGGCATGTGCACCTTTTGTTAGCCACCTTTTTATCCGTCATGACCATCCCCCGATCGCTATCAAAGGCCATGCTTGTCGTCTGACAGTCATGACCTCGCTCTGGCGCGCATCTTGAGGTTACAATGAACGCATCCCTCCAACACGAAGAGACGACACAGGTAACGTTGCGAAATTCGGAGATCCGATACCGCCGGCTTTTCGAGGCGGCCCAAGACGGGATACTCATCCTTGATGCAAAAACGAGCCGGATCGACGACGCGAACCCGTTTGTGCTGAATATGCTCGGCTATGGGCTCGACGAAATCCTGGGAAAGCAACTCTGGGAGATCGGCTTTTTCAGAGACCGTGAGTTGTCCGAGGAAGCCTTTGAGAAACTGCAGAAGGAGGGCTACATCCGCTATGAAAACCTTCCGCTTAAAACGAAGGATGGGCGGCCGCACGAGGTGGAGTTTGTCAGCAACATCTACGAGGTCGATCGCCAGAAGGTGATCCAGTGCAATATCCGCGATATCACGGACCGAAAGCTATTGGAGGCCAAATTGCAGCAGTCTCAGAAGATGCAGGTGGTGGGGCAATTGGCAGGCGGCATGGCGCATGACTTCAACAATATTCTGACGTCGATGTTGCTTCATCTCAGTTTGCTGCAGGATGATCCGAGCTTATGGGAAGGCATGAGAGACTCGCTCAGGCAATTGGAATGCGAAGCCAAGCGTGCAGCGGGTTTGACCAAGCAATTGTTGTTGTTCAGCCGCCAGCAAATCATCGGCCTGAAGCCCGTTAATCTGAACGAGGTGCTGGAACACCTGCTCACCATGCTGCGGCGCCTGCTAAGCAAGGATGTCAATTTGGAATTTCACGCCGGAGACAAACCCCTGTGGATTGAGGCGGACAGGACCATGATCGAACAGGTGGTAACGAACCTGTGTTTGAACGCGAGGGACGCGATGGCGCCGACGGGCGGACGGCTGACGATTGATGCCAAGTTCGTCGAGCTGGGCACCGAGGCGTTTCGATTGAACCCTGAGGCGAGAGCGGGATTGTTCGTGTGTCTTTCGGTGACCGACACCGGCAGCGGCATGGATGAGGCTACGGTAATGCATCTTTTCGAGCCTTTCTTCACGACCAAGGAGGTGGGCAAGGGCACTGGTTTGGGCTTATCGACTGTCTTTGGAATCACGAAGCAACATAGAGGCTGGGTGGAAGTGGAGAGCCAAGTCGGCAAGGGAAGTATTTTTCGCGTTTACCTTCCAGCCATGACCAAAGCCCTATCGATCGAATCTAGCCCCGTCGTTTTGAGGGCAAAGGGGGGAAAGGAGACGATTCTGGTGGTGGAAGACGATGCCGTTGTTCGCAACATGATCGCGTTGGGCCTGCAGATGCAGGGGTATAACATCCTTGAGGCGGCCAACGGCCCGGAGGCGATCCAAGTCTGGGATCGGTACGCTGGAACGATCGACCTATTGTTCGCGGACATGAGAATGCCTTTAGGCATGACGGGAATAGAATTGTACGAACGATTCAAGCGGACGAATGAGAACCTCAAGGTGGTGATTTCGAGCGGCTACTGTGAGCAGAACGCAAAGTCGCCAGATCTGATCGACCCCGTGATCGTTTTTCTGCCCAAACCATACGATATACAAATGTTGGCGGGCACGGTGCGAAGCTGCCTGGATCAGGCCTGTCCGCATCGCGCGTCGAACCCGGCCGTGCTGGCCGCACCCTTCGCCACCATTACCGATTTGGACGGCACCGACAGCATCGCGAGTTTTTCCAGGCATACCTAGAACAACCCATATCGCTGCGACTGTGGCCGGTGTATTCTCGAGAAATGGAAAAAACAATTCTTAGCCACCTGTCACCCTCGGCCTCCGGTCGCGCGGTAAGACAGTTCACACCAGTCTTCGCATGTTGCAGCGCTCTCACGCTCCTGGCCGGATGTGCCACCGAGCCGGAGTCGCATATGCTTTCCTCACCGCCACCGCCTGCACCGACCCGCTCGGTGACGACGACGACGACAACGACCGCGACTCCCGTAGCGGTTGTCGTTGGCAACCCCGGTTATTCGACGACCTCGACCACAATGCCCGTCATGAGCACCACCGTGGTGACCCAGGCCCCGCCGGCGCTTCAGCAGGAGGTCGTGCTTGCCCAGCCGTCGCCTCAGCACGTATGGCTCCCCGGCTACTGGACCTGGCGCAACAACCAGTACGAATGGATGGCCGGCCATTGGGAACTGCCCCCGAATTCGGGTTCGGTGTGGGTGTCGCCGCGCTGGGAGCAGCAGGGCAATGCCTATAAGTTCACCGAGGGCTATTGGAACTAAATTAGAAAACCAGTCGAATGGCCGCGAGGAATCTGCACGGCTTTCTTCTCCGTTTCTCCGCAGTAAAAATGTCTTTGGATTGGATGATCGGAACCCCCACCCATTTTTTACTGCGGAGAAGCGGAGAAGAAGAAAGGAAGCTCTCGCTAAACAGACCTCTTTGGTTGCGGCTCCGCCGCTCCAAGTTTTTTTGTACTACAGTATTTACAATTCATCTCAGGCTGAGAGGAAATCCGAGACGGACAGCTCCGATCTCAGACCTCCGACTTCCCTGCTGACTCTGGCTTCCGGCTTCTGGCATCTGGCCTCTTTGGTTGCGGCTCTGCCGCGCTATGCCTTTTCGTGGCTATCGGCTCCGACGGAGTAGATCCCGAATGAAAACAAATCTCTTCACCCATCTTTTTACCGCGATTATTAGTCTGATCGCTTTTTCAACCGCTGGCTGTGCCGAAAAGGAGAAGATCGCCGAAGCCTCGTTGCAGCCCGCAAAGGTTGCGATGACAAGCACGGCGCCGGCAGCGAGGTCCGAACCTGCCATCCTCGTTCAGGTCGCGGCCACTGCCAGTCTCGACCTCGCCCCCGCCAAATGGGCCGACATCAAGGATTGCACCGACGAGATGCGCATCCCCTTCTTCGCCGGTCTCAAGCGGCTGGAGGCCAGGGTGGATGAGCAGATCGGCGAATTGGTCGCCAAACGCTCTACAATGAAGGGCAGCACCGACACCAAAGACTGGGATTTCGCCATGAAGGAAATGGAAGACTCCCGGTCTTACTTGAGATCCATGGGCGAAGCCTTGAGCAAGGCCACCCACGAGACCTGGGACCAGGAGAAGGATAAGGTCGGCCAAGCCTGGGTGAGAACGCAGGAAGCCTACGCCAAGGTCAAATCCAGCACTACCAATTGAGGCTAGATGCTAGAACGTCGTTGGATTCATCGCTGATGTCGATTAATTGAGAAACAACGACATGCCAAAACTAGAACGGCTTGTGGGCGTCAGGTTGCTGGGCGGTTTCCAGAAATTTGCCCGGACGGTTGTACGGACGAGCGGACATCCTGCCGTCTTCGCCCTCGCGATCGGCACGATCGCAATCTGGGCGCTGACCGGCCCCTTGTTTCACTATGGCGGCACCTGGCTGCTCGTCATCAACACGGTCGCCAGCATCGTCACTTCCAGCCCGGTTTCTCGACCGTGAGAGAAGTGGCCGGTTAATCTCGCCGCCATCTAGGCCAGCTTCACCACCATCTTGCCCGAGTTCTCCCCCTCGAATAGGCCGATGAAGGCTCGCACCGCCTGATCGATGCCCTTCACGAGTGTTTCCTTGTGCTTCAACTTCCCGGCCCGGAAATATCCGCCCGCTTCATTTTCAAATTCACCGCGACGATCCGCCCAATCGCGGACGATAAACCCCTTCATCGTCAGCCGCTTCGCAACCACGTTGAATAGATTGGAGGGGCCGGGCCGCGGATTTTCATCGTTATAGCCGGAGATGCAGCCACAGGCGATGATCCGGCCTTTTACCCTCAGGGCAGAGAGCGCCGCCTCGAGTGTATCGCCTCCCACATTATCGAAATAGACATCGATTCCCTCCGGCGCCTCGATGTTCAGTTGTTCGAGGACGGAGCCGGTCTTGTAGTTGAAGGCGATATCGAACCCGCATTCTTCCCGCAGAAACAGGACCTTCTCCGTCGAACCGGTCGATCCGATGACACGACATCCGCGCAACTTGGCCAGTTGCCCTGCGACACTCCCGACCGCACCGGCGGCTCCAGAAATGTAAACAACATCGTCCGCCTTTACATCCACCAGATTCAAACCGACCCAGGCAGTCATACCCGTCATGCCGAGGGCGCCCAGGTAGGCGGAAAGCGGCTCAATCTCGCGGCTGACAGGATGCAAGTCCCTTGGGGAAGCAATGAAGTATTCACGCCAGCCGAAATCGGAAGTGACGGCGTCGCCCTGTTTGAATTCGCTGGCACGCGACTCGATGACCTCGCCTACTGCGCCGCCATCGAGAGCTTTGCCCAACTCAAATGGGGGAATGTACGATTTCTCGCCATTCATGCGACCGCGCATGTAGGGGTCCACCGACATAAAAAGGTTGCGAACCAGCACCTCCTGATCTTGCAGGGGCTTCAGTCTGGTCCGCACCAGGGCAAAGTTAGCTGCGGTTGGAATGCCCTTGGGGCGGGAGACCAGTTGAATCTCGTGATTTATCATGGCAGTCATATTTGTTTCCTCACTCAATCTGTTGTTCAGAGAATCCTGCCGCCGACCTTCGCGACTTCGTATTCTCCGGTCCGCTGGATGTCCGCCATGGTGAGGCTCACGAACACTTTCGATTCCTCATAGCTGATCCGATCGATTTTGCCGGGTGAGATCAGGATCTCTTTGCCCGAATACCAGTGGCCGGTTTCGACGGCCAACTCGCGAATCATCCAGCTTTTGCTGTCCACCATGAAGTCGTTCACGGAGCCGATTGTGCCATCGGCCGTTTGTATGGTGTATCCGGTGACAGCTTTGGTGCTCTGCAGATGATGGTCGGCACGGGTGGGGCGGGCAGGGGATTCCTTGCGCGGCGGCGGAATGACCACCGGACAGCCGCCGAGGCCCAATCCGCCGCCGCAATCCCAATAAGTCGGCCAGCCGTAATAGCGGTAGTATTCTTCCTCGTATTGCCGGGAAACCGGCTTGTGCGACTCGATCGAGGGGCTGTTTTGAATCTGCTTTCTATTCAGCTTTATATGCAGCGTTTTCTCGTATTGGTCCAATTTCGAAAAAGCGTGGGGGGCAAGCAGGACGAGGCATCCCGCCAACCATGATCCGGTGTCAGCGACGAGGTAGCGAATCACCCAGGTTTTGTCGTCAAAGTAGAAGTCCTTCACATGGCCGATGTCGCCATCCACCGCGGCGAGTTTGTAGCCGTAGAGCTCTTTGATGTTTTGTAACATAAATCATCCCTGTTGTTTGTCTGTCGGACCCCGTTGGGGATATGGCCCTCCTCATTGTATCTGGCTGCACGAATGTATGCCGGAAGCCTGTTGGGGGCTATGGGGTGTTACCCGACAACAAGGGGGAATTCCCGACGGTTCCTAGGGCAAGCGGCTCCATTTCAGAGCGCTCTAAGCCGGGCTCATGCAGACAAATCAATGGTTCATTCGTAGAAACTGAAACCCGTTTGGTGGTTCGACGTAGGAGCCTGCTTGCAGGCGATTTTCCGTTGGCGAACATCGCTCATCGCCTGCAAGCAGGCTCCTGCGATTGAATAAATCCGGCTAAGAACGACGCAAGGAGCGCACTTCTTCCCGCAGGCGTTCAACCTCGCGGAACAATCCCGAGACGATACGCAGTCCCGCAAGGTTCATTCCGGTGTCAACGCGCAGGCCTTCGATCAGCCGCAGCATCCGGATCGCTTCGTGATCGAACCACCAGCCATCGAGGTCGGGCGTCGTGACGGGAGAGATAAGGCCGAGGCGGCAATAGACGGCGATTTGATGACGCGGCGTCTGGGTGATGTGCACCACAGCCTCGATGGAGTACACGTCCTCTGCCATCGGTTCGAAGCGTTGCAGGGCGATCGATTCGCTTTGATATGTTTCTTTCATGATGTGCTCCTGAATTGGGCCCAAGAATGAGTTTGGCTGTTCACGACTGCTCCCGAGGTTTGAATTGCGAGGTCCGGCCAAGCTCCTCCCACAACGATTTTTCTTTTTCGGTGAGTTGTGACGGCACTTGGATGTTGGCGACGACGTAGAGGTCGCCGCGTTCTCCGCTTCGACCCTTCGGAAGTCCGTGCCTGCGCACGCGCAATTGCGCGCCGTGGTTGGTGGCGGGCGGAATGCGCACCTTGATCGGGCCCTCGAAAGAGGGGACGGCGACGCTCGTCCCAAGCACCGCCTCCCACGGCGCAAGATCGATGTCGTGATAAAGGTCTGCGCCGCGCACTCTGAAATCGGGATGTGCGGCATAGCGCACTCGCATATAGAGATCGCCGGCGGCGCCGCCTCCCAGTCCCGCTCCGCCCTGGCCTGCGAGACGGATGCGCTGGCCCTCGCTCACGCCGGGCGGGATGCGCACTTGGTACGTGTCGGTGCGGTCGGCCTCTCCGTTGGAGCCCGGACGGCGCAAGGTCACCTTGCGCCGCGAGCCGCGCAGGGCCTCTTCGAGGGTGACGAGAATGTCGGCTTCGACGTCCTGGCCTTGGCGTGAGAAGGTCTCCTCATCGCCGTCCGCTCGACCCGCCGATTGGCGGTAGGCGTTGAATCCATTGCGTCCGCCGCCGAAGAACGATTCGAAGAAGTCGCTGAAGCCGGTGCCGTCGTATTCGAAGTCGGGCTCGCTCCCGGGAGGGTAAGTCCGGACGCGACCGCCTCTTCCGGGCGTGGACACGCCGCCGACGTTTTCCTGCCAATTCGCGCCGAGCTCGTCGTAACGCCGCCGCTTCTCGGGATCGCTCAGGACTTCGTAGGCTTCGTTGATCTCCTTGAACTTCGCCTCTCCGGCGACCTTGTTCTTTGCAACATCGGGGTGATAAAGACGCGCGAGTTTGCGGAAAGATAGCTTGATATCCTCTGGCGTGGCGGCGCGCGCGACGCCCAGGGTTTCGTAGTAATCCTGGAATTTTATGGCCATGGTGAACGGCTTCCGCGGTCCACGTCGTCGCTAAACCGCCGTAAAGCGATCTTGCCGCGCGTGCGACCATGGTCGCGGATGGATCTTATGAACGGGAAGCTTGGGTGTTCGCGTAGAATTCCCGCGCTTTGGCGAGCAGTTGGCCCTCGGTGAGATGGTGCTCATCAATCACAAGCGAGCCAATGATCCGCCTGGCCACGTCAGGGTGATGATGCTTCAGCCACGCAATGAACTGGTCCATTTCACTGCTTGTGCCCGTGCCGGTGCCGAAAACGAGGATCTGGCCTGTGGCCTGCAGAGCCCGTGTTACCGGTTCGAAAAAGCTGTTGGGGTCCGGTTTTTCCTGGCCTTTGGTAAATTCCTTGGAGTCCTGCGCGTGGCGGAAATAGTCCTCCGGCTCGTGCGGCAGGATCTGCTGCGGGACGGAGCCGCGCATTTCGGAACGGTAGATGCGGGCCTCATGGTGATCGATTACGAGCAGCCAATGCGCCTCCTTTTCATTCGCGCCGGGTGGCGCCGTTTCCGACTGCTCGAGAAAGCGACGCAGGTCCATGATCTCATCCGCCTCGGCGACATTTTTTGTGCGGGGCGGATGCAGGACCAGGATCTGTCCGTTGCGCGTTACCTTCAGGTTGCCGTTGGGCTCCTCCGCGATATGGCCAAGCGTTTCCAAAAGGGAGCGGACTGCCCGCCATTCCAGATTATGCGCAATCGGATGTTGGAAGATCGCATTGTAGGTCCGCAGATGCGAGCCGGTGAGTGGCGAGGTTTGAGTCATATGTGGGAGAGGCTTGAATCGGCGGGCCGACGAACAACCCGCCTCCGTTGACGCGTATCATTTCTCAGCGCTTTAAAATGCGCTCTCCGTGTTGCCCGGACAATGGGGTGTAACCCTCGTCGAACGGCGATTGATTGTACGGGAATAACACCCCATACCATTCATTTAGGCCAATGCGCATAATCGCATTCCAATGATACCCACATTCCCTGGTGCGCCGATTCCCATCGTTTCCCGACACATCTACCGGACGCGGGCAACGACCACCACAGGAGCGACTTGCACTTTCTGAGTCCGAACCCATCGACTTCGGGATTGGCAGGGGATCGATGGTCAACCGAAAGGATGAATTCCCATGATGTGTTCAATGGCAGGAATCGCGGTCGGTAAGTAGGAACGACATGCAGACTCTGTCGTTACGCTGGCAAACCTGGATGGCCGGGAAAACGCGTTTGCGCTCGCGCGCAAGCGAGCCGCCTTTGCGGGCTGAATTGTTCGGCGTGGAACAGCTCGCGCGCCATGCGCGAGCCCTGGCTGCGGACCACCGGATCGTCACCCAACGCGGAGCCAACCGGCTGCTGGCTCGATTGGACGGAAACGAGCAGAGCCTCCGAAACTTCAACCGCTCCACTCTGGCTGTGAATCCCAGCCGGCGCATCACACCCGCCGCCGAATGGCTGCTCGATAACTTTTACCTGATCGAAGAACAGATTCAAATGGCCAGGCGGCATCTGCCCCGGGGCTACAGCCGGGAGTTGCCCCGTCTCTTGAACGGCCCATCCGCGGGACTTCCGCGCGTTTACGACATCGTGCTCGAATTGATCTCGCACGTGGATGCGCAGATCGATGCGGGACCGCTTAGCGCCTTCATCGCAGCCTACCAGACGGCGGGTTCCTTGAAGCTCGGCGAATTGTGGGCCATTCCAATCATGTTGCGACTGGGGTTGATCGAAAATCTCCAACGCATCACCACGCGATTGACCATTGCCCGTGAAGATCGCGATCTTGCCGACCTGTGGGTGGATCGCCTGCAGGATATGGCGGAGAAGCATCCGTCTCACCTCGTTGTTGTGGTGGCGGACATGGCGAAATCCGATCTTCCCATCTCCAGTTCGTTTGTGGCGGAGTTCTGCCAGCGTTTGTCGCTGCAAAGTCCGGTTTTGCATCTCGCTCGGAGTTGGCTTGAGCAGCAGCTTGTCGAACAAGGCTTGTCCATCGAGCAGCTTGTCCATCAGGAGAGTCAAAATCAGGCTGCCGATCAGGTTTCCGTCAGCCACAGCATTGCCAGCCTTCGTTTCCTGAGCGCCATGGACTGGAAGGAGTTCGTGGAGACCCTGAGCCTGGTCGAGGAGATTTTGCGTTCGGATCCCGCCTGCGTTTACGGCGAGATGGATTTCCCGACCCGTGATCGCTATCGCCATTCGGTCGAGTTCTTTGCCCGGCACAGCCGGCTTCCGGAAGCGGAGGTCGCGCGGCGCGCCATTCAACTGGCTGCGGACAGCGCCCGGGAAAAGGGGCGAGACGAACGGAGCGCCCATGTGGGCTATTATCTGATCGACAAAGGCCGGTCCGTGTTGGGGCGCATGGCAAAGGCGCGGTGGCCCTGGCGAACGATTGTCGAACGATGCATACACCGTTTTCCGCTGGCGTTTTATGCGGGCGGCATCGGGGTTCTCACCCTGCTCGCCACGCTCGGATTCTTCGGACGGGCATGGACGCTCGATGTGCGGGGATGGAGGCTCATTGTCTTCACCCTTGTTTTCCTTCTTTGTGCCAGCCAGCTGGCTGTGGCCTTGATGAACTGGCTGTCGACGCTGCTGGTAAAACCCCGCCTTCTTCCGCGCCTGGATTTTTCCTCCGGCATTGCTCCGGATTGCCGCACGATGGTGGTCGTCCCCACGATGCTCACAAGCCTGGAAGGCGTCGATCGCCTCATCGAGACGCTGGAGATTCATCATCTCGCGAATCGTGACCGACATCTTCACTTCGCCTTGCTTACGGATTTCCGAGACGCGGCGGCGGAGGTTCTTCCTGGAGATCAAGGGCTGCTTCAGCGGGCGCGGATCGGAGTCGAGATGCTCAACCGCAAATATCGGTCCGAAGGCCGGGAACTCTTTTTTCTGTTTCACCGCCCGCGCCGCTGGAACGCCGGAGAAGGTTTGTGGATGGGTTACGAGCGCAAGCGTGGAAAGCTCACGGGATTCAACTCCCTGTTGCGGGGCGCCGGCAGCGATTGCTTCTCAGAGATCGTCGGGGCGACCGCAATCCTCCCCTCGATCAAGTATGTCATCACGCTCGACACCGACACCCAGCTTCCGCGCGATGCCGCCCGCCAGCTCGTCGGAACGATGGCCCATCCCTTGAACCGTCCGGTGTTCGATGCCGTGCGCGGAATTGTCAACGAGGGCTACAGCATCCTGCAGCCGCGCGTGGGGGTAAGCCTGCCGAGCGCCCGGCGATCCTGGTTCGTCCGGCTTTTTGCCGGCGACGCGGGCATCGATCCTTACACGCGGGAAGTGTCCGACGTGTATCAGGATGTCTTCCATGAAGGCTCGTTTATCGGAAAGGGGATTTACGATGTGGATGCCTTCCAGCGGGCCATGAGCGGGCGTTTCCCGGAGAATACCATTCTCAGCCACGACCTGTTGGAATCGTGCCATGCACGCTCCGCGCTCGTCAGCGACGTGGAATTATACGAGGAGCACCCTTCCCGCTACAACGTGGACATCGACCGGCGTCACCGCTGGATTCGCGGCGATTGGCAGATCACACAATGGCTTCTGCCCCGAGTGCCCGGTTCGGACGTCCGGCGCATCGCCAATCCGCTTTCCGTCCTGTCCCAGTGGAAGATTTTCGACAACCTGAGGCGCAGTCTCGTCCCCGTCGCCCTGATGTTCCTATTGTTGGGCGCCTGGCTGCTCCTTCCTGAACTTGGCGGGCTTGGACCTCTTCTGATCGTCGCGCTCGTCGCGCTTCCCGGATTGCTGTCCGCGTCGGTCGATGTGTTTCGCAAGCCGGACGATTTGCCGTGGGCGATGCATCTGCGGGGAGTGGCAGGTTCGTGCGGACGGCAGCTTTGCCAGATTTTTCTCACATTGGCATTTCTGCCCTACGACGCCTTCATCAGCCTGGATGCGATCGGACGGACGCTGCTGCGATTGCTGGTGACGCACAAGCGGCTCCTCGAATGGCAGACTTCCGGCGATTCCGAACGGGCAACCCGCGCCGACCTCATCGGCTTTTATGCCACGATGTGGATTGCGCCGCTTGTCGCGCTGGCAAGCGGACTTTTTCTTGCCGTCATGCAGCCGGCCCAAGTGTCCTTGGCTTTGCCTCTCCTTGGCATATGGCTGGCGGCTCCGTGGATCGCCTGGTGGATCAGCCAGCCCATCGAGTCCATGGCGCCGGATCTGACGACGGAGCAATTGGCGTTTCTCGGACGCACTGCCCGCAAGACCTGGCATTTCTTCGAGATCTTTGTCACCGCGCAGGAAAACTGGCTGCCACCGGACAATTTCCAGGAAATTCCCGTTCCGACAATCGCCACGCGCACTTCGCCCACGAACATGGGACTGGCTCTGCTCGCCAACCTGGCGGCGCGCGATTTCGGGTACCTTTCGACCGGAGGCTTGATTCGACGCACGCAGGACACCCTCGCCACCATGCAACGGCTCGAACGGCATCGCGGGCATTTCTATAATTGGTACGAAACGCGCACACTGCGGCCTCTCCTTCCGCTTTATGTTTCCAGTGTCGACAGCGGCAACCTGGCGGGGCATTTGCTGACGCTCGGCTCCGGTCTGAGGGAACAGGCCGATGAGCCCCTGTTCACGCCGCAGTTATTTTCCGGTTTGCGCGACACGGTGGGAATTCTCAGGGATTTGGTCCGCGAGAACATTTTGTTGGCCAAGCTCGACGTGGAATTGGAGCACGCGCCTTCGAGTCTGCCTGCGGCATTCGCCTTGCTGGAAGGGGTGACCCGCCAGGCGGTCGCGATCGCCGCATCGCTGGCGGACGGACAGGAGGAGTGCGCCGAATGGGCCCGGACTTTGGAGCGAAATTGCGAGGAGCATCTGAAGGACATGCTTTTCACCGCGCCGTGGCTGGCCTTGCCAGGCCCAAGTCGGGGCCTCCTTGCGCCGGCGGCTGCAGGGCTTGAGGAGAAGCTCGCCCGACTCGACAAGGCATCGACCTTGCGGGAAATCACCCTGTTTGAGCAAACGCTCTGTCCTTCGATCGAAGCGGCCATGCAAGACCTCCCGCCTGAGCCTGTCCGAACCCGGGACGAAGAACAGAGCCGTCTCGCCGAACTCTTGCGCTGTGTGCGTGAAGCCGGCGACCATGCCCGCCAGCGCCTGCTTGCATTGGAAGCCCTGGCCGGGCAAAGCGACGAGCTGGCCGCGATGGATTTTACTTTTCTGTTCGACCCGGCGAGGGATCTGTTTTCAACCGGCGTCAATGTCGCCGAACGCCGGCGCGACACCGGCTGCTATGATCTCCTGGCCTCGGAGGCGCGCATGTGCAGCTATGTCGCCATCGCCCTGGGGCAGGTTCCGCAGGACCATTGGTTTTCGATGGGCCGCCTGCTCGTCGCTTCGCGGGGCGAACCGATCCTCATTTCGTGGAGCGGTTCGATGTTCGAATATCTGATGCCGCTGCTGGTCATGCCCAACTACGAAAACACCTTGCTCGATCAGACCTGCAAAGCGGCGGTGGAACGACAGATCGAATATGGGGAACTGCGCGGCGTGCCGTGGGGCATTTCCGAATCGGGATACAACAGGACCGACGTACAGCTAAACTACCAGTACCGTGCGTTCGGCGTGCCGGGCCTGGGTTTGAAACGGGGACTGGCCGAGGACTTGGTGATAGCCCCTTACGCGACCGTGATGGCGTTGATGATCGCGCCTCGGGATGCATGCGAGAACATGCAACGGCTGGCGCTCGATCGGTGCGAAGGGGCCTTCGGTTTCTACGAGGCGGTGGACTACACGCCGTCACGTCTGCCGCCGGACGAATCGCGCGCCATCATCCGTTCCTTCATGGCGCATCATCAAGGGATGAGCCTGCTGGCGCTGGTCAATCTTTTGCGGGACTATCCCATGCAGCGGCGTTTCATGGCCTGTCCCTTGCTCAAGGCTACGGACTTGCTGTTGCAGGAGCGTGTGCCCAAGACCGCCGCGAGCGTTTTCGCCGTGGATTTGGAGCTGGAGACATCGCGATCGCTTTCCGGAGAAGGAGAGAGCGTGATGCGTGTCTTCACGAATCCCACGACACCGGCGCCGGAGGTCCATCTTCTGTCCAACGGGCGCTATCATGTCGTCATCAGCAGTGCCGGCGGCGGCTATAGTCGCTGGCACGATCTGGCGGTCACCCGCTGGCGCGAGGATGCCACTCGCGATTGCTGGGGGACCTTTGTTTATCTGCGCGATCAGGCGACGGGCGACTTTTGGTCCGCCGCGTATCAACCGACCTTGCGCGCGACGAGAAACTACGAAGCTATTTTTACGCAGGCTCGAGCTGAGTTTCGGCAACACCATGCCGGCCTCGAAATTCACACCGAGATCAGTGTGTCTCCGGAAGATGACGTGGAGTTGCGGCGCATCACGATCGTCAATCGTTCACCTGTGGAGCGCGTCATCGAATTGACCAGTTACGCGGAAGTGGTGCTCGCGGTTCCGGCCGCGGACGCGGCTCATCCCGCCTTCAGCAATCTTTTCGTACAAACGGAATTCGCCCAGAAATCCTCCGCCATTCTCTGCACCCGACGAGCCAGTTCCCAGGAGGAAAAACCGCCGTGGCTGTTGCATCTCATGGTGGGGCAGAGCGGTGAACAGGGTGCGATCTCCTGCGAAACCGACCGCCTTTGCTTTATCGGACGAGGCGGAACCCTGGCCAACCCCGCCGCGATGCGGAACATTTCGCCATTGTCAAACAGCGTCGGTTCCGTGCTCGATCCCATCGTCTCGCTGCGACGCACGGTCTCTTTGCCGCCCCATGAGACCGCCGTCGTCGTTCTGGTTCTTGGCGTGGCGGAAAGCCGGGAGGCAGCGCTGGCGTATGTGGAAAAATATCAGAGCCCCCGCATGGCGGACCGCGCCTTCGATCTGGCGTGGACCCATAGCCAGGTGACCTTGCGCCAGCTCAACGTCACGGAGGGCGAGGCCCAACTCTACGGCCGGCTGGCCGGCGCCTTGATTTATGCCGACCCTGCCCGTCGGACCAGCCCAGGCGTGCTGCGCAACAACCGGCGCGGGCAAAGCGGCCTTTGGAGTTATGGCATTTCGGGCGACGCGCCGCTCGTCCTGCTGCGCATCAGCGACGCGGAGAAGATCGAGATCGTCCGGCAGTTGATCCAGGCGCACGCCTACTGGCGCATGAAGGGGCTGACGGTCGAACTGGTTATCCTGAATGAAGACGTTTCGGTGTACCGCCAGTCCCTGCATGACCAGATCACCAGTCTGATCGCTTCGGGGATTGAAGCGCAAATGATGGACAAGCCGGGAGGCATCTTTGTCCGGCGCCTCGAACAGATTCCCAACGACGATCGCGTGCTGCTGGAATCCGTGGCGCGAATTCTTCTGAGTGACGAAAACGGGACCTTGGAGGAGCAACTGGAGCGTCGGAACGTGTTGGAATCCCTGGTCCCGACGCTGATGCCCACTCGTTTTGCGCTGCCGGATTCGTCCCAGCCGCTCCCTTCACGGGATCTGATCTTCCAGAACGGGTTCGGTGGCTTCACTCCCGACGGGCACGAGTATGTCATGACTCTCCAGACCGGGCAGATGACTCCGGCTCCGTGGGTAAACGTGCTGGCCAATCCGTCCTTCGGCACCGTCGTTTCGGAAAGCGGTAGCGCTTACACCTGGGGGGAGAACGCCCATGAATTTCGATTGACGCCCTGGAGTAACGATCCCGTCCAGGACACCACGGGGGAGGCCCTTTACATTCGCGACGAGCAGACAGGACAATTCTGGTCGCCGACGCCTGTGCCTGCGCGCGGCGCCATGCCCTATGTCATCCGTCATGGCTTCGGTTACACCGTATTCGAGCACACTGAGCATGGCATCGCCTCCGAGTTGTGGATCTATGTGGCGATGGACGCCCCGGTGAAATTCACGGTCCTGAAATTGCGCAACGTCTCGGGACGTCCGCGCCGCGTGTCGGTAACCGGCTATTGGGAATGGGTGTTGGGCGACCTGCGGCAGAAAAGCCTGCTGCATGTTCAGACCGAAGTGGACCTGAAGACCGGCGCCTTGCTGGCGCGCAACCATTACAACACCGAATTCCCCGATCGCATTGCGTTCGTCGATTTCAACGATGGAACGCGCACCCTCACCGGGGATAGAAAGGAGTTTATTGGCAGGAATGGAACCTTGGCGCAGCCGGCGGCGATGAAACGCTCGCGCCTTTCCGGCAAAGTCGGCGCCGGGCTGGATCCCTGCGGCGCGGTGCAAATCGTCTTCGATTTGCCGGATGGACAGGAACGCGAGACGCATTTTCGCCTCGGGGCCGCTCGGAACCTGGGGGAGGTGCAAGCCCTGATTCAACGTTTCCGCCGGGCGGACGCCAGCCGCATCGCGCTCGAAGAAGTCTGGTCCTATTGGAATCGGACCCTCGGCGCGGTGAACGTGGATACGCCCGATCCGGCCGTGAACGTCATGGCGAACGGATGGCTGCTATACCAGACCTTGAGCGCCCGGGTTTGGGGCCGGACGGGGTTTTATCAGTCCGGCGGCGCCTATGGATTCCGCGATCAATTGCAGGACGTGATGGCATTGGTTCATGCCGAACCGGCCCTCACCCGCGAGCATCTGCTCCGCGCTGCAGCGCATCAATTCCGCGAGGGCGACGTGCAGCATTGGTGGCATCCACCGTCAGGGCGCGGCGTGCGGACTCATTTCTCCGACGACTTTCTCTGGCTGCCTTACGCGACCTGCCGCTACGTCTCATGCATCGGGGACACCGGTGTGCTCGACGAAAAGATTCACTTCATCGAAGCCCGTCCGGTCAAGCCGGAGGAGGAAGCTTACTATGATCTGCCGCATCGCTCCGAAGAGTCGGCCACGCTCTACGAACACTGCGTCCGCGCCATCGAGCGCGGACTGCGATTCGGCGAGCACGGTCTGCCGCTGATCGGCTGCGGCGATTGGAATGACGGCATGAACCGAGTGGGAAACCAAGGACGCGGCGAAAGCGTTTGGCTGGCTTTCTTTCTTTACGACGTGCTCACCCAGTTTGCACAACTGGCGAGCGCGCACAGCGATCCCGCTTTTGCAGAACGCTGCCAGGCCCAGGCCCGGCAATTGCAACGGAACATAGAGCAAAACGCCTGGGACGGCCAATGGTATCGCCGCGCCACCTTCGACAACGGCGAAGCGCTCGGCTCCCAGGCCAATCTGGAATGCCAGATCGATTCCCTGCCGCAAAGCTGGTCGGTCATCAGCGGCGCGGGCGATCCGCTCCGCTCGCGCGAGGCGATGCAGTCCGTGGATCGGCGCCTCGTTCGCCGCGCCGCGGGACTGATACAGTTGTTCGATCCGCCTTTCGATAAGTCTCCGCTCAATCCCGGTTACATCAAAGGATACATTCCCGGCGTGCGCGAAAACGGAGGCCAATATACCCACGCCGCGATTTGGGCGGTCATGGCCTTCGCCCTTATGGGAGATAGCGAACGCGCGTGGGAACTCTTCGCGCTGCTCAATCCCATCAATCACGGAGGGACACCCGATCGGATCGCCACCTACAAAGTTGAGCCCTACGTCGTCGCAGCGGACGTATATGCGGTCGCGCCGCATATGGGCCGGGGCGGTTGGACCTGGTACACGGGCTCGGCAGGCTGGATGTACCGGCTGTTGATCGAAACGCTTCTCGGAGTAAACCTGGAGGGCGATCGATTGCGTTTGACCCCCCGTCTGCCGAAATCCTGGACGACCTTCAAAATTCATTACCGCTACCGGCAGACGGTTTATCACATCACCATCGCGCGACTCGCCGCCGATCTGCTTGACGCGAATCTGCTCTCAGTCGATGGACAGGAGATATCCGGAAAGACAATTCCCCTCCTGGACGACCGCCAAGAACATTTCGTCGAAGTGAAAGTCCGTTGATGGATCACACAGGCCCGGTAGCCCAGGCGGACTCATGCAGACAAACCCATGGTTCATTCGCCTGCATTCATCCTACCGCGGCAGCCGCAACCAAAGAGGCCTGTTTAGCGAAAGTTTCCTTTCTTTGGATTCCCTTCTTCTTCTCCGCTTCTCCGCAGTAAAAATGTCTTTGGATTGGATGATCGGAACCCCAACCCATTATTTACTGCGGAGAAGCGGCCCCTCCCTCCTTGATCTCCCATTACTGCCTGTCTCCTACAACTGAATGAATCCGGCTCACGCTTGTGAGGCTAGCTTCCCCCTGGGGAGTCCGATTCGGGCGATCAGCCACAGGCGACATTGAGGTGCCCGGAAACTCGTCTGGGCTCAAACCAGAGGGAAGAAGGCGAGGCGTCCGATTTGCCCTCGGCGTACTTCTGGGACAGAAGGGCGCGAAGATTTTCGCGGGCGCGGGCAATGCGGCTTTTCACCGTGCCCAGACTGAGCCCGAGGATATTGGCGATTTCCTCATAGGAGTGATTCAATTGATTGCGCATGGTCAGAATCTCCCGCTGGCGGACGCTGAGTTTTTCCATGCAGATCGTGACTTGGGCGGAAAATTCACTGTTTAACGCTTCACGCGCAGGATCGGGGACATTGCTGGCGAAAAGGTCGGCGACGGTCGCATTACTGTCGTCGCTAAGCGCGGAATCGAACGAGCAAGTCTCGTGACGGTGACGGCGGAAGAAATACCAATAGCGGTTGCGCGAAAGATTGAAGGCGATGCAATGCAACCAGGACGAAAGCGAGGATTCCCCGCGGAAACGCGCCAGGCCCCGGTAAGCCCGCATGAAAACGTCCTGGGTGATCTCCTCGGCGTCGGCGGTGTCGCGGAGGTGGCGGAGTGCGATGGAAAACATCTTCCCTCGATAGCGCGCGACAATCTCGACAAACGCGTCTTCGTCTCCGTCATTGAAGCGGCGCACCAACTCGGCGTCATGCACAGCCTCCTGGGTTGCGGTGGTGGCACGGATGGCGCGCAGGCTCGCAGGGCGAGAGGAGTCCAGGGTGTCGGAAAAGGAGTTTGAGGAAATCATGGCGATAGCGGGTGGGGTGATCTGGCGAGGGTGGGTGTGGCGGATCTTCAGCGTGGAACGCCGCACTGCCCCGAAAAGAAATT
>JBAZHQ010000020.1:12313-25395 GCA_041652235.1 Opitutaceae bacterium | reverse complement strand
GTTCTTCACCGCGGTGCGCTCCAACTTCGCCGGCCTGCCCAAGGTGCTGGCTGGACTCGGACTCGACGGTGTCGATGCCGTTCTCGCCGATCTCGGCGTCTCCTCGATGCAACTCGACGACCCGGCGCGCGGCTTCACCTTCAAGACCGACAGCCCGCTCGACCTGCGCCTGAACCCGTCGCGCCCGCCTTCCGCCGCCGACTGGCTGGCGCGGGTGTCCGCCGACAATCTGGCGACGGCTCTCGCTGAAAACTCCGACGAGCCCAACGCCGAGCTGCTGGCCCGCGAGCTCATTGACCGCAGGAGCAAGACGCCGTTCACGCGGACCTTGCAGCTCGCCGAGGCGATCCGGGCTATCTTGCGCCAGCACAAACCCCGCCGCGACCTGGAGGCCGACGATGACTGCGTGCGCCGCGTGTTCCAGGCGATCCGCATCGCGGTGAACGACGAATTCGGCGCGTTCGACCTGTTCCTGCGCCAGTTGCCCTTCTGTCTGAGAACCGGCGGACGCGTGGCGATTCTCACCTTTCATTCCGGCGAGGACCGCCGGGTGAAGCATGCTTTCCGCGACGGCGTTCGCACGGGGATTTATTCCGCGACCAACGAAGAAGTCGTCCGGGCCGGGCCGGAGGAGCGGCGGGCCAATCCGCGCAGTTCCTCGGCCAAACTTCGCTGGGCAGTGCGGGCGGGCGATTAACCTGCATTCATCATAACGCGGCAGAGCCGCATCCAAAGAGGTGGCTGTAAGTTTGAAGCTTTAAGCCGTAAGTCGGAACGACCATGGCTGTCGGCGATTGGCTTTCAGCGATCGGGGAAACCTCATCAGGCAATACAGTCGCTTGTCATGGGAATCCTCTCATGTTGAGCGGAGTCGAGATCACTGTAGTACACTCACTCGTGTGATGGATGCAGGCTAACTAACTTCCTCTTTTTGTGGTTATTGTACTACAGTATTTACAATTCATCTCAGGCTGAGAGGAAATCCGAGACGGACAGAACCGATCCCCAACCATCCAATCCATTCTCGCGCAGTGACGCAGTGGCGCAGAGTGACGCCGACCTCCGACCTCCGACTTCCCTGCTGACTCTGGCTTCCGGCTTCTGGCATCTGGCCTCTTTGGTTGCGGCTCTGCCGCGCTATGTTTCTCGTGGCGATTCTGTCTCCGGAATTAAGGTAGAAACACCTATGCACTTCGAGGGAAACTAAAGCGGCGAAGTGCCGATGTTGCGCCTCATGACGATGAGGAGACGTATTCGTGCCGGATGTGGTGTCGCGATTGCCGCCACGATCGCCACCGTGTTTGCCGGCGAGGTCTTCGCAGGCGAAACCACGCGGGCAGACGGTGTCTCTCTTGTGGAGCAACCCGGATTGAGAACGGCTTCCACCGTGGGTGACAATCGTCCGTCATCCTCATCCCGCTTATTCACGGATGGGCGTTCCATCGTGGAAGCCAATCGGATTGAAGGCATTCGCCTCGCTGCGGAAGGCGGCGTCGCTCAAGCGCAATACGATCTGGGGCTGCGCTTTCAAAGCGGCGACGGCGTTTCCAAAGATCCTGTCCAAGCGCTCAATTGGTTCCGGAAGGCCGCGGAACAGGGCTACGGTGAGGCTCAATACATGCTTGGATGCTGCTACAACGGCGAAGAGGGCTTTGCCAGGGATCCAAGCGAAGCTGTGAAATGGTGGACGAAAGCCGCTGAGCAGGGCCATGCCGATGCTCAACACTGCCTGGGTCTGAGTTACTCCAGTGGCGAGGGCGTCTCCAGAAATCCCGCCGAAGCCGCGAGATGGTGGAAAAAAGCGGCCGAGCAGAACCATCCTGATGCGCAATACTTTCTCGGTATAAGCTACTTCGCGGGACTCGGCGTCCCGAAAATTCCGGAGCAAGCCGCCTACTGGCTGGGCCAAGCAGCGGCACATGGGAACGAAGATGCCATGGCTGAGCTCAAGAAACTCGGAGCGGACGAACCGAAGAGAATATCCTCAAGGCGCTAGCTGATCAATTTGGTCGGAATTGCCCGGGAAGAGGACTTGCGATTCACGGATCACAAGCTTCGGGAGCCAGCGCCGGAAGTCACCGGAGTGATCCTATGGGGTCCGCACAACGCTAACGGAATTTGTCACCTGTGGCTTGAGGCCGGACTGGCCCCTCGGATCTGCCTCAGGCGTGCACTTCCTGACATTGCTCCGGTTGACGTCTTGATCGCGGCCCTGTGGGATGGGTGCCAACAAGCTTTCTACCTTGAACCATGCGCAATCTTCGCAAGACGATCTCCTTTCTTACGGCAACTGCATCCCTCATTTTTACCACCATGTCCTGCTTCGCTCATATCGTTTCCATCGCTGACCGCGGCGCGGTCAGCGGCGACAAATCCATCAATACCGCTGCGATTCAAACCGCCATCGATGAATGTGCCGGCAATGGCGGGGGCACCGTGCTCGTCCCGCCCGGCGTCTGGGTGACCGGAAGCATCGAATTGAAGTCGCAAGTGACCCTGCGGCTTGAAGCGGGCGCGATCCTGCGCGGCTCGGCCAAAATCGCGGATTATCCGACCAACGGCTTCAAGCATTTGGAGATGGGCGATACCACATCGCTGATCTGGGCCATCCGCCAGAAAGACATCTCCATCTGCGGCGAGGGAGCCATTGAACTGGCCGATCGTCCGTTTTTCGACTGGAACCAGCTTCGCACCGGCTTGCCGGCCGAACAGGACGGTCTGCTCCAGGATTGGCAGCGCAAGCAGTGCGTTGTCGCCGCTCTCAAACGGCCCAACCAGCCCATTTTCTTCCACGGTTGCCGGGGCCTGAGGGTAAGCGGCGTCACCATCCGCCATGCGTCATGCTGGACGCTTACGTTCAGTTGTTGCGAGGACATCCAGGTGCGCGGCGTGCGGATCGACAACGATCTTCAGATTCCCAACGACGATGGTATTCATTTCTCGGGCTCGAAAAATATCGTCGTGTCCGACTGCATCATCCGGGGCGGCGACGATTCGCTGGCATTTACTGGCATCACCGATCCGGATAGCGTCTGCGAGAACATCACGGTGACCAATTGCATCCTGACAAGCCGCTCCGCCGGCGTCCGCCTCGGGCATCTCTCGGGCAAGGTGCGCGATGTGACGCTGAGCAATCTCGTGATAAAGGATTGCAGCCGCGGCTTTGCCATCCAGGCCAGTGACAACGGCTGGGTGGAAAACGTGATGATCAGCAACATCGTGATGGAGACGAAGATGTTCGCCGGCGCCTGGTGGGGTAAGGGAGAGCCCCTGGTGATCTCCGCGGCGAACTCGGATTCCGCCCGTATCCGCGGCATCAGTGTCAACCATGTCCGTTCGCGGGCTCAGAACAGCATCCTGATCGTCGGCCAGAATCACAACGTGAGCGACATCACGCTGAACGATGTGCAAGTGACATACGGCTACAGTCCCAACACCCCGCTTTACGGTCAGACCTTCGACCTTGCGCCGGCGCCGCTTCGGCCCTCATTCCTAGGCAAAAATCATATGCCGTGGCTTTATGCCGACAGCATCTCCGGACTGGATCTGCGCAACATCTCCTACCGACAGGCGGATTCCAGCGAGCCCAAGCTCTCGTTGGAACCGGTGATCACGAATGTGGATCATCTGGTTGCATCGCCCGCTGAGTGAGCCCCGATCGGCAGGGCGATCTGAAGGGGTAGATCTCCGCCGCAATGGAGGGTCGTCACGTTGTGCGCCTTATTCCCTCTTGGTGAGTTGCAGTTTCCGCCAGTCTGGAAACCTTTTGCCTGCAACTTCCTTCTCTCCCATGTCCAAACCGGTTTGTTATTCCACGAAGGCTTTTTCCACCGCTGGCGTTACATCTCCGCTCAGCGCGGCCACTATCGAGCGTCGCATCCCGACTGCCACGGATGTCCAAATCCAAATCCACTATTGCGGCGTCTGTCATTCCGACCTGCACTTTGCACGCAACGAATGGGGGTTCACGCAATATCCGTGTGTGCCCGGCCATGAGATTGTGGGACGCGTGACGGCCGTCGGCAGCGGCGTCACCAAGTTCAAGGTGGACGATACGGTCGGCGTGGGCTGCCTCGTCGATTCCTGCCGCGTGTGCCCGAATTGTCGCTCGGGTTTGGAGCAGTTTTGTGACAACGGCATGGTGATGACCTACGGCAGCACGGACAAGTATCTCGGCAGCCCTACGCTGGGCGGCTACTCGCAGAGCATCGTCGTGACCGAGGACTTCGTACTTAGGATGCCCTCGAATCTGGATCTTGCGAGCGCTGCGCCCCTTCTCTGCGCGGGCATCACCACCTATTCCCCGATGCGCCACTGGAAGGTCGGCCCTGGCCAGAAGGTCGGCATCGTCGGCCTGGGCGGACTTGGCCACATGGGCGTAAAGTTTGCCCGCGCGTTCGGCGCCCACGTCGTGCTGTTCACCACGTCGCCTGGCAAGGCTGCGGACGCCAAGCGCCTTGGCGCCCATGAGGTGGTCGTCTCCACCGACGAGGCCCAGATGCAGGCCCAGGCCGGCAGTTTCGATTTCATCCTGGATACCGTGGCCGCGGTCCACGACATCAACGCCTGCTTCAACCTGCTCAAGCGCGACGGCAATCTGGTGCTGGTCGGCGCGGCTGGAAAGCCGCTGGCCGTGGAGGCGTTCCCCTTGATTTTCCGCCGGCGTTCATTTTCCGGTTCGTTGATCGGCGGGCTTCCCGAGACGCAGGAGATGCTGGATTTCTGCGGAAAGCACAACATCACGTGCGACATCGAGATGATCCGCATGGACCAGATCAACGACGCCTATGAGCGCATGCTGAAGAGCGACGTGAAATACCGCTTCGTGATCGATATGTCCTCGCTTGCCTGAACCCGTTCCAGGGACTTCGAATTTCGCCTGTCCCCGATTGCTGTCACTTTGGAACGCAATCGAACAAGCCAACATCGAGTCGTGACGGACGGCGGTGGGCAATGGTTGGCGGGAATCTCGTCGGGACGGCTGGTGGAGCGGATTGAGCAGTCGCAACCGATTGATTTAGTGGAGAAGCTCTATCGGCTGAAGAAGGGAATCGAGTTCCGCCTGGGTCGGGTTGCGAATCGAGAGGAGGGTGATGATCGCTTCGCCGGCGGGGAGGGTGACTTTAGTCGGGATTCGGGCCTTCAGTCCAAGCATGACTGCGGCCAACGGGGAGTTGTAGGGCAGGCATTCGATCCCTGAATTTGGATCGGTGGCGGTTTCTCCGTACGTGGCGATCATGAAAGTGAAGCGATGCTTGTTCTTCGACTGGAGATCCTGCTTCTCAACCGTGGTGACATGCCCGAGCCGAAGCGAATCGGTCGGATTGGCCAGCCATGTGGCGGGATCGACCACGATGAACGTGTTGCTGGCCACGAAGAGATCGAGTTCGTCCATCTTTCGGTCAACGATCCGAATCTGTTCCTTTGCGGCTTTGAACCCGAAGTTTTCACGCAGGTCGCCTTGGCTATGGGCTTCGACCTTATCCTTGACCAACTCGGCCCTCTTTGCCTTGAGGGCCTCAAATTGCTCTGCGAGGACACGGTTAAAGTTGGGGCGGACGTAGATTGTCACAGTAGGGGAATTGAATAGCACCTAGGAGGCGTATGCAATCGATTGGTTCGGCAGGCTCAACGCAGGTGGTCTGCCATGAGCGGTTCGAGGCGCTTCCGTCTTCGCTAAAGCTATGCCGGACGGGCACCACATGGCTAATGTCGCTTCGCTCGGTACGACGCGCTCACATTGCTAGGCGCCAAGTTCTCTGTTGTCATTTTTGCCTTCCGCGGCGATGGCCTGCCATGAGCAAGCGTTAGCGCGTCGAATGGCTGCCCGAGCTGGGATCGAACCAGCATCAGCTTTTTGCTAACGTGCTGCTTAGCGGCAACTAAAGAATTAGAAAAGAATCAAGATGCACAATGCCGTGCACAAAAATTCTTCGAACTTGGCATAATCGTACGAGGGTGGACCGCATTAACGGCTCTTAATCGAGCGATATTGATATCCGTCGTTCGACCCATGAGAGGGGGTGCAGCGTGAGCACGGCAAGTATTCTGGGGTCCGGGGTCGAATCGACCCTGGAGAGGAGCGGAGCGACGGGGGCGGGAGCGCCGAGTTTGAGGCAAGGCGCGGATTGCGCCGCTCCGGCGTGCGTCCAAAGGCCCTGTCCACCCCTACCAAATCGCCCCATAAACGCAGGATCGATACAGGCGCTGACCGTGTTTGCTCCTGAGCTAGTGGAAGAGATTCATTACTCGCGTAAAGAAACGCAGGAGAAAACGGACAGTTACGCTGAGAAGCGCACAGAGCGCGAGAAGCTCATCCGTAGCAAGCTGGAGGCGGCCAGCGGAGCGCGGACGGAGTCCGCGCCCGCTGACGCCCTTGGTAGGCTTTTGCGGACATTTTTTCTGTTCTGCATCTCAGGTTTTTTCCTGTTCCACCACGTTAAGTTAATTTCAAAAACGTTGGGCAACGTATGAAAACGCTCTTCAAGTGGCTGTTTGACCGACTCGCAGACCTAGTCATCTGGCTGTTCGTGAAGGTGTCGGCGCTTGGCATGGTTGTTATTGGTTCCGTCAAAGGTGTCATGGGGGCCATCGTGCCCGCCTCGAACATGGATCTGATCGATCAGTACCTTGCGGGCATTAATCACTTTTTCCCTCTGACGGAAACGGTGGGTTTCGCAACGACGTTGTTCGGTGTGTGGGTGATCTGCCTGCTTTACCGTCTGATAAAGTCCTGGATACCGACCGTATCAGGAACCTAACAATGTAAGGGAATGCTATGTCTCTGAATCTGTTGGACGGCCTCATGGGTGCCGGAAAGACCTATATCGGGGTGAACTTTTTCATCCTGGACGAACTCACTAACGGCGACCGGCATATTTACACGACTTTGCCCATCAAGCCTGAGGTGATTGTGTGTGACCTGGCCCGAGGGCGTCCGACGCGGAAGCGCGAACTTTTGGACCGGCTGCACATCCTGGAGAACAAGGATTCACCGGTTTTCGATGCTGAGGGCAAGCCGCTGATGGTTCCAGCGACGAAAAAGCCGGGCTCGGAAATGGTCCCTCTCGTGTTGAATGAAATTCGCTGTTTCTGGCGGTTTACGAAGCCGAACAGTGTCATCATTCTGGACGAGTGTGCCGACTGGTTCAATGCGCGTGACTGGAAGGAGAATGCGAACCTTGGCATGGAGGTTAACGAACTACAAAGCTACGTGAATCACCATCGGCACTATAAGGATGATCTCTACATCATCTGCCAAAATATTGACGACATTGATAAGCAAATACGCACGAAATTCCAACACCTCTACCGGGTGGCAAATTCGCTCAAGGAAAACATGTTCGAGTGGAAGTTTTTGAAGGGTGTTAAGTGGCCAATTCAATTCTTCAAAGTGAGGGTGTATCATCCTCGCGACATCAAGCATGAGGATGACTCTTTTGTTGTCTGGCCTCGTGCAGCGGGATTTCGACGTTACGACTCATTCAGTGCGAGTGAACGTATCCCGGGCAAGGCGATGCCTTCGAAAGACGCGGCATCGTCTGATTATGGGCAAGGTTATTGGAAGCGGATGAGCCTTTGGCTTTCTCGTTCATGGCAGCTTATCATGTGGCTTTCATTTGGTTTAGGTTCTATCGGCGGAGTTGGGTGGGTGGTTTACGGATTGATCGCGTTGGACAGTAACGCAGTTGCAACAGTGATGACCTCGAAGGCTCCGTCTGTGCAGGTGTCGCCGAAAGAGGCAGCAAGAGTGTTGCAAGCGAAGTCTGAAAAGGGGGCTGTGGTGGAGACAACGGGGGGTGTTCGTGCGAGCTCTAGTGAGCCTTTACCCTCGGAAATCAAAAAGGAACCATCATCCGCAAAGTCTGAAAAAGAATCCGAGAAGAAGGAAGACTCTGATAGCAAGCCGCGTGTCGTTCTCGTCACACCTGGATTGTTTAAAACATCGGACGGGAAGTGGTACAAGAAGGGTGAAGAATATGAAGGGAAACGTATACTGCATTTTGATACTGATTTTATCTATTGCGCAGACGGCGTATTGCACCGAACAGGACTTTGAGTTCAAAGCTGACAAGGCACCTGCGCAAGATGTGGCTCGGGCAATCGGGGAATTCTTCAAGGTTTCGATCTTTGTAGATTCGAAGGTGGCTGACCGGGAAGTCACCGCGTACTTGCGAGAGGGTGTTCTGGAAGATGCTTTGGATGCCCTTTCGTTCCATGTCCAAGCTGCCTGGAGGCGTAACGGCAAGGCGGTCTATATAGGCGATGAGGAGAAAGAGCGTTATTTCGCTGTGCCGTCTGCCGGTCTCGATGCGGCTGCTATCAAAGTCATTTTCCCTCAGTCAGTGCTTTCTGGTGATACCATTCTCGTGAAGTCAAAACCGACTGAGTTTTCGCAGATGAAAGGTGTCATCGAAACAATGCAAAAGAGACATCAGTTCACGGCTCGGCTGCTCATCTGTGATGTTGGTTCGAGTTATCGAGATCCAGTGAACACTTTCATGGGATCAATAAAATTGGGAGTCACGGCAAGCGGGGACTTGCTGAAATCCAGTAACTTCCAATTACCCTTATCAATCAATGACGTGTACGACTTTTTGAAGACGAAAACAGATGTCAGGATTAAGACCTATACCGATTTGCACATTGCATCAGGTGAGCCGGTGACATTGACGGCGGGTAACGTTCTCGAAAGGCAAATTTTCATTCGCCCGACTGAAACAACAGATGGCAGTAATAACACCTTGGTTACCCGGTACGATCGTTTGCAGTTGGGCCTTACAGTCTCGCTTGCTGCTTTTTTTTATGACGATCGGTGGTTTGTTCGCTATGATATTTCAGATGCCGATTACGAAAATTCGACCGAAAGGAAAACTGCGGACAAGGGAGGGTTGGAAATACGCGATAATAAGCCGGTCACGTTGGCCACTCTGAACCGCGACAGAGCCACGGACACGCGAAATGAGGTTAAGGGCCTTGGGAAGATACCTCTTGTGGGTCGTGCGTTCCGTAGCAAAGGCGCAGACGGTGAAACAAGGGTGCTTTATATTTTCATTCAGTGGTTGGGCGCCCAGGAGGAAGAAAAAAGGACGGCGGCATTTGACAATCTATCAATGGAGGGAAGGGAGTAGGTTCCCGCAGAGTTCCGTAGTCCAAACCTCCCGGCTTTCGTAGCTCAAACCTCTCGCTCATTGAACCCATGAAAATTATTGCCAAAGGAGGTGCGTAGCCAATGAGGAGAGAGCACGCGCCCAAACCCTGCGAGCCTACCGTTTGAACAAAAGCGCGACGCCCCCGGAAGAAAATCGATTTCAGACTCATTTATTTCGGCTGAGATGCACTCTAAGATTTCCTGCCAATAGCTCGGGTGCGTGTCGTTTGTTAGACCAACGCGTGCGATGTGGGCCGCGCGTGAAGTCACCGACAATTCCACCGAAGCAGCAGCGATTGCGTCAGGTGAATTGTCTAGGTCGCTTAGAACCATAGCACCGACGCGAATTGCATTGAAGGTTTCGACATCTTGAAGGCCGCGCAGCAAGGCACAGCCAAGAACCACATGGGGAATGAAAGGCAAATCCCGGACAAAACGAGGATCTACGAACGAGGCATAATGGCTGCATCCACGCGCGATCGCCGCAGCGAGCAGATCGTTGCGCGACAGGTTCGCAGCGAGCCGACATGCGGAAGTAAATGCGGGGTGGACTGTCGGCAACATGGAGATATTAGTTTCCACAAACTAAAGACAGGACAGGGGAGTGGCTCGGGCTTGCGAAGGTTAAAAGACGTGCCGGAACACGGCGGATATCTTCCTTGAGATGGCCTGTATTCGTGCAGATGATACTTTGCCGATCGGGGAGCCAAGGTCTTCTTTGGCGATAATCCAGATGAAACGGCAATCGATAGTTGAGAGATGGTCTAGTCCGTCGGCTTCGTCTAAGATGACTTGATGCGGCTTTATATGAGCTGCAGGAGGCTTGGAAGAAGCCATGAGGCAGTTGACATGCGGGGCGTATTCAGAGGCGCAAAGCTCGTCGTTGGAATAGATGATGACGGGGTGCGGATCGCGATGGGCTGGGCTGAGCTTTACTTTGTAAATCTCCCACTGCTTGAGGCTATGGAAGCTCATAGAGGGCGGGAGGCGTGTAGGATTTCATCGCTACTGCGAGAGGATCGTTTGCGGTGACGGCGTAGGTTCCGACGGGCATTATGGGGATGGGGTCGGGTTCGCTCGCGGGGACAAGAGCGAGCTTGCGGCCGTTGCGGATGAGAAAGACGGGGTTGCCTGCGAGTGCGGAGTCAGCCAGGGAACCGAGTTGCGGCCTGGCTAGATGAATGGGAATGGCGGCGGTGATGGACATGGTAGAAATCGACTAAACCGATAATCGGACCGAATAACGGACTGGTCAAGGGGGAATGTCGATATCATATTCGGACGGGACTACTCGTAGATGTTTTTTCGGTGTCCGACACGAACGACGAATACAAGAAGCTGTGAATCCTGGATAAGGCAGATGAGTCGGAAACTGCGGATACGGTAGCGCCACAAACCCGCTAGCTTCGCTCTGAGTGGTTTTCCGAACCGTCGAGGGTCTGAGGTGGTTGCGATCCGGGCGTCGAGGTATGTGAGAATTTCGACTTGGGCGCTTTTGTCCAGGTCCTTGAGTTCCCGTCTTGCCGACTCGGAAAACCTATAGACCCAGCTCACGCTTTATCTCCTCGGCTGAGTATGTGCGCTCTCCTGATTCGATCCTCTGAATCGCAAGATAAGTGTCTTCAAGGTCTTCGAGGTGTTCAAGGATAGCTTCCCGAGCGTAAAATGTTTTTGTTCGGCCTGTTCGCTTAGCCAAAATAGCTAGGCGTTTCTCAATTTCGGAGTCTAGTCTGATCGCGAGCATGGCAGAATGCTGGCTTGTTATACGTGTATAGCAAGGCTTTTCCAAGTGTCATAGAGGCACAGCGTCGAGGATTTCCTGGCTCGGTAGAGGAGATTGGTAAGTGCAAACTATCAGATTACCGACAAAAGCAGATGAACTTGTGCAGTAAGGTAAGTTATTTTGACGTGCAGTTACTGTGCTCACAGTTCATCCCATTGGTATGACAACAGACCTGGAACAGATCAACTTCGATCTGACCAAGTCGGCTATGTTGCCACGATAGGCAACTTTCGGACGGGCCTTTGGATTCGCTGGGTTCTTCTCTAGGACGAACCGATCAAGCGTCTCTGCCATAGTCACGGGCTCTCTCTTGTCGATTACGCAAAGCTGGGGGCTCACGTGAGAGCCAGGGAAAGCCAGCCGAAGCCCAAGGGTCTGGAAAGCGACATCCATGACATACTCCCGCCACCGTGTATCCACCGTGCCTTTCCTTGTGAGAAAAGGTGAGTCCATGTCGTCTTCCTCTCCTAGAGACGAAGACTTGACCTCGATCAAATGCAGCACCTGACCCTCCCGCCGCAGAATATCCGTGCGCACTTGGAATTTTCCATCAATCGCCGCTGCCTCGAAAAGCGTCACATCACCGCCAGCGAGTAAGGCTTTCGTCCGCTCGAAGGCGACTTCTGGATCGTGCTCATCGGCCAGATCGTGCCCGTTGGGAAACCGAGCCTTTACGATGAACTCTACCATGAATCCACCGTCTGCGAGAAAGCGCAGGTATTCGTTATCGTCGAGATCGGAGGGGTAACGGTTCTTTCGGTAGAACAGCTTGGTCCTGCAATCCAGACAGGCCTTGAAATCGGACTTGGTAAGGTAAGGTGAGGGCATTTTCTGTGTGAGTCCTTTCAGGATCTGGTCCGACAAGAATGTGAATGATGCCGAAGAACGGTCGAGGAAGCGATTTTGCTGCTCAAGACAACCCTTGGTGTGGCCTAGCCAGACGTCGGGGCTCTGAGGCATGGCTCTGCGCTTCTCTCACGTAACTTTGCTTGCGAACTCTCGCTCAGCGCCGATTCTCTTTCCCGACTCTTAACAATCATAGTTGGCACCCTGAGATGGCTGCTTTAACTGTACTGGCGTGCATATCATCGTCCATCGCGGCGCTCGCCAGATAGGGGGCACTTGCATCGAGATAGCCGCTGGCACGTCCCGCATCGTGCTGGATGCAGGATTGCCGCTGGAGGCCGATCTTAGCGGGGGTACACTCCTCCCCGCAGTGCCCGGGCTTTTTGACCACGATGGGCCACCGATTGACGGTCTGTTTCTCAGCCATGCTCACGCAGACCACACCGGCCTCGTTTCTGCCAGCCGCGCGCAAGTGCCAGTGTGGCTGAGTGCCGGTACGAGCAAAATGGTTCTGGCGGGAGGATTGTTTGCACGACAGCCCAGCGTGCCCCGCATCCGCAGCAGGTCGCTGACACCAGGCGTGCCCGTTAATATCGGCGCACTCCGAGTCACTGCCTACCCCGTCGATCACTCGGTATTCGACGCAATGGCGTTCCTTGTTGAAGCCGAGGGGCAGCGCTTGCTCTACACGGGCGACCTCCGATTTCATGGGCGCAAGCCCGGCATGGCTCGGCAACTCGCCAAGATCGCCACCGCCGCACCGCTCGATGCGCTCCTAATCGAAGGTACGCGCTTGGGCGGACGTGCCAGCGAGGCCAACCTGAGCGAAGCCGACCTCGAAACGCAGTTGCTTACCGACATACGGGCTGCTCTGGGCGTCGTGCTCGCGATGTATTCGCCACTCAATGTGGATCGCTTCGTCACCTACTTCCGCGCTGCACGCAAGGCGCGGCGGACACTCGTCATCGATCCATATCAAGCCTTCGTGCTACACCTGATTCGCAATCAGGCGCGGGTGCCACAACCCGGAACAACCCCCGATTTGCGGGTGCTTGTGCCGCCGCGCTTTCCCACCACCGGTGCGGCACGCAAGCTCGGGCACACGGATTGGGCGCGAGAACTCCAGAGAGGCGCAATTACCACTGACGAGATTGCCCAGGCTCCCGAGCGCTTCGTTGTCCTATTCAGGCAGTCGATGCAACTGTGGCTCTACGGGACCAGCCTACCGCAAGGCGTCACCTGCCTCTTCTCCTATTGGCCAGGCTACCTGCGGGAGCCTCGACTTCAACCGTTGATCGAAGC
>JBAZHQ010000020.1:0-12303 GCA_041652235.1 Opitutaceae bacterium | reverse complement strand
AGCCGTCAAAAACGCTCCCGGTCATTTCCTCCAACGCCACGCCAGTGGTCACGCCCACCCGGACGACTTGCGGCACTTCGTTGAAAAAGTGCGCCCGCGTCTGCTTGTGCCGGTGCATACCACGAGCCCAGAGACGTGGGCGCAGTGGTGGCCGGAAACACAAGTTGCTGACGACGGGGTCCCTCTTGAATTGCCTTGAGTGGGTAACAATGAGAACCGAACAGGTGCATTCCAGCAACCCACTACAGTCCCATATGAATCTCGCTACGATCCATGATAAAGTAGAGAATACGCTGAAAGCTAATCCGCAAAAGGTCGAACAACGACGCAAAGCGATTGAAGCGGTGAGAGCAGGTCTGGCGAAGGTGAAGGATCTGCAAGCGCCTATTCTCAGGCACCGCAAAGCATGGTTTTCCACCACTCAGGGGCATACGGCAAAAGGGAATGGCTGTGCTAGGGTTCAGGTGCTCGGGCTCAATGTGGGGCAATTATCGCTGGTTACTAAGCCTGACGAAGCATTCTATGAATTTATCCCGAATGAAGGATACCTAAAATCTCTAGGGTTTCCAAATGGGCCTTGGAGGTGGAGCAAATCCAAAAAACACGGGCAACAAATTAACAGCTTCTTGAAAGAGTGTGAGACTTTGCCGGGGGCAAACGCCGACAACGAGCGAGAGATACAGTGGCAGCTCGCGGAGGCACTCAGATCGGAGAAGGGAGGGGTGTTGCGATATCTCCAACCGGTTACATGGGATCGCCGTTTTACAGAAATTGGCGTCTCGGTGACAGCGTCTGGCAAGCCAGGTACAGGAAACATTGACCTGTTGGTACGACAGGGGAAAGGAGCTCAAGGATGCTTCCTTGTTTTCGAACTCAAGAAGCCGGTCAGAAATGGCGTCAAGGCTTTCGAAGCTGCGTTGCAGCAAGCGTTGCGCTACGCAACAGCCCTCAATTTCGAAGCCAACAAAGGAGGCAATAAGAATCTGGAGAACTATCGGGTGGTCTTGAACTCAAAGGGCACTAGAAAGTTAGAGATCGGCGCTGTCGTGGTAGTGGAGGACACCAAAGTTGTCCGTGAGAATGCGGACAAGATTCTGAAAGAATACACGGAAGACCGTGGCGGTTCAGATATAAAGCGGCTTGGTGTTCTCCTCTACAAATTTGATAAGAGTGAAGGAAAGGCGCACTCTTGGGCGTGGCTTCCCGGCTGGCCCTCGAAGAAACTTCCGGAGTCATCACAACAAACAGCAGGCTGACAATGGCCGTTTCTCCGGCCAGAGTAGCTGCGCGGTCACTGCTTCACCGCACCCGGCTTCCGCTCACCACTTGGGCGCGGGCTGTTGAGTTGGTTCTCGGCCACCCGGAAACCTCCGCGTGTTCGATTCAGCGAACCCTCGGGCTCGGCAGCTACCGCACGGCGTGGCGTATGGCTCGCATCGTTCGCGAGGCGTTGCAGGCCGTGGAGTGGCCGCTGCTCACAGGCGAAGTCGAGTTGTGCGACGTGAATCTTGCACCGCGAAGGCACGTGCCAAAATCTATCTGGCTCGCCATCGAGCGCAGGCCATCGGCCAGCGGGCTCATACGCGGCTGGCGCGTTGGGCGTAGCCTCGTTGAAGACTTCCGGCACATCGCGACCGCACTCGATCCCAACGCCACGGTGATCACTCCGCCATCGGGCTTATTTCGCGAATTGAAGAATCTAGGATTTCGCCAGCGTGGCGAGCCACTTGGCACCGTCGATATCTTGCCTACGGCAACGGTCGCCGTTGGTGCTTTTCGGCACATGCTCAACACTCGTCGGCATTATGGCGTCGCTCCCAAAAGCATTGAAGCTTACATGGGAGAGTTTGTGTTTCGCCATAACACAGCGGTGCTCGGTTGGTCATCCGCAAAGCGGAAGCGGAGAGTGATGGTACTACTGCGCGCACACCTGCTAAGTGCATAGCCAAAATCCCCAAGCGGGATTTTACGTATTACTACGGGGTACGGTGTCGAACGCTGTGCCGACTATGTCCGCCATGCCCAAATCTCCATCTCGTCCTGCCGACTTTGGTTCGCGATGTGCCGCCTACCTTGCGAGACCTTCGGCTTACACAGTCAGAGTTCGTCCGCCGCGCAGGGTAGACGTGTTCGACGCTGGCACGAAAAAGAGCATTCGGACCATCGAGGCACCGGGCGATGTTCGTGAAGCTAAATACTACCCCAGCGTACGCCGAGGGAACCGCTTTCACGCAGTCTGGATCAGCCTTACCGACAATCGCACGATGATCTACAGCGCCAAGACCGGTCGGCTTATTGAGGAGAGGGCTGATCCGGTCAAAGACCCTCAGATCCAAGATGCTATCGACGAGATGCTCAAAGAGCGGAATTGCCCAATCAGATACACGGTGGTCCTGACTGTCTCGAAGAAATGCAACTGCTTCTACGACTTTTCGAACGGCTGGCTGGAAGCGGATCATGTGCCAGAGCGAGCCATGTTCAAAAGCAGGAAACTAGCTGAAGCCGCCTGCCATTTGCTGGTAAGAGAGCGACAAGAGAGCGCGCGAAACGATTTCTTTTTGTCCGGCAATCCACTTCCGCCACAAGTGGTGGCACTACGAAAAACGCCGAAGGGGTGTCGTTTCTTGGAGAAAGTGACACGCGGTGAACAATCGTATTTTCCGGTTTTGAGTCGTGCTAGACCAGGGTGAGACAGTCCTGTCACGAGGCGGTCATAACGCTGGTGTGGGTCTGATAGAGATCGGCCTTCTAAGGCTTGTTTCTGAGCGTTCGCCACGTTGCCGAAGTCACGCCGCCAGCGCCTGTTGACGTTCGAGAATGCCTCGCACGGTTGAAGGGTGCCACGTCCCGCCCGCCTTGGTCGGAACGCCAGAGTCATGCAGCTTTTCAGCAATCGCGACCATCGTCATGCCGCGCTGCCGCCATGCGCAAATCTGGGCCACAACTTTCTGTTCGCCCGGATTGACGAGAAGGGTGTTCCCGTCCGTAGCCAGATCGTAGCCAAGGGGAATTCGCGATGAGATTCGACGATTGGATTTGCGTAGGTGTGCCATCGCACACGCCGTCCGCTCTGCGAGTTGATCCCGCTCGAACTCGTTCAAGGTTGAAAGCAGGCGAAAGACCATCTTCCCAAGAGCCGAGCTGGTATCGATTCGCTCGCTTAACGAAGCAAGGTTAGCACCGCTCTTTTCCAGCCTCTCTGCGATCTCTAACGTGTCCTTCACACTGCGAGCGAGCCGACTGAGCGAATATACCACGAGGATGCCCTTCACCCTGCACGCAAGCGTGACTGCCTTTTGCAGTTCGGGACGATTGGCGGCACACCCGCCACTCATAACCTCAACAAAAACAGCATCCGCTTCGTATCCGTTGTTTGTACACCACGAGGCAATGCGTTCCCGCTGCATTTCAAGAGACACGCCTTCGTCGCGCTGGCCAATGGTTGAAACACGGCAGTAGGCAACGGCTTTCACTCCGAAGAATCTGGCAATATTCAGGAGAAGACAGGCATCTTCCCAATGCGTAGTCATGGCGTATCCGTTCAGTAGAGACTTATTGATTCCCATCCGCATGAACCACGGTCTCGAAATAACAAAGTGATCGAAAGGAATTCAGAATTCGACACTCGGAATCGTTGGCAAAAAGCTCAGAACGGTCGAAGCCAAATCCTGGCTTTCAAGAAATGCCTTGGCAGAGCCTTGTAACACAACGACACGCGTGTTGGAGACGTTGAGGCGCTTCGCGATATTCGCAGCATGGTTTGAAGCGCTAACTTGGTCTTTCGCCTGGTCGATGACAACCACCTGCTTCTGGTCGTCGTGACGCAGCGCCTGTGCGAGCATCTTGTTAATATGGTCGTCGCTGAAGCTATAGCCAATGACAACGATCACCCGAGCCTCAAGTGTGCATCGCCGAAACTCGAAAGCATAGAAGAGATAAGGATCACCGGCTTCCAATTTGAAATCACGACCAAAAATCACCTGCATGGCGGAGGCTGGAATGTTGCTACCGGCGTGATCCACGGAAACAAGGTTTCCTGCGTCATCGCGTTTCCAGTTAATTGAGCCGTGCAATTTGTAGAGGTAGATTTCTGGAGGATCGGTCTCCAGCAATGCCTCGTCGAAGCGCCGCCATTGCCAGTGGTGTTCTTCGCCGTAACCGCCGAAACCGGTTTCGACGCGAAAACTGTCATCAGCGATGCGTTCAACGCACAGGTCGTAGTTCAGTGAGAATATTTTAAGCGGAAACTGAAGAGCCTGTTGAAGGCGGCGAAAGTCTTTATAGTAATCGGCCTTCTTGGGATTCTCCATTTGCACCCAGTCTTTGAGCTGGTTTAGAATCTTCTCTCTAAAACTCTCAACGTGAGCGAAATCAGGGCCTGCGAGCCCCAGAAAGCGGGAGTTCCATGTCGCAACAAACGGATAAATGGGGTGCTGTTCGTTACGAGCGAGTTCGAAGAGGGTGTTAGCTAAGATCTCGATGTTGTAATTAACGTCATCACGAAAAATCCCCCGTAGCCCGGCTGAATAATACACTGCACTCTTCACGTGATTGTAGAGGGGTAGGAACGGTTTCCAGTCCTGCCTCTGGGCCAGCAACTCCTCAATCTTACTAATCATTGTTGCTGATACGGGGATATTGGCCTCGGCACTGGCACCGGCACCCAACAGAAAAATGATGTCTCTGGATTTACTTTTCAAAGCGGTTTAGAGGAACCACGGTTTCAGGGCATTAAGCTGGGGGAGCGGCAAATCGCGTTGCTGAAACTCGTGGAGCAAATCGGCAACAAGATGGCAAAAGAAAACCGAGACAGGCGCGCTTTTGGCATTGAACCCACGCCAGTTGGCTCCCGAAAGGTTCACCAGGTCCTGGAGAATCTGCTCATCGCCGATCAATTGTCCCTCACTGACTTTCAAGAAGGATAAATGCGTGGGGCCGGGAATGACCTTTTTAACGCTTTGATTGTCAGGAAAGATGCCTTCGAACCAAAGAAGATACTCGCTATGGCCAAGGCTCAGGTAGGAAGCCTCGTAGGGGACCAAGCTGTTCACGCTTCGATTTACAGCGAAAAAGCGATTGCGTTGATTGACTTTGACAACGGCAAAACTGCAGTGGCTGGAGGATTTAGCGGTATCTCTAACGACATCCTGAATCACCTGCATCTCGGCAAATTTGAGCTTAAACGAAGTATGCAGAACGACCTTGCTGAAGGTCGCAGCTTTGTCTTTCAAAAGATTCTGAAGATTCTGGCGGAGTTGATCTAGGTAGGATCTCTGATCCGGACCTTCTCCCATGACGTTGATGCTCTGAAAGAGTCCGCTGGAATCGGTCAGGATTGAAAAGGCGAAATATTTCTCAATTCGGCGCGTTTCGTTGACGACGATCTTGTGGGACTGGCTGAGGCCGATAATAAGCGCACGGTCGTCTGTGGGCTTTACTTTCCAAGGCTGACCACCGGCTTTACAAAAGATTTGGAGCGCGATATTCGCCACCGACCATTGCAGTGCATAGTCATCTGCCAGCACTTCTGTTGTGCAGACCTGTGTCGGTACGCCTGCATGAGTAAAAACCGCTTTGTGAATAGCATAGGCATCAGCGGCCTTGGGCATCACCAACACTGGGATATGGGTAGGCCCATTGGGTCCTGTAGCTTGGGCAAGGGCGCGCTCCATCTCTGCACGTGTAAAGTCGGTTACAACCACTGGATTTGCGCTAATTTCGAGTGGAACGCGGAAAATTTTATCGAAGCCCGCAAACGAGATACCGGGCTCGCGCCCTCGCAATGCGCGGGCCAGTCGCCGGGCGTATTCGATTTCCTGATTTCGGAAGACGAACAGGAGTGGGGGACAACGTGTGATAGGTTGCCACGGCCCAAATTCTTTTATCCCAATAAACTGGCTCTTGTGTTCTCGCTGGTTTGCGCCGGTGCCAACGATGTAGGTCTTGGGCTTGAGACGTTGGGACGGAAGAGCGGTAAAATCGGTGGCAAAAACCAAGGGAGCCTTTGATCCCGGGAGAACCAAGGGGATCAATTGATTCCAACGGCCAGAGATAAACCCATCGATCTTGGCAAGTCGGTCAGCGTAATAATCCAGATTCCGTCTGAATTTCTCATCAAGGCTAAGGCTTAGTTGCTGGACCTTGCGACTGAAAGGAATGCCATCCCGCAGCCTAAAGTGAAAATCGACAAGAAATCCAAACTGATTGGTCGCCGCCAAGAAGTAGGGTTGCAGTACGATTTCCTCCTCACCCTCACTGTGCATGGCAATTGGGAAAACGACCTCTGAAAGAAAACCATCCGTATTCGCGCGCCATGCAAACTTCGGCCCCAATTCCGTGCATCTCGCAACCAAGCCTTCAACAAAGGCTCGGCGGGTTAGATGGATTGAGGTGCTTGCAGCAATCGGAAAGGGTTGAAACCCATTGCGGGATGTGAAGCTAACGACGAAAGGTTTCCATTCAGGATTCTGGCTCCCGTCTACTGGCAATTTGCATCCAATCAACTCCTTGCCTTGGGGAATCTTCTCGTCGTCCTTTCTCGGTCGGCGATGAATCTCGAACGATGGAATTGTGCCCTGAGTTGGGAGAAAGTTGAGGTGCAGGTTATAAACCATGCTGGAAAGCTTGACGCAATACCCACTACATCAGCACCTATTGTTAGCGAGAGCAACGCCCATTACTTCAACTTGTCATTTCTGGTAACGGGACCTTTCGGCAAGAATGATCGCCCTTCGGAGTTCGGCACCCGGATTAAAACGTTAGGGAACGGTCACGTTTTATCCGCCAAGCTTACTCACACTAACTGCATGATCGGATATCGACCACTTCTCCTACTCCTCGATAGCGTTCTGGGTGACAGGTCAAAATCAATATCTGTAATTGGCCAGCAAAGGTTTGCAGTAGATCAAGCACGCGCTGTTGTCTCTGACTGTCAGTGTTGACCAACACATCGTCGAGCACGACAAGACCGTAACCTGATGACGCGACCTCCGCTGCCACTGCGAGGCGCAAGCACAAGAGCATCTGTTCCTTTGCTCCTTGCGAGAGATACTGAAAGCCAATCATTGCTTCGCGGCTCACGCCAATACCCGCGATTTGAAGATGCTCATCGAAAAATACGCGGCGTTCGCTGTCACGAGAAACTTCGGCAAAGGTTCCCGACAGGCGTGCTTCCAGCGGACCTAACACGGAACGGGTGGCGGCCTGCTTGCGGAATTCAATCAGGTCGTGCGCTAGCCTAGCGGCCCAGCCACGGTCTCGCAAACGATCTATCTGGAGCAAGAGGCTGGCTTCGCGCTCATCCAGCAAAGAAAGCTTCGAGTGCAGCCCTTCCGTGCCACGCGCCTGCAATGCGCCCTCCAGCTTGTTGAATTCACTTTTGCGCCTCTCCACTTCCAACCGCACTTGCTCATAAGCGGCAGCGGCGCGTTTGTTGCGGTCCGGTAACTTTTCAGCGTCAGGCGGCAATCGCCTTTGCACCTCTTCATGGCGCGCTTCGGCTTTCACAAAAACGCTCTGGGCGTCGCTTTTCGCCTTTGCCAAGCCTTGCGGGTAACGTGCGTGCAACGCGGTTATCTGCTGTTCACGAGCAGTTACCTCGGCAGCAAATTTTACTCTCTGTCGATCCTCATGCTCGCGCGCGGTACCGGACTGCTCGGCGTCTTCCCGCAGCTTCTTCAGTTCACGCATTGCGGCGGCTTGCGCAGCGTGCGCCTCCCTCGACGCCACGTTCAATCGCTCGGCGTCTGCTTCAAGCTCTGCGAACGAGGCCTTGGCTTCGTCGCCGGTAGGCGACAGCGTTTCACGCAATGTGTTTGTTTGTCGCTCAAGAGCCGCGAGTTTTGACTGCAACTCTTCCAGGGACTCGAACTCTTCCAGGCATTCACGGAGCTTTTCCTCTACCGCCTCGATCTCTTTTTGCAGGTCTCGCCGTCGAGTGACTGCGGTTTCTGCATCGCCCAACGTAGCGCAGTCCACCGCTGCGAGCTGTGCGCGAAAAGCGTCGCGGTCTTCTGATAATCGAGCCATCAACGTGCTCAATTCGGCCGCACCGGAACGGATGCGGAGACGCCCCCAACCACCTAGATGCAACTCCAAACTTTGCGGAGCACGAATGACCTCAGTCTGATTGGCATTCACCGTGACTTTTTGGGTTTCGTGATCGTGTTTCACAGTCACCTTTGCTGCCGCATCTGCTGTCAACTCGACGGTCAACCCAATCGCTTCTAACTTCGTTTCGTGGTCGCGAATACTGGTGCCTAGCTCCTGGAGCCTCTTTAGCTTCGCCGGGTTGACGTTAGCCGTTTTATCAAGCTGCGCACGCAACTTGCGAACGCTCTCCGCTTGCACGGCGGCTCGTTTCGCCAGCTTTTCCGCCGTAATCCGGTGCTTTTCGGTTTCCTTAAGTTTGAGCAGATTCGCCGAGCGCTCCTTCTGCTCGGTCAAGTGTTTCAAACGCGCTGCAAGAGTGTCGAGGCCTTGTTGTGCCGCAGCGACAAGCTGTTTGGCTGCATTTTCTTTTGCGACGGCTTCGTTCAATGCGCCTTTAGCGCGTGTGAGATCGGCTTTGGTTCCCTTCAGCTTTTCCGCGAGGCTGCCGAGTTGCTCAGTATCGGCACTCACCGTCTCTAGTTTTTCTTTCGCCGCAGCGAGTTCACTCTGGCGTTGCTGTAATTCTTTCACGACCAGCTCGGCTGCTGTTGCCTGCTCGCGCAGAGCTTTAGCCTCTTGTTCGCGCGTGGCTGCTTCTTGTTCCAGCGACGCCAACCTTGGTCCAAGTTCGGAATACTGTCGCTGCATAGATTCCAGTTCGGCTCGCTGTTGTTGCACTTGCCCTTTCTGCGCCGCAATCATCCGCAACTCTGCTTCGAGCTGATCGAGGGGACCGCGCGCCTTGGGTTTGCCGGTGGGCGTGAATAACTCTGTGTAGTTTTCCCAAAGCACTGTACGGAGCCTGTCGATAACGGGATCGATCTCCACCCGCGCTAGTCGTGTCTGGATGAACTGACCAGTGTCACCATCCCAAGATGGCCACTCGCTGGCCTCACCTTGTCGTGCCCAAAGAAAACCAAGCATTCCCCAGTGAGCCGCTTTGGTCGCCCCCCGGCCCGGTACGCTGGACAGAAGGAGTTTTTGCACACGCTCGTCAGCGAGGTCTTCTGTTGCCAGAAGTTGCCACGCGTCGTTGCGCCATTCGCTGAACTCGCTCTCTGGATTGCTTAGAAACCGTTTCTGGACCCGATAGCGAATACCGTCGTGCTCGAACACCACAGAGATTTGAGGCGCCAGATCGCTGCCGGCAGGTTGCAGCGAGCGAATTTCGTCGGCCTTGCAAGTATGCTTGTCGAAAAGCGCACGAGCAGCGGCGCGAAGAAAGGTAGTCTTTCCCGTCTCGTTTGGAGCCGCCAGCACATGGATGCCGACACGCAACGGTCCTATTGCTACTTTTTGGCGGAACGGCCCGACGTGTTGAAGCTCGATCGATTCGATGATCATCTGGCCTCCAAGTTTTGGAGTAGCAATTGGCGGGCCAGTTCGAAATGCGCCGCCTTCAATTCTGAGGGAGTGACATGGGCGTCGTTCAAGAGCCTGTCTTTGTCCGCAGGCGACAATGGCTCAGCGGATTGCGAGTCGTTGCGGGCACCGATTGTGAAAGCGGCCATTTGGTCCAAGTCAGCGAGCACTTGCGCCAGAATTGGATGGTTAGCTTTCAGGAAATCCAATTCCGCAGGGGTAAAGGCGAGGGTGCTTTCGTCAATCAGTTGCGAAAAAGGAAAGGGCTTCAGAAGATTGTCGAGCCACATGCGCGTGGACTCCAAGGTTTCGCGCGTTGCCGCACCGCGACCCCGAACACGCACAACTGCCGTTAGCGCGCGCCCGACTAATTTCGACAGTTCTGCCTCCAAATGCTGCCGAGCAACTTCGGCGTCGAGAAAGTTGAAATCGAAAGTGCGCCAAACGAGTGTTGCGATCGGCAACTTTTCGATCTGCGGACACGCACCACGCTCGTTCACTTCTACAAGCGCAACGAAACCTGAGTCAGCCTGCTCAAAGTCATCTGTCTCCGGCGTGCCCGGCATCAACAGACGGCCATCGTCACTGAGTAGCCAATTGTGCCAATGCCCGACCGCAAGGTAGTCAAGCCTCGCTCGCGTCGCTGCGTTCAAAGCAATCGGAAAATCGTTTAGCTCGTGTTTGCTTGGGATCGCCAGCGCCCCGTGCGTAATGCCGACAGCAACGCCTTGGCCGGGCAACTTCGCTGCGAGTTCTACGAGTTTGAGACTAGGGTCGAGCGTCGAGCTCTTCTGTTGCAGAGGTGAAGCTAGCAAGAACCCGCTGTCGAGTTGCACAATCTCGGCGCTTCGAAACACCCGGACGTTTTTTGGTGCGCTTTGGAAGCTTGAACGGTTCCACACCGAGCCTGGGCCAGTGGACGGGTCATGGTTCCCGGGCAAAAGAAACACGGGAACGTCGCTGAACTCGGCGAAGATATTCACCGCAGAGCGGACAATGGAGTCATCAATCTCATTGTCCTCGAAAAAATCGCCAGCGACGACAAACGCATCCACCTGCTTATCTCGGGCCACTTGAAGCGCACGCCGCAATGTCTCGAACCTGGCCTGTCGTAGCTCGCCAGCTTTCTCGCCGAATTGCCGGAAACTCTTGCCAAGTTGCCAATCGGCGGAGTGGAGAAGTCTCATGGTCTGTATCCAATAGGATTTGCCCTGACCTCACAAGAAGCTACTGGCAACGACCTGAGGCAAAGCATTCCGCTGTGGTCGCGGTCAGCTACAGTGACCGCCGCGTAGTTGCGTTCACGGTCAGGTGGCCGCCTTCCGAATGGTGCGAGTTTGCTTGCGCAGATTCTCGACGGCCTCGGCAATGGCCACCGCATCAGGAGTTTTCTCTCGCCATTCCTTCCAAAACTCCCGAGTGGCGCTATCGGGCTTTATGGCGGGTGGGTTAAGCTTCATTCGGGCTGGAAGAAGAATCGCATCGCCAAGGAGCAGCGCTTCGCCCGTGTCTAGGCTTAACACCGTGCCAATCATCATCGAAGCCTCACAACTTCGGCCTTTCCCGGGAAATCCTAAAAGTGGCACAGAAATGGCCCAGACGATTTTCTAAGGAACCGTCTAAAACCTCACATCTCTTTGGAAGATAATGGCTGCCCGAGCTGGGATCGAACCAGCGACCAAGTGATTAACAGTCACCTGCTCTGCCACTGAGCTACCGGGCAGTAACCCAAAAGAGGGATAGGAAAGAGCGGTCAGGAGGCAGGGTTGTCAACGATACATTTCTGGAAACCATTATGCCTCGAATTCGGCTGTCGGAGTTAGGCTGCCGGCAGCCGGGCATCGATGTCTCAGGCCCGTATCTTCAGATCGAAGGACTCCTGCCATATGATGCCCGACGGTAATGAGTCTTTTGGCACAAAGAAACCTGCGGTATGAACCGCAGGTTAATCATCACCAGGGAGAGGTGGATTGCCCGGATTTCAGAGGATCGTCTCAGGCGGCGACTTGGTTCTGTTTCTGGCGACGACGCAGAGCTGCGAGGATGCCCACCAGTCCACAGCTCGCGAAGGCGGCAGTCGTGCTTGCTTCGGGAACCGGAAGCGGAATAATGACGATCTCTGAAAAAGTAAAATCTTCGTCCATGATAGAAGTGCCGGTGAATGCCTGACCAAATCTAAAAAGATCACTGTTCGTTACCCCCACGCCAAAGGGAGTGCTAGATGTGGTAGAGGTGTTATGGAGCAACATGGCATATTCTTTACTGGGATCGGCGGTGTAGAGGGATGTGAAGGTTATAGTCTTATCATAATACTTAAAGGTGGTAATATCGCCAAACTCATCTTCAATCGATGTGGTATTCGTCCAAGAATTAGGTCCCGGAATCGACAAGACTCCAAAATCAGTAATAGTACCTACAAGCACTTTGGTTCCCGCATTCCATTCGCCGAATTTTGCAGATAGGTTACTCGTTGTTGAGGCGGTGGATGTGGAGTAAAATCTGTAAGTTAGGCTATAGATTCCTAAGATGTTGTAGAAGACTTCAGCTTTGTTTGACCCCGCTAGTGACGATTTTGAGAAATTCAACGTACTGCCTTCGAAATCCGTAATAGTCTGATACGTGATCAACTGAGCTCGTGCTGTACTAAGAAAGGGAATACAGCTTATCACGACCAGGGCGGTGAATTTGGTGTAAATTTTCATTCTAGGGAGAATACCCTAGATAAATACCTCGTGCTGTCAACAAAAGAATCGATAAAATATATGGGTAGCATTACTTATTTTCAATATA
>JBAZHQ010000019.1:0-25961 GCA_041652235.1 Opitutaceae bacterium | reverse complement strand
CCCGTCAGCGACGAGACGATCGCTCCGAGGCGCGGAGCCTGAGCATACTTGAGAGTCAATCCCACCGGATTGAGGCGCAGCGTGGAATTGCTACCGGAATCGATGAGCGCAAAGAAGGTCTGGTCGGCGATCTTCAGGGGGATGATGGGCGTGCGCTGCTCGTTGTTGAAGGGGACAGGCGTGCCGGGCTGCAGGGCTGCCGCGCTGCCGGGGCTTGTGAGGATCACTCTGTGCCTCGGATAATCGAGCGTAAGCAGGACTTCCCGGAAAAGAGGGAAGCCTAGGATGCCATCCACGCGGATTCCCAGGTGCACCGAGATGGCGTTGCAGTCGTAGATGAGCGCCGGGACATTGTCGAAGCGCACGTCGCCGAGGTCGATCCGCTTGATCGAAACCGCGTCGAGCACGGTCGTCTCGCCCTCGGACGATTTCACCGAGACTTGCGAACGCGTTCCATCGGCCTGTTTAACGATCGTGCCGTAGCGTTGGGCAAGCGATGGCGTGACGAGAGTCACGGATGCGCCGGTGTCGATCAGGAAGTTGTAGGGACCGCGCCGGTCCCATTTCGCAGTCACGATGATATAGTCGCCGACGATCTGGGCGGGCACGACCACGGAACTCGATTCCATCGTCGTGCGCCCGGGCCTGGGAGGCTCCCTGCGAAACCATGATGCCTGCATCGAAGTCGGGAGAGCAAAGGCCAAGGCTGCGAGACCCAGGAGCAGCGCCGAGGCTGCCGAGCGGAAGCTTGGATGGCGGACGGTCATTTTTGCGGCTTGGGCAAAGACAGGCCCAGCACGAGGGCCCAGACCGCCAAGCATGCCGCCGCGAGGTAGAGGGTCAACGATCCAAACACCCAGTAGAGCGCTCCTGCAAAAACCGGAGTGATTGCCCGGGAGAGCGCGCCCAGGGAGCGGAAGATGCCAAGCACGCGCCCCTGTTCGCCCGCCCCGCTGTAAAGGGAGATCAGGCCCGTCGATGAAGGATTCACCAAGCCCGAACCCAGCGATGTGAAAACGAGCGCCGCGTAGAGCATGCCCTGCCTTGTCGCGAAGGCCAGTCCTACGAGTCCGAAGACGGCGCAGACCAGGCCGATGCAGAGAACTTGAATCTCATGCATCGTTTTTAATAGGCGACGGACAAGGACACCCTGGGTGAGGATTGAGCAAAGCCCCAGGAATGCGAGGAGCATGCCGTTCTGCCGCGCGGTGTATCCGAATCGCTCCGCCGCGAGGAACGTGAGCGTCATCTCCATCGCGACGAACGAGAGGGAGAAGACGAAGGCCACGAGATTGATGCGTCGCACAGCCGGGTTTTCTAGGGAGAGAATGGCTTTGAGGGCATTTCGAGGGCGCTCGGCGGCCGGCTCGCTGCGATGGGCGGGATCGAGGGATTCCCTGAAGCGAAGGGTTATCCACACAAGATTGAAGAGGCTGAATCCCAACGCCAGCAGGGCGGGAAAGGAAAAGGGGTTGACGCCGAGTATTCCCAGCGCGGGGTGCTCATGGAGAGGGTTCCAGTGCATCGCCAGGGCTCCAAGCGACGGCCCGGTTATCAGGCCCAACCCGAACGCCGCACCCACCAAGCCCATGGCTTTTGAGCGATCCTCGCGCGAGGTCACGTCCGCCACTGCGGCCGTGGCCACCGAAAGATTGCCTCCGAAGGCTCCGCAAACGACGCGGGAGAGGACAAACATCCAAAATGAACCGCTCAATACCCAGAGCAGGTAGCCGAAAGCTGTCCCCGCCACAGTCCAGAGAAGCACAGGGCGACGTCCCTTGCGGTCCGAAAGGCTGCCCCAAATAGGAGCGAAAATGAACTGCAGGATCGAAAACAGGGAGGCTACAAAACCGCCAAACAGCACGGCGGCGAAATTATGGTCCTTGTTCAGGAATCCCGCGATTAAGTCTGAGAGGGCAACGAACGATCCTAGAAGCCCCACCTGGCCATCGGTCCTCAGATAATGCTCAAGCATGTCCGGCATGAGCGGGAACACGATCGAGAAGCCGATCAGATCGATATAAAGGGTTAGGAAAATGACGCCCAGCGAGAGAGGGCGCTTAACCGGGCTTGGAGAGGGGATCGACACAGGCGTAAGCGGAGTGCGAAGCGCCGTAGTGTCAATATCCAGCCGCGCAATTTACGAGGTGGAGGGCTCAGCCTCCATTCCGCACTGCCTCGACCGTCAGGGGAGCGAAATTATGCGCCCAGCGCTTCGGGTCGCGTCCCAGATAGAGCGCATCGACCACCACGCGCAGCGATTCCTTCAGATGCACGTCCAGCTTGCCATAGGAATCATTCTGATCCTGGTCATCGAGCGGATCGTCCGGATCGGTTGCATCGCCCGGCTTTGGCGCGGGCTTGGGCCGCGGGGGAGGAGCAGGCACTAGCCGGACTTCATGAAAGGCGAAGCTATTCTTCTCAAGGAGCTGCCGTTCCGCCTTCATTTCCTTCTGGAAAGCGTCGTCGGAGGTCTTCTGTTTCTTTCGGTCGTCAAGATTGATTGAAATGAGTTTCTGTTCCTGGCGGGTTTTATACCAGTCGATGTTTTTGCGCAGGTAGGCGAATTCCTCGAGGTGCTTTTGCCGTTGCTGGCTGCCCTCCAGAAGAGGCTGTAGCGCCAGGGGTGAGAGAGGTTTCCCGTCGAAGAAACTGCTGGGGATCTCGTCCCATACGAGAGCATGGGGAAGATCGACCTCTCCGATGGGCAGGAAGTCCTCGAAGGAAGGCAGAACGATGTCCGGAACCACGCCTTTCATCTGCGTGCTCGCTCCGCTTGGAAGGTAGAATTTCTGGATGGTGAGCCGCATTCCTCCCATCTTGCCCGTATTGCGCATCGACGGCGGCATGATGTTTTGCATGGGGATCACCGTTTGCACGGTGCCTTTGCCATGGGTGGAGCTGTCTCCGACGACGATGGCCCGTCCGTAATTTTGAAGGGCACCCGCGACGATCTCCGACGCGGAGGCGCTGAATCGATCCACGAGGACCGCCATCGGGCCGCTGTAAATGACGCGGGTGTCGTCATCGTTGTCCACATTGATATGACCCTCGTAATCGCGCACCTGGACCACGGGACCGCTGTCGATAAAGAGACCGGTGATATCGATGGCCTCCGAGAGAAGGCCCCCTCCGTTCCGGCGCATATCGAGCACGACGCCCTGGACGTTCTCGGCCTTGAGGCGTGTGAGGAGCTCGGCGACGTCCTTGCTGGCGCTGATCTTCTCTCCTGTGTCGTTCTCGTCATCGCCGCCGTAGAAAGAGGGCAGCGAGATGACCCCAAGGGAGGATGACCCTTTCCCGTCGGGGTTGGGCACTTCGAAAACGGCGGCGTGGGCGCGGGCCGAGTTGATTTTCACGACGTCTCGCGTAAGGACGATCTCCTTGCGCACGGAACCCGTGAGATCGTCTCCGGGCTGCACGATGAGTCTCACCTGGGTGCCCTTCTCTCCGCGAATCCGATCGACGATGCGGCGCAACTTCATGCCGATGATATCGACGGGTTCGGACTTGTCTTGCGAGACGGCGAGGATCTTGTCGTTCGGCTTGAGCCGCTTGTCCAGACCCGCAGGGGTTCCGGGCATGATCTCCTTGATGACACAAATGCCGTCCTCGATGCTGAGCACGGCTCCGATGCCCACCAGCTTCAGCTTCATCTGAATGTTGAAGTCCTCAAGGGTGTCCTTGTTGAGATACGAGGAATGCGGGTCGTAGAGGTGCGCATAGGCGGAAAGGAATAGCTCGGCGATATCGTTCGGCTCGATATCCGCCACGTTGCGCAGCATGCGCTCATAGCGTTTTCGCACCTCCTTCTTGGCGTCGTCGAGCGACTTCTTGTTCATCATCTCCGTGACGATCTCGAACTTGAGGCGTCGCTGCCAAAGATCGTCGGAGGCCGCGACAGAGTCGGGCCACTCCGACTTGGACCTGTCCAGGCGATAGAATTCGCGCGAATTCACGTCGATGTCCTTGCCGAGGGTATCGAAGATCCAGGCGGCGCGATCTTTCATCCGCTTGTCGTAGATATCGAAAATCTCGAACGCGGCGTCGATCGAGCCGAGTTCGCGAATGTTGTAATACAGGCTGCTGGCGTGGCGCTTCTCAAAGGCGGCGCGGTCCGTGTTGAGGAAAAAGAGGCGCTGGCCGTCGAGATCGCCCATGAAAGAGGAGATGATCTCGGTGTAGTCGGAGGGGAGGACCGCGCCCCGGTTGTAATGGTAGTTGTCGAGAAGGACAGCGAGCTGGCGCACCTCGATCTTGGTGACATCGGAAGTGCGAGCCCTGTCGGCCGCGTCGGAACGGACGGTCGGGGGGGATGCTGGAGCAGCAGACCAGGCTGGAAGCCCCGGCAGACAGCATAGCAGGCCTAGTGCGAAACGTAATGAGAAACGGCAAAACATCGAAATAGTGGGAAAGGAAGGAAGGGGAAAAGTTTCAGGAATGCTCCGGGTGGCTCAGCGCTTGTTAATCATATCGCGCGCCTCGTCGAGCGTGCGTTTCTCCTGGTCGGTAAGCGCTCCGAATCCCTTGCTGTTGATCTTGTCGAGGATGCGGTCAACTTCCGTTCGAACGCGGTCCCGCTCAGTCAGGTTGACCTGAAAAGAACCCGGCTCCGCGCGGTTGTTTTTCGCCTTCTTTGCCCATTTGGGAGGAATGATATCGGTTTTGGAACGACTCCACGGCCATCTCCAAGGGACGCCGCAGTGGATGAATCGATACCAGCCGAGTCCCACGATCATTCCTCCCAAGTGGGCGGAGTGCGCCACGGAGTAGGAAGTCGTTGTGAGTTCCTGAAAAGCAAGGCCGAACAAGTCGAAGAATGCCACCGCATAGCCCAAGTATTTGGTCTTGGGGAGAGTGATGGGAATAAAGAGGAAAAGAAAAGTGATGGGACGGTCGGGGTAGAGGCAGACAAAGAAGAAAAACAGGCCTGTGACAGCCGCCGAGGCACCGATGAGCGGCCCGGTGGAGGGCCAATGAAGGCCCAGCCAGGCCAATCCTCCCGCGAACGCCGATGCTGCGTAAAGACTTAGGAAACGAGTCGTTCCTATCGCAGCGAGCACCTCGCGGCCTATGAAATAAAGGCTTACGATGACAAAGAGGATATGGAGCAGATTGTCCGGGCTATGCAGGAAACTGTATGTGAGCAGAGTCCACAGTCGGAAGTGGGAGACGGCAATCGAACTGAAGGCGAGGTATTCGGCCAGAAACGATCCCGCATCAAACCAGCGCAGGAGAACGTTCTGCAGAACAAAGCCGGCGATGATCGCACAGATCAGCCATACCACGGCGGAGGTTCGCTCCTGTGGGTACTCGTTGCGCATGTAGTCTCTATAAGATCCCATTGAAACAACAACGCTAGTTCTGCTTTTGAAACAGGCAAGCACGGGCCGAAAAACGTGTCCCTGGAATTTTCCGACGCCGTGGGATGCCGCATGGACCCGGGTATAGGGCCGAAGCGTCTGTACGAGCTCTTGGCCACTTGACATCCTCCCTCATATCCCGCTTTTCTTTCCAGCACCTATGGCAAACAAAGCTGAAAAATGGCCCAGTAACGTACCTGGCAAATTTTACGTCGACCAGCAATGCATCGACTGCGATCTTTGTCGCGAAACAGCTCCCAACTTTTTCATGAGAAATGATGAAGGCGGCTATACTTTCGTGAACAAGCAGCCTGTGACCGACGACGAGATCGCACAGTGCACAGAGGCGCAGGATGGCTGTCCGGTCGAGGCGATCGGAAACGACGGCGAATAATTTGCGGACCATCGGTGCGCGGCCACGGGCGCACAGCATTGCAATTACCCGACGCGAAGGCGCCGGGTTTTTTCGTCTCAAGGGTAGTTGTTATTAGGGATGATAGGTCCGATTAACAAAGCCTTGTCTTGACGGTCAATTTTCCCTACTGCCTATGCCGATGAATGTAAAAGCTCTCATTGGCCTGCTATTTGCGCCATTACTGATCCCTCTTTCCGCGCAGACCGATCCTGTCGTCAAGATGGAGGAGGTGACGGTGGATTCGCCTCGCGTAGCCAACCATGACCCTGCGGGCACCTTTGCGATGCCGGTATCGGCGCTTCGCTTCGATCCCCGTGCGGACGTGCAGGCGCGCAATCTCGCTGAAGGCCAAGCCGATGTATCCATTCGCGGCGGCACCTTCGAGAATACGGGATTCAAACTCGGAGCCGCAACTCTCTACGATCCCCAGACGGGCCACTATGCCGCCGAAATCCCCGTTGCCCCCAATCTTTTGAGTTCTCCGCAGGTGTTGACAGGAGTGGAGAATGCCTTCTCCGGTTTGAATTCAAGCGTCGGAACGGTGGCTTACGCATGGCGTCCGATCACTAATTCCGGACAAATGTCGGTTTCCGGCGGCGAGTACGAATCCAACCGTCAGGCGATTTACCAGGGCTACTCGCAGCGCATCGGCCAGGGAGATGCCCGCTTCGGCGCCGATGTGGCGCTCGATCGCTCGGAATCGGCCGGCTCGGTGCCTTACGGAGATCATCGCTTCTACCGCTACAACGGACGCCTTCAACTCGTGACTGACGCAGGCCAGACCGATTTCATGGCTGGATACCAGTCCAAGTTCTTCGGTTGGCACAATCTCTACACGCCCTTTGGCGTCAATGAGACCGAGGATCTTCAGACGACCCTGTTCACGCTCAATCACCGCAAAAATCTCGACGGTGGAGATTATGTGCAGGTTGGCGCATTCTGGCGGCGCAACAAGGATGACTACGAATTCAACCGCTTCATTCCGGGCCTATACAATCCTTACCAGCACACCACCTGGGTGACGGGCGTGTCTGCCGAAGGCCGCAGTTCGTTCGAGCAGGCGGGTTACGCCCTGAGTTATTCGGCTTCGATGATGGCCGATAGCTTGAAATCCACTTCCCTTGTTTACGGCCGGTTCCGTCATCGCGATTATTACAAGGCCACGCTTATACCCGAGCGTTCCTGGAAGCTCGACGGTTCCGACGATCTGATCGTCAAGGCGGGAGGCTCCTTTGACGATACGAACAAGGATTCGTCGGCTTTTTCACCCGTTGTCGAGGTATCGACGCTCACCAAACTCGCTGGCAAGGGCGTTCGTCGATTCTATCTGAGCTATGCGCAGTCAACACAGGTGGCGACCTACACCGCTCTCAATTCAAGCAGGACTTCGGGCCTGTTCCGCGGCAACCCCGACCTGGGTCGCAGCAGGAGCCACAACGTGGAATTCGGCACGAGCATGCCGCTCGGCGAATGGAAGGCCGGAGCCGCTGTTTTTTGGCGCTCGGACCGGGATCTGGTCGATTGGACTTATCGCCTAAGCAGTTCGGCCGCCCGAACTGCCGATGTGGTGGATGTGGATACCACCGGCTTTGAAGCGTTTTTAAGCCGCAACTGGAACTGGCTGAACATCGTGTTCGGCTACACCGTGCTTTCCAAGGATGCCACGTACAAGACACCCAACGTCGATGCCAGTTTCTATGCGCTCAACTATCCGAAGCAGCGTTTCACGGCGGCATTCGTGGCGCACCTGGGCGGAGGCTTCGAATTGCGGATGGATAATGAGGCGCGCATTCAACAGGACAACATCCTGCGCAGCGGAAGCTCGGACGCGTTGATCAGCGCGCTCGGAATTTCCTATCGTCCCCCGGCAATGTCATCGCTGACGCTGAACGCGCAGGTGGATAATCTCTGGAATTCCACGTTCCAGGAAGTCCCCGCGGTTCCAGCCGGACGCCGCCTGCTCACCTTTGGAGCCACCTACGCCTGGTAGGCGCCTGGGAAAGTAGAAGATAGGAGTTAGGAGCTAGAATATAGAATGGGTGCCCCGCAGAGGGGCCACCGAGTGTGTCGGCATTCCGCATGCTGGATGCCGACAGTTTGGAAGTCCGACGGGGTTTCACTTACTTTCTTACGCTCTTACGCTCTCGACCTCCGACTTCCGCGACAGCGTCGCCCCCTGCCTTTACAGGGACAGGTTGTTATACTCTGCTGTGACCATGCGAGTCGTTCGATGGATCTTTAAAAAGCTTTCAGGCGTGCTGTTGATTGCGGCGCTTGGGCTGGGAGGCATCGGCCTGTGGTTGTATCTGACCGACTCCCTGTCCTTTGAGGACCGCAGGGCGGAGATTATCAGAGCCTTCAACGGTGAACGGAATCATTTGCTGCAGGCGCGCGAAAGCGTCGCAAAGCGAAGGCTGGAGCTGGCCGGAAAGAGGGACGGCGAGGCGCAACGGATCGCCCAGGCGACCCGGGCAATTCGCGCGCTCAGCGAACTTGAGAGCAGTTGGGATCGTGTATTTGGGGATGGGGCCCGGCAACGCGAGTATGCTTCGCGAAAGGAGAAACTGGTGGCGGCCAGGCAACAGTCCGAAGCTCGCGCGATCGAACTGGAGCATCTCATCACGCTCGAGGATTACACCAGGGACGGCCTCGATCTGGCATTGGGCAGACTGGAGGCGCGCATGGAACAGATGCGCTACACCGAATCGAAACTGCTCCATTATCTAAGAGCGGCATGGGATCGGTCGAAATGGTATCTGTTCGCAGCGGTGGGTGGGTGGTTTCTCGGGCCGCTGCTCGGGAAGGCGGCCCTATTTTATGGCGTCGCTCCCTTGATCGCACGGGGCCGGCCCATCCGATTTGCGCAAAGCGTGGCCGCGCAACCCGAAATCCGGGAGAGCCGAGTCGCACTCGATGTTCTGATGGAGCCGGGGCAGACGCTTTGCGTGAAGGAACGTTTCCTGCAGGCCAGCGACGAAGGGCTCGAAAAGAAAACCCGCTATCTCTTCGATTGGCGCATGCCCTTGACCAGCCTTGCCTGCGGTCTCACGGAGATGATCGATCTGCGCAACCCGGGCAAGGGGGGACAACTCCATGTGACTCTTTCCAATTCGGGAGACGCCCTGACTGAATTAGCCTCCGTGCGCCTGCATGAAGGGGGTTCGCTGATTCTGCGACCGAGGCATATTGCTGGAGTCGTGATGCCTTCGGGCGGCAAGGCGGTCATCCGCCGGCGCTGGGTTTTGACGAGGTGGCAGGCATGGGTGACCTTTCAGTTTCGCTATTTCGAATTTTGCGGCCCCATGGAGATCATCCTTGCGGGAGTCCGCGGTGTGCGGGTCGAGAGTCTGGCGGGGCGCGGCGTCGATGCCGCCCGCAGGACCAACAAGAATGCGATCATCGGGTTTACGCCGGATCTGGATTATCGCCCTGCGCGAGCGGAGACCTTTTGGGCCTATTACCGGGGATTGAATCCTCTCTTTGACGATTTACTCGCAGGCCAGGGCCTCTTCCTCTGCCAGGCAAGTGCCGTTGAGGCGGAGGAGACTGGCGGCAAGTTCTGGTCGGCCGTATGGAATGGAGCGATGAGAGTCTTCGGGCTGTGAGGAGCGGAAGAGGCCAGAGGCCAGAAGCCGGAGGCCAGATCGGAACAACGGTGTGCGTCTGGCGCACCACAGTCCGACTGAGGCAACTTTGTCGCCACTGATCTCCGGTGATTCCGACTTACAGCTTAAAACTTACAGCTTCTCATCCGGCGACGATGCTGATGCTCTCGACTTCAACGTGATCGATCGGATCGCTTTTTTCGCGCCCGCCGCCGCCTGAGGTGACCGGCACGCTTGCAATGGCCTCGAGGACTTCATCGCCGCCGACAAGCTGGCCGAAGGCGGTGTATTGGCGGTCGAGGAAGCGGGCGTCTCCGTGACAGATGAAGAACTGCGAGCCTGCGGAGTCGGGATGATGAGCGCGAGCCATCGAGATGACGCCGCGCTTGTGGGAGCGTTCATTGAACTCGGCTGCGAGCTTGTAGCCGGCATCGCCCGTCCCCGGCGTTCCCTTGGCGCCCTTCTTGGTGTTGGGGCAACCGCCTTGGATCATGAAACCCTTGATGATGCGGTGGAACGCGGTGCCGTTGTAGAAGCCCTCTTTGGCGAGCTTCTTGAAGTTCTCGACGGTCTTGGGAGCGACTTCAGGCCAGAAGGCTATTTTCATTTCGCCATAGCTTGTCTTTATGATGGCGACTTCGGGTGGTGTGGTGGGAGTGGGCATGTGAAAAAGTGGAGTCAAATAACACGTCTTTACAAAGAGGCGTAAAGCGCGAAGTGCATTAATCCGGAGCCCTTTGTCACGCAATACGTGACAAAGCGTGCCGAGTCGGAAGGAGTGTGGAAGCTTCCGGGTCCAATCCGGCTCAGTCGAATAGCTTGTCGATGGCTTCGCAGAAGTAATGGATCAGAAAGAGGTGGGCTTCCTGCGCGCAGCGTCCGGACTTGCCCGGAATGATGAGGTCGCAGGTGGCGATGCCTTTTGCGGCGCCTCCGCCTTTTCCGAGGAAGGCGATGCTTTTCAGGCTGAGGCGGTTGGCTTCCTTCAGGGCAGCCACGATATTGGCGGAGTTGCCGCTTGAGGTGAGAGCCACGACCAAGTCGCCGTCTTTCGCCAAGCCCGAGATCTGGCGGGAGAATGTGGTCTCGTAACCGAAGTCGTTGCCGATGCAGGAAAGCAAGGAGCCGTCGCTGCTCAAGGCGATCGAGGGCAGGGAACGCCGGGTTTTGAAGTAACGTCCCACGAGTTCCGTGGAGAAGTGCGCGGCTTCCGCCGCACTGCCGCCGTTGCCGCAGATGAGCAGCTTCCCGCCGTTGCGCAGGGTTTCGAGAATCAGGCTTTCAGCCTGGTCAATCTGCGGGCGGATCTGCTGCAGCGATTGGAGTGTGGAGATTGTGGCTGTTAACTGGGCGTCGAATGACATGGCGCTGGGAAGAATGCATACGGAGGGCCTCCGGGAAAGCCGTAAAATCCGGCGAGTGATCGAATCGGGCGGACGCCATGATCGGGGATTGCCGAAGATGCCGGGGGATGGCTCAGTGGGCGCCTCATGCGACTGCGCAGCGTCACATTGCAGAACTACCGCAACATTGCCCTGGCCCGGCTGGAGCTGACCGGGGAACGGCAGTTCTTTTCGGGTGCGAACGGGCAGGGGAAAACGAACCTGCTTGAGGCCGTGGGCATGCTGACGGCCTTGCGCTCCTTTCGCACGGCGGACTCGAAGCTGCTGATCGCACACGGCCAGGCCGAGGCGGGACTGGCGTTCAAAATCGATCACGAAGTGCAGGGAGACACGACCGTGCGCATCACGCTGCGAGGAGACGGCAAGGAGGTGTGCGTGGACCAGAATCGCGTGGCGCGCCTGGGGGACTATCTCGGGCAGTTTCCCACCGTGGTGTTTTCCTCGCAGGACCTGCAGCTCGTGCGAGGCGCTCCCGGAGCGCGGAGGCGCTGGCTCGATCTCACGCTGGCTGCGATGGACCGAAGTTACCTTCTTGCACTGCAGACCTACCACCGAGCCCTGGCGGAGCGCAATGCCCTGCTCAAGGCGGGAGGCAACATGGCGGAATTAGCCGCCTTCGAGCAGGCGATGGCTCCGGCGGCGGTCGCGCTCATCGAGCGTCGCAAGGCGGATCTGGCAGCCTTGGGCATCATGCTCACTGACTCCTATGCGCGGATCGCGGATGCGCCGGAGCCGGTCGAGTTTCTCTACGCCTCCGATTGCGGGGAAGACTCTCCGGATGCGTTCCGGGCACTGATGCGGGATAACAGGGAGCGCGATTTGCGGATGCGTACTACGCTGCGCGGACCCCATCGCGACGATTTCGAGTTCATCGTCCAGGGCGTATCCGCGAAGGATTTCGCCTCGGAAGGGCAGCAACGCCTGCTCGTCATTGCCTTGCGATTGGCTCAGGCGGATTGGTTCGAGAAACGTTCCGGCGTGAAACCCATCCTGCTGGCGGACGACGTCGTGGGTGAATTGGACCCCTGCCGCCGCGAACGCTTTTGGTCGGCCATCGGCCCGGAGATTCAAGTCATGGCCACGAGCACGGAGGTTCCCAACGGCATTGGCGCCGAGTGGCGGATTTTCAGGGTGGAGAAGGGCAAGTTTGACTGAGGCCGCGATCCGCAAAGAGGCCGGAAGCCAGAGGCCAGAGGCCGGAAGCAGGAGGCGGGAAGCCGGAGGCCAGAAGGAAGTCGGATGTCGGAGATCGCCCATTCGGCAAGCTCCCTCCTTCGTAGGACTACGGCGGGCACGGCAGGGCCTTCGGGAAGTCGGGTAAGCCTGGGCTATCTCAGCAGGAGCGGCCGCAGGTGGGCTGTTTTCCGAGAGATTTCTGAACGACGATGAGGTCTTCGCGCATGGTCCATCCCTCATGCTGCCAGAAATCGCGGCCTGGGAGATTATCCGCGAAGAGGAAGAGATTGCATTTCGGAATGCTCAGCGACTTCAAGTCGGCAAGACAGGCGTCGACGAGCGCGCCGCCGAAGCCCTTGTTACGGAGCGTCCGGGGTACGGCGAGGTGATGGAGGTAACCGCGGCGGCCATCGTGTCCGCACATGATCGCGCCTGCGATCCTGCCCTCGTCGCTTTCGATGACGCGGCTCAACCCTGGATTGCGCTTCAGGAACGCGGCGATGGCTGGACGCGTATCGGACTCTCCCAAGCCCATTCCCTCGGTTGTTTTCCAGAGGGCGATGACTTGATCGTAATCGGCCAGAATAAAAGGACGCAGGCGATAACCGGAGGGCAGGGACATGGTTCGGAATACAATGTTGAGACTTCGACCGTTTTGGCCTGGCAGGGACAGAAGTCAAAGCCTGGCAGGGAGGGAACGTGGGCGGTCAGTTGTCGGAAGTCGAACGGATCGAAAATGGATGCATGAGATGCGACGAGAATTAAATTTAACACGGAGTACGCGGAGAGCACGGAGAAACGCAAAACAGCTCTTTAGAAGTTGGGACTCCGTGCGCTTCGTGCACTTCGTGTTAAACATCCGTTGCTTCGATTGCCCACGCGCCTTTGCGACCTTTGCGTAAAGGTTTAGCCCATCGGCTTTGCCGACCGCCGACCGCAGAAAGCCGACCGCCGATAGCCGATTTCAACGCAGTCAGAGCTGGACCGGCAGACCGATCTCGATGATCTGGGTGGGAAGAATCTGGTAGTAGTCCTTCACGGGATGCGCGTTCCGGCTGAGGAAGGCATAGAGTCTCTTCTGCCATTCCCACATGCGGGCGTTACCGCCGGTGAGAATCATCTCCCGGTTGAAGTAAAAAGTGGTCGCCATGGGCTGCAGCGGAACGCCCTGATTCTTGATGCGTTCGACGATATTGGCGACATCGGGAGATTCCATGTAGCCATAACGGCCGGTCGCGCGCCACACACCTTCGCCCAGCGAGTCGAGGGTGATGCGTTCCTCATCGTCAACCATAGGCACCTCCTCCGTCGAAATGGTCAGAAGGACCGCGGTCTTTTGCAGGCACTTGTTTGCCTTAAGATGATGGAGCAGGGCGAGAGGCGTGCCTTTTGCAGTGGCCACCATGAAGACGGCGCTGCCCTGCACCCGGGTGATATTCTTGCTTTTTGCGATGCTGGAGAGTTCGAGCTCGGAGACGGCCTCGGAGTAAACTTTCTCGACGATCTCATTTCGGCCCGTTTTCCACGTGTGCATGATCATCAGCACGAAGCCGGCTAAAACAAGCGGCAGCCAACCGCCGCTGGCGAACTTGTGCAGATTGGCGGAGAAGAGAGTGATTTCCACGATAAGGAAAAGGCCGCAGAGGGACAACGATCTCCATCGGGACCAGTTCCAGTTGACTCGGGTGACGCGATAAAAGGCGAACGAAGTGATGGCCATAGTGCCCGTCACCGCCAAGCCATAGGCTGAGGCCAGGTTTTCGGTCGATCGAAACTCAAGCACGACCCAGATGGTGCAAATGGCCAGGAACGCATTGACGAGCGGCACATAGATCTGTCCCGCCTGTTTTGCGTTGGTGTGGAGGATTTTCAGGCGCGGGAAGAACCCCAACTGGATGGCTTGTCGGGTAATGGAGAAAGTGCCCGAGATGAGAGACTGGCTGGCGATGATGGCCGCAACGATGGAGATTCCCACCAGCGCGAGACGGAGGGGCCCTTCAGGCGCTAGGGCGAAGAAGGGGTTCCCTCGTTCGGCAGGGTGGGAAATGGCATAGGCTCCCTGGCCAAAATAGGACAGCACCAAGCCCGGGCATACGACAAAAGCCCATGCCCGTGTGATGTAAGTGCGACCGAAGTGTCCCATGTCTGCGTACAAGGCTTCGGCTCCGGTGATGGCCAGCACAATGGCTCCAAGCAGAGTGGCAGCGCTCATGGGATGGGAGACAAGAAGCTTCAGGCCCAAAAGCGGATTGATCGCGCGGAAAACCTCCGGGCTGTCGAAGATATGCCACAATCCCAGCAGTCCGATGGTGCCGAACCAGACGAGCATGATGGGACCGAATACTCTTCCCAGTGCCTGAGTCCCCTTGCATTGGGAAAGAAACATCACTGCAAGAATGGCGACAGAGATGGGAACGATGTAAGACGTGAATGCAGAGCTGAAACTGCTGAGGCCTTCCGCGGCACCCAGCACCGAGATGGCGGGAGTAATCACGCCGTCGCCGAAAAGCAGGGCTGCGCCTGCCATGATCAGAAGCGTGGAGAGCCCGATGGTGCGTTTTGGATCGTTATTCTTGGGATTGGAGAGCGCCAGCAGTGCAAAAATGCCGCCTTCGCCGTGATTGTCGGCGCGCATGACGACAAGGAGGTACTTGAAGGTGACCTCGAACATGAGCGCCCAAAAAATGAGCGAGAGGACTCCGAGAATGGCTTCGGTGCGATCGATCGCCGGCAGGCTCGCGAGACACGCGTTCATCGTGTACAGCGGACTCGTGCCAAGATCTCCATAGACTACGCCAAGAGCGCCCAAAGAGAGTGCAGCTTGAGCGGATGGCGATGGCTTGGCCGAGGCGGGTTGACTCATAAAGGACGCCATTCTTCGCAAGCTGCGCGAGAGATGGCCATGAAAAATGCAAGCCGCTACGGGATGAGGGTATGGGAATCTGATTGCGGATTTGTATATCGGTCAGGGAGAAAGCTTATTAAATAATTACAAGATAACAAATTATGTATTATTCGCAACGCGCGGATTTGTCGGGGTTTGTCGACGCTGTCACCGGGTTGCAACCCTGCTTGGGGAATATCTTTCGAGTGTGTTCAACTCCGACCTTGGCAGATCAGCCGCCAGTTGCGCACCGCTTGCCTGATCCCTCTTGGGCGTGACAAGCGGGGGCCATGATCACAATTTGGTCGTCTCCCATGAGCACGATCAAATGGAAAGTCGCGAAAACCTATTCCGACATTCTTTACCACAAGGCTGAAGGCATTGCCAAGGTCACCATCAACCGGCCCGAGAAGCGCAACGCTTTCAGACCCGAGACGGTGCAACAGATGTTCGACGCCTTTTGCGATGCACGCGAGGACCAGTCTATCGGTGTGGTGCTGCTCACGGGCGCCGGACCGAATGCGGACGGCAAGTACGCTTTTTGTTCCGGAGGCGACCAGAGCGTGCGCGGCCATGGGGGCTATGTGGGCGGCGATGGGGTGCCCCGTCTCAACGTGCTGGACCTTCAGAAGCTCATCCGTTCCATGCCCAAGGTGGTGATCGCCCTCGTGGCAGGTTATGCGATCGGCGGCGGGCACGTGCTGCACCTGGTCTGCGATCTGTCGATTTCCGCCGACAACGGCATTTTCGGGCAGGTGGGCCCCAGGATGGGCAGCTTTGACGGCGGGTTCGGCTCCTCCTATCTCGCTCGGATTGTCGGCCAGAAGAAGGCCCGCGAAATCTGGTACCTGTGCAGGCAATACACCGCACGGCAGGCTCTCGACATGGGTCTCGTGAATGCGGTGGTCCCTGTCGCCGACCTCGAGAAGGAAGGGGTCAAATGGGCTCGTGAGATCATGGGTCATAGTCCGCTTGCCATTCGCTGCCTGAAGGCGGCCTTCAACGCCGATGTCGATGGCCAGTCGGGCATCCAGGAACTCGCCGGCAACGCCACGATGCTCTACTACATGACCGAGGAGGCGAAGGAATTTCACAGCGCCCAGCGGGAAAAAAGGAAACCCGATGCGAAGCGCTTCCCCTGGCTGCCGTAGGAAGCGAGGTAAGTGATAAGTTATAAGATGTAAGCTGTAAGTCGGAGACTGACTGAAACGGCAGGGTGCGGCGGGACACAGGGGTTGTAACAGGATAAAGGTTTCAGTGGAGAACGTTTCAGAGAGCCGACATCTGAAAGCCGACAGCCGGTTTGTATCGGATTTCTACTTACAGCTTATAACTTAAAGCCCATCCGCGTTCGCGGCAGAGCCCGACTCGGCGCAGGAATCGGTGCCGCCTTGCTTCAAGTCTAGCAAAGAATGCACGAAGCTGAAGCGGCTGAATAATTATTGGCCTTTAGCTGATAGCTTCCAGCTCACGTCCCTAAGCCGACACTGAAACCAGTGTTGCCGCACTTCAATAAAGCGGAGCAGGGCATGGGGCTGCAGCGTATTGATGGCTGGCTCCTGTCTTTGCCGGGAATTGCCATCACTTAGCTGCAGACCCATGCCCTGCGGAGCCGCTGCGAATGAAGTTCGCCTCGCGTTTCCAGCGATAGACCAGCGGGGCCTTGGTGCGGTCGAGTTCCTTGTAGAGCGCGGGATCGTCGCGTTTCAGCAAGGTGAGCTCGGCGATGCCCGATGAGTCGCAATTCAGCAGGCGGGCATAGGGCTTGAAATGCGCAGGGCGTCCGATCACGCGGGAAAGACCGTCTGTCGCCGGAGGAAAATTCCGAGCCGCGTGCGCCTCTTTCTTTTCCATCGCCAGAAAGGCATAGGGCAGGCTTCGCAGATCGATGCCGGCGCGCTGCCCGAACTTCACCCAGCCAGGGTTTGCGAAGATCTCCGAGGGCGGAGCCGCGAAAAAGTGGCACCAATGCCTTTCGTTGCCCGGAGCCAGCAGGCCGCAAGGCAGGGCGTGCGTGCAGGGGGCGATGACGGCGAAGGTGTCGCGCAATTCATCCCGGATGACTTGGAGGCCGCGGGCGACTTCGCGGGTGCCCGCTTCGACCCAGAGAACCGCCTCGGAGCGCAGGATGAGAAGGCGCAACTGGGCGAGCGCCCCGGTGGAGAGCTCGTTGAGAACATGGCTGAGTACCAGCAACCCGATGGGTCCGCCCGAGGCGAGATAGCCCGGAGTGACGCTGCCGATGTTCAGGCCCGGGAAGGCACGGGTGGCTGCGTTCTCCGCGTAGTCGATGGCCAGCGACGAGTGATCCCAGAGCAGCAGGGAGTCGAAATGCGCGGCCCCGAAGGCGCCGATCGCGCGCCGGGACGCCACGCCGCTGCCGCAGCCCCAGTCGAGAATCGTGCCGCCGCGCGGCGCCCAGCCGCGCAGACGCAGCTCGCGGATGACGGCATCCCACTTCCACCCGATGCGTTCCGCGTAAGTGAGGTCATAATGAGCCAGATCGTCCTCGCTTTTCCAATACGGACCCTGCGCCGCCGCGCCGCCAAGAAATCCTTCGCGCAGGCGGTCGAGAATCTTCCAGTCCAGTTCGCTCCAGGTCATGGGGAGAAGGAATAGCGTGATTTCCCCGGAGGCAAGGAATCGAGGAACTGGAGATAGGATGTCGTCCATTCGACAAGCTCCGACCTTCCCTAAGTGCGTTAGGCAATCGGAAAAACCTTTTTAACCACGGAACACACGGACCACACGGAAGAGGCACTAGATTCATAGGGATGAAAGGGACATAAATACAATGAATTGGCTCCCATCCCCTCTATCCCCGGTAATATAGATCGGCTGAATACTTCCGTGTGATCCGTGTGTTCCGTGGTTAAAAATGATCGTGTTCTGATCCGGTCGATTTCTGGTGTTTTGGGGTTACGCTCTGTGTCACATCATGAGCCGGCGAGATCGAAACCGAGATGCTTCGCGAGCTGCTGGTGCCGGATGCCGTAGAAACGGGCAAGGGCGCGGATGCGTTCGGCGCGGGCAGGGTCGCCGGCGGGATGAGACTTGATGGCGGCGATCATGAGGTTTTTCGCCGTGTGTTCGGTCGATATAAACTCGAAGACTTTCGTGCGATAACCCGCCCATTCGAGCAGTTCCGCACGAAGCGCGTCGGTGAGAAACTCTGCCTGGCGCTCCTGGAAGATGCCGTGGCGGAGTGCGTCGATCAACACCTCGGGGGCGTTAAGCTGGGGGCGCAGTTCCTTCTGGCAGCAGGGAGCCACGACCAGGAGCTTGGCCTCTGCGGCGATTCCGCGGGCCAGGGCGTCGTCGGTGGCGGTGTCGCAGGCATGAAGGGCGATGACGAGATCGGGGGCCTCGAGCGGGGCATCGAGAATAGTTCCGGCGGCAAAATGAAGTCCGCTAAAACCGTGCGCTTTGGCTGTCTCGTTGGATTTCGCTGCAAGCTCGGGGCGCAGTTCGATGCCGGCAACCGTGGAGGCGTTTCCAAGCAGCGCGGCGACGGTAAAGGTGAGATATCCCTTGCCGCATCCCATGTCCACGACGCGGAGGGTAGGCGGAACCGCTTGGTCAACCGGCCACAGATTCGCCTCGGCCAGAAGGTGCCGCAGGAGCTCGGCGTACTTCTGAATCTGCCGGTATTTGGCCGACATCTCAGCTTTGGGCTGACCCTGTTCGTTTGTGAGGTCGAGGGCGCGCAGCCAGGGACTCGACGGCGCGATGAGATGGGTCTTGGCGCGGTCGTGCCCGCCGGCCGAAACAGGAGCCGTCTGTTCGGGCGGGCGCACAATCAGGCGATCGCGCCTTCCCTGAACGCAGCGCAACTCATGGCTGTGGCCCTGCGTGAAGAGATGGGCATCCATGAAGCTCGTGCCGATCAGGCCGGCGATCTGGGCGAGGGCTTCCGCCGGGGGGTAGTTCTTGGTGATGTCCTTCGTGGCGTGCCGCCAGACCAGGCAGAGATGCGGCCCGGCCTTCAAGGTCACAGGCCGCACGAAGAGATTGTGACAGTCGGAGTTCTTTTCGGCAGGATTTCCGAGGGTGAGCTTGACGAAGGTATTCTGCTCCACGGATTGGCGGAGCTGGGCAAGAAAGGTTTCACGGGCGACGTCTGGTTGCATGAAGATTGAGCGAGATAAGAGCGTAAGAGGTGTAAGAGCGTAAGGTGGTAAGAGCGTAAGAGATGTAAGGCTGGCAGCCGGGGATCAGCGATAAGGCTCGTTCTCGCCGGGGGGCTGGGCGGTTGGGTCAGGTGCTTCCGTTGAAGCGCGCTGGATATCGTATCGGCGCATGAAAGTCTTCATTTGTTCGGCGTGGAATTCTGCGCGCTTCACCGAGCGGTACTCGGCCTCGCCCACGAAGACGATGAATAGAAAGAGAATACCAAGAAGCCAGAAGCTGTTCCAGAATGCGAAAGCCGAGAGAGCGCAGGCGAGTACCTTGCCCACAAGGGAGGCGATGAAAGTTGCCTTGAGGTAGGGCAGCCTGATGGCGAGAAGCGCTCTCAATACGCGTCCGCCGTCCATGGGGAAGGCGGGCAGGAGGTTGAAGGTTCCCATGAGCAGGTTGGCCAGGAAGAGCTGCATTAGAAAACCGTTTACCCCCTCCCAGGCAGGGTCATTCTCCCAGGAGGAAGGAAACCTGACAAAACCCCAGAGCAGCGCGATAATCGCAAAATTCACCGCGGGGCCTGCCAGTGCTATGGCGATTTCCTTGGAAGGTTGGCGAGGGATGGAATCGAACTCCGCCATGCCGCCGATGGGCATGAGCAGGATGCGCGGCACCCGCACCCCGAAGCGCATCGCTGCGGCGCTGTGCCCCAGTTCGTGCAGGACGACGCAGACGAAGAAGGCCAGCACAAGCACGATCGCCTCGAGAGCGCCGAAAAGCCCTCCCTCCTTCGCACCCTGCCAGGCGACATAGGCCAGCAGGAGCAGGAAGCTATTGTGCACCGCCAGGCGAATGCCGGCGATGCGGAACAAGTTCATTGACCATCCGAGCATGAGAAAGATGATAGACAAGAATGACGGCCGTTCATAAGCGAGCGCCTTCTGGCACGAGACCTGCAGCGCATGACCTCCATGGTTGATATCAAACCGCCCACCATCCTGATCATCGATGACGATGCGGAGATACGCTACTCCCTGTCGCGCGTCCTCGGCTCCAGGCAATATCGGGTGAGCGAGGCGGCAAGCGGCGAGGAGGGCGTGGCCCGCCTCAAGAAAGGCCCGGTTCCCGATCTGATCTTCATGGATATCCGCATGGGAGGCATGAGCGGAATCGAGGCGCTGCAGCATATCAGGTCGATTAACAGCAAGCAGATCGTTATCCTGATGACGGCCTTCGGCACGGCGCAGACCGCGATCGAGGCGATGAAATACGGCGCCTTCGATTATATCATGAAGCCCTTCGCCCCCGAACGGGTGCTGGCGCTCGCCGAGAACGCACTCGAGGCGCATGCCGACTTGAGCGCCGTGCGCGACTACAAGCCGTCGATCAACACCGAGGATCACAAGGAGGGCATCGTCGGCTCCTCGCCTGTAATGCAGGATGTATTCAAGGTTATCGGACAGGTTACCGCCAGCGACGTCACCGTGATGATCACGGGCGAGAGCGGCACGGGCAAGGAGCTCGCGGCCCGGTCCATCTGGAAGCACAGCCACCGCTCGGAGAAGCCGTTCATCGCGGTGAATTGCGCGGCCATCCCGGACAACCTGATCGAGAGCGAGCTTTTCGGCCACGAGAAGGGCTCGTTCACGGGGGCCACCGTGCAGCGGATCGGCAAGTTCGAGCTCTGCGACGGAGGCACCCTTTTCCTGGACGAGATCGGCGACATGGCGCTTGCCACGCAGACGAAGATCCTGCGCGTCCTGCAGCAGGGGGAAATCCAGCGCGTGGGCGGCAGCGAGAACATCCGGGTGGATGTGCGGATCATCGCCGCGACCAACAAGGATCTTGAGGCCATTGTGCGGGACAAGAGCTTCCGCGAGGATCTCTATTATCGCTTGAACGTTGTGCGCATCAAAATGCCTCCGCTTCGCGAGCGGCAGGAGGACATCCCGCACATCGTCGATTTTTGCCTGCAGAATCTGCTGAAGAACAAGAAGGCCCGCGTCGGAAAGGTTTCTCCCGAGGCCATGAACGTGCTTTGCCGCCACAGGTGGCCGGGGAATGTACGCGAGCTTGAGAATGTCGTTTACCGCAGTGCGGTTATCGCGCAGGGGGATGCCATCCTGGTGAAGGATCTCCCTTCGGAATTGCGCGAGAGCGTGGCGTCCGCGCCCGAGGTGTCCGCAGCCATTCCTGCAGGGCAGGCCGACGCCACCGCGCCAGCGAAGGAGCCTGCGGCGGCGTTCGTGACCTCACTGACTCTCGAGCAGGCGCTCGACCATGTGTTTGCCGAATACGCCGCCGGCGGGAAACCCATTCTTCCCGGGATCGAGAAGGAAATGATAACCCGGGCGCTGCGTGCGGAACAGGGCGATCTGGCCAGGGTCGCGGCCAGGCTTGGACTCACCAAGGCGGCGCTGAAGAAACGCGCCGGGGGGGGAGCAGACTGAGAAGATAGGAGTTGGGATTTTGAAGCTGGATGAGCGTTTTGCGCCGAGTGCGGCGCCCTTTGTGGCGCACTTCAGATTTTGCCGCTGTAAAAATATGCCGATTATGTCCTCGAAAGGGGCGGGGAGAAAGCTAGCATGGGTTTTTCATCCTGAGCCGATGCGGCTCAACAAATCGGCTCAATGCCCCTAGAAACCACCGGCGATTACGATCATGTCTGAACAGCGTGCACTCAAGGGACGCGCAATATTGTCCGCCATACGCAGGGTGTTGTACCGTGAGTGGGATCCACTGGAAATCTGCGACGTGGAATCGGAGGCGGTCTATGATCCCTATGTCGCCAACGTATACCGGCTGCTAGCCTCCAAGGTTCCGCGTGAAAAGCTCATCGTGGAGCTGAAGCACATGCAGGTGGAGCTTATCGGTGCGGATTTTCAGAAGGAGAAGAAACTGCACCTGATCGCCGACAGCCTGATGGCGATCAATGTGAGCCTGGACACCTGAGCCCGGCGCGGCGCAGCCGCATGGAAGAGACTTTACTGTGCCTGCCAGGCTTCAGATGCTTGACCGAGTGCAAAGGATGTCTTTTAGATGTCCGTGCGGCACCGCGACGAATCAAGCTGGCTGCTAGATTTGTGCGCGGCATGGGGGATTGAGGTAGCTGGTGCCTCCTCCCCTTGCCGTTTCTTGGCAATATCAGGCGGCTTGCCGAGTTGCAGGCGGGGGAGTCTCCCGGCTTCGCACTCGGGCGGAGACGGGTCTTCGGAGAGTTAAGCCCTGCTTCGTTCTGCTGTACAGCAGAGCTACGAAGGGCATCCTTCGCAATTAAATCAGAAAGCGAGAAACATCAGATCCGTTCGAGGCGGGGCCGCGCCATCCGAAGAAGAGCGAAGGATGGTGCCCGGGACGGGGATCGAACCCGTACGGCCTTTCGGCCAAGGGATTTTAAGTCCCTAGTGTCTGCCATTCCACCACCCGGGCGGCTGTGTCGGGGGTGCGCGAAAGTTTTAAAATGCGGGCATCAAACGCGAGCTTTGTTTAATGCAAATACCGCAGAGAATCGCCACGAGAAGGCACAAAAACTCCTGAGGCTCCGCCGCCTCATGCTTTTTCGTACTACAGTATTTACAATTCATCTCAGGCTGAGAGGAAATCCGAGACGGACAGAACCGATCCCCAACCATCCAATCCATTCTCGCGCAGTGACGCAGTGGCGCAGAGTGACACAGACCTCCGATCTCGGACCTCCGACTTCCCAGCTGACTCTGGCTTCCGGCTTCTGGCATCTGTCCTCTTTGGTTGCGGCTCTGCCGCGCTGTGCCTTTTTGCGGCCAATCAAACATCAACCTTTACCGAGGATGTTCATCGTCTTGGGAACCGGATGAAGGGCGTCGTGGATTGCGCGCGCAAGATCCGTGGCCGTGAACGGCTCGACCAAGGGCACGCACGACTCCTTGCCCGCCATGCTGGCCTGACCAAGCAGGCTGACTGCGGGAAGCCCGGGTTTGACCTCCCGCGCCAATGCAAGGACTTCACTCAGCGATCCGCCCACGAGAACGTTGCCAAGGAGCGCAACCTGGCATGCGGCGGGATCGGCTTTGAGCGCCGCGAGGAACTCCTGCGGAGTGCGGAATAGCCTCACCGTGTAGCCATTTCTCTCCAGGCTTAATTTGGCGAGGCGGGCGATGAAGCGCTCATCGTCCACGATCCATACCGTCTCGCCCGATCCGGCGGGCACCGGCGCGGCGGAGGGAGGATGATGCTGGAGCGTGCGGGAGAGGGGCAGCCAGAGTTCGCATTGCCCTCCCTTCCCGGCGTCATGGCTTAGGTGAAGGGCGCCCTGATGCTCGGCGATGATTTTGCGCGAGGAAGTGAGCTGCATTCCCGGATCTCGGGAAGGATGCGTGAAGAACCTTAGCCAGTCCTCCTCCGACAGATTCGGACTCGAGGCGAAAATCTTCAGGCACATGAAATCGCCGGCGAGCGCGAGCCCCAGGCGTGCCGCGTCATCCATGGAAACGGGCGTGGTATCCATCTGCACGCTCAGGGTGCCTCCCTTGCCGAAGAGAGCGTTGGCCGCCTGGTTGATGATATGATGGAAAGCCTGCTGAAGCTGCGCCGCGTCGCCCGCAACGGGCGGGCAATGGCGGTTCAATTTTTGCTCCACTTGAATCGTATCGGGCATCATGCCCCTCAGGCGATCGCAGACCTCCTCCAGAATAAGGTGGGGGCGAAGGCCGATGCGCGTCGATGGCTTCACCCGGTTGAGAAGAAGCACCTGGCGGATGATGTCGTGGGTGCGGTTGCCGGTCCGCATCGCCTCGAGCAGAAAAGTTCGCGCCTCGTTTCCGACGGGAAGAATGTCGCAGGCCAGCTCCTGGAAGCCGAGCATGCTGCTCAGGAGGCTGTTGAGGTCATAGGCCAGATCGTCCGTAGATCGCGCTCAAGGCTTCGTATTGGTGCAGCTCCGCCAGCCTGGAATCGAGTTCCCTGCGCTGTGCCGCCGTTTCTCGGGTGGCGGTGACATCCTGGATGAGCCCGCATACCGCCTGCACCTGTTCTCCCTCCATCATCGGGCCGCCGGTCCAGCGATACCATCGATTGTGATCCGACCCGGGCGACCGCCAGCGCACCTCGATGTCGAAGGTCTCGCGCTTTTCGATGGCGGCCTCGAGCGCCCGCGACAACTCGCGGCGCGCATCCTTGGGATAAAGGGCGAGCATGTGCTCCAGGGAAGGCTCGAAGTCCGGATGCGCGGCGTGGAGCAGGTCGAGCTCCTCCGTCCACGTGAAGGAGAAACTCGAGACGTCCAATTCCCATGCCGCGATTCCCATCTGCTGGCACATCTGGCGCAAAAGCAGCGCGCTCCGGCGCAGGGACTCCTCGTTCTGGCGCCTCAAGGTGACGTCCGAATAGGTGCCGCAGACGCGCATAGGCTCTCCCAGGAGATCCACGGATACGACATTGCCGCGCCAGCGAATCCATATCCAGCGGCCGGCGCCGTCCATGATGCGGCATTCCACATCGAGGCGGCTGTGACTGTCGATGCGCAGGGCATTCAAGGCGCCGCGCAGAAGCGGCACATCCTCGGGATGCAACTGTCTCTCGAAAGCCTGCCTTGTCATGGAGGCGCGGGCGGCGGAGATGCCCGTGAGAGTCGTCCAGTGCTCGTCCATCAACAAGCGGTCCTCCTCGACCTGCCATTCCCACACGCCGTCGTTTGCGCCCATCAGCGACAGATGCAGGCGATTGCCGGCGAGCTGCAGTTGTTCCCGCAGCGCGACATCGTCGGAGATGTCTCTCGCGATGCCGATGACACGCTGGGGCTGCTTTTGGTCGTCGCGCACGATCAATCCGCGGATCGATATGTACCTTGTGGCGCCGTCGGAGGGCGAAACACGGAAGATCGCATCGAGCGGAGTATTCCCAAGCAGCGCGTTTCGCAGGCGCGTCTCGAGGGCGTTCACGTCTCCCCGGTGCACGCAGGCCATCCACCGCTCGAAGTTCGTGACGGGCGTGTCGATTCCGAAAAGCTGGCGGGAGCGTTCGTCCCAGGCGCAGGTATTGGCGAGGGGCAGCCATTCCCACACGCCGAAGCTGCCCGCAGCCAGCGCGAGTTCGGACTTCTCATTGGAATGGATGAGGCGGTCGCGCACTATCTTCTCCTCGGAAATATCCGTGGTGGAGCCAAAGAAGCCCTCCAACTGGCCGTCGGCGGCGAACACGGGTGTGATCGTCAGGCGGACCCAGATGACTGCGCCATCCTTGCGGGTGTTGCGCATTTCCTCGGTGACGGGACACCTCTTGCGAATCGCCTGGCGCACGCGGTCGATTGCCGCCGGATCGGAATTCGGACCCTGCAGGATCTGGCTCGGCTTCTTCCCGGCGACCTCGGCTAGAGAGTAACCCATGGAGTTTTCCCAGGATTTGTTTACCCACACGATCAGGCCGTCGTGATCGCAGAAGCACGCGCCGCTTTCTCCAAGATCGGCGGCGAGGGCCAGATAACGATGGTAGGCGCGGGCGGCGGCGAGTTCCCTTTCGGCATCTGCCTGGCTGAGCCCCCGCTCCGAGAGTTCGGCGGCCAGCCTTGAGATGCGCTGCTGCGCTTCCGCCTCCTTGCGCTCCAACTGCAACGCATGGCGCCGCTGGCGAACGATCAGGCTCGCGGCGCCAGCAACGAGTGCCGCCAAAACAAATACGAACGCGAGCGGGAAGAATTGCATTGAGGCCTATTGGTGCTGATCGGATTGTGTCGCGCCGAATGTATCGGAGAAGTAGGATACGGTCTTAATTATTGATTAAAAATGGGCTTATGAGAGGTTGCAAGCAGTCAGCGATTCTCCATCATCTTACGGGTGTGAGACCGATTTCTTCAGATCGGTAAAGGATCGCTTGTGTTTTTGCGACCAATATAACTAGTATGCTAGCTATTAGCATGAGCCAACTCGCCAAACAACAGATCCTGCGGCAGATCGCTGCCATTCCGGCCATGGAGCGTGGCAAGCTCTCGGCCTACTCTCCTCCGGAGCGCTCCGGCGTAACTGG
>JBAZHQ010000018.1:0-26015 GCA_041652235.1 Opitutaceae bacterium | reverse complement strand
GTCCACATCGAGTCCCCGGGCCGCCACATCGGTGGCGACAAGAAACTCGAAACCGCGCCGGTGAAACTTGTCCATGACCCGCTCGCGCTGGGCCTGACTGATGTCGCCGTGAAGCCGGTCAACGGAGAAGCCCCGGTTGTGCAGATGCTCCTCGAGGTCATCGACCATGATCTTGGTGCTGCAAAAGATGATTCCGTAGCGGAAGTCGTTGAACTCGATGACCCGGATGAGCGCTTCGGCCTTCGAGCGGCGGTCAACCTCGTAAAAGATCTGTTCCACCTGCGGCGCGGTCTGTGCGCGGATCTCGATTTCAACCCAGGCCGGATCGCGGCTGTAACGGCCGATGAGATCCTGGATGGGTCTCGGTATCGTCGCGGAAAAGAACAGCAACTGCCGCGTGTCGGGCACGGCGGCGAGGATGTGCTCGATGTCGTCGCGAAAGCCCATGTCGAGCATGCGGTCCGCCTCGTCGAGCACGACCACCTTGAGGTTATCGAGCTTCAGGGTTCCCCGCTCCATGTGATCCATGATGCGGCCTGGAGTGCCGATGACGATCTGCGTGCCCGCTTCCAGCGCGCGAAACTGCCTCTCGTAGGATTGTCCGCCGTAGATGGGCACGGAGTGGACGCCATGCTTGAAGAAGCTGATCTTGGCGAATTCCTCCGCCACCTGGACGGTCAGCTCGCGTGTGGGGCACAGAATCAGCGCCTGCACTTTGCGCAGTTTGGCGTCGGTGCGTTCGACCACCGGAATGCCGTAGGCAGCGGTCTTGCCCGAACCCGTGGAAGATCGCCCCACGACATCCCTGCCCGTCAATGCTATCGGAATTACAGCTGTCTGGATTGGGGCAGCCTCCTCAAAACCCATCTTGTCGACGGCTTTCAGGAGTTCAGGAGAGAGGCCGAGGTCGGCGAAGAGACGTTTTTCCATTCGCAGCACATTGCAGGCCTCCGCAAAGAAACGGAGTCAATTCACTCCACTCCCACGCATTCATACTGCAACACCCGATTTGCCATTCACATAACAGACAGCACCGAAAGCGGTGCTGCCGCACTCGGTGTCCCGTCTGCGGGACCCCCATTCTAGATTCTCGCTCCTAGATTCTATCTTCTTTGGTTGCGGCTCCGCCGCTTCATGTCTTTCGCGTGTTCCGTGGCAAAATGGGTCGAATCAGTGATTACCGGTCACTACCGACGCGCGGGATTAGCTCTCCGCACCAAGCGCGGGTGCCAGCACTCAGGGCTCGTGGCCGAATTGCTTGCGGAAGGCCTCGATGAGCGCTTCGCGGCTCTGGTTGGAGATGCGAGGCTGCATGGAGATTTGGCGGAGCCACTTGCGGGCCTCCGACTCCCGGTTGAGGCTGATAGCCGAAAAGGCGAGACCCGAGAGCGCGCCGGGGTGTGCGGGCTGCGAGACAAGGGCGGCATTCAGGCACTCGATACCCTTGTCGATCTCGTTCATCTTGAAATAGACGCCGGCCTTCTCGATCAACGCGTCGGCCTCCTCAGGACGGAGCCGGCTTGAAATCTGAAACTCCTCAAGGGCTTCCTGAAGACGACCGTTCTTCGCGAGGAGGCGACCGTATTCGAGGTGCATTGCCGGCGATTTCGGGCAGGCATCGAGGCCGTTGCGAAGGGTTTGAACGGCTGCTTCGTTGCCTTCGTCGCTCTGAATAAGGTAGAGGTGAATCCAGGGGTCTGGAAAACCAGGGTCCAGAACAGTGCAACGCTCCATAAGCGGGGCGGCCTTGGCGGGCTCCTTGAGCTTCTTGTAATAGCCGGCAAGCTGGAACAGGGCACGGACGTCCTTCGGCGCAAGCTGGATGGCGCGCTGGGTCATCACGATGGCCGTCTGAGTATCGCCGGTGCGATCAGTCATGCCAGACATAATGAGGAGCCGGAAAACATCGAAGCAGTCGGGGTAAAGTTCATCGATCCAGGGGTCGGGAACATCGAAGAAGGAGCCTGATGCCTTGCCCATTCCGCGAATCGCCAGGGCCTGCTCCTCCATGCCAAGTTTCTCATAGATCGTGACAAGCAGGTTCCCTCCGATGATGTAGTTGGTCTGCAATGCGGCCGCCTCCATGCGCTCCCGCGCGGCTTTCCAGTTGTTTCTCGCCATCTCGACCCGGCCGAGGCCGAGCAGCGCGTAGGAGTTGGAAGCGTCCTTGCCGAGCACTTCGAGGTAGCTGCGCTCGGCCTCGCCGATGCGGTCAAGGCGAAGCAGGGTATCTCCGATACGGATACGAACGGGCAGGTAGTCCGGAGCCTGTTTTGCGACCGCGCGCCAGAGAGGCAGGGCGTCGTCGAGCTGGCCGTAGCCGGCATAGATCCAGGCGAGCCGGTGCGCCCAGCGCGGGTCGGACCCGTCAAGCTGAACGAGCGCCTGGTAGCATTGGCTGGCTTCGGTCAGGAGACCATTCGCCTGGTAGAGGCGTCCGAGGTCCCGGAGTGCGTCAAGGCGACCGGGCCCCATTCGGGCGGCGCGCTCCGCAGTCGAGATGCGCCCGGTGAGTTCGTGGTGAAAACTGGAAAGGTCAGGGCGATGGGGAATGGCCGCGGCGATCGTCGCGGCGCGTTCGCCGGCGCGCCACCAGAGAAATCCGCCGAGGAGCAGGGCAAGTGCGGCAAGGGCGGAGAGAGACCAGACAAGGCGTGGGCGTTTCATGGATTTACGGGCGTTTCCAAAGCAGGATGCGACTACGGCGGTCGTGGGGAAGGGATGCAAAGAAGGCGCCGGAGACGACGGAAGGCCGGCCTTTGCCATCGAAGTCGGCGACATCGATGGTGAGGAGCTGGATCGGTTCCCGGGCAAGGATGTGCGGGACGAAGTTCAGTTTGCCGTCGTTTTTGAACCATACCATCGAAACGGCGCTGGGCTTGTCCCACTCATTGAAGGCAGAAACGGCAACGACGTCGATATTGCCGTCGCCATCGAGGTCCACGGCGACGGGGCTGTAGGCGCCGGCAAGGTCGCCGATGCGGTGAAACTTGAAGGCGCCCTTGCCGAGGTTCTCAAGCCATTGGACGCCGTGCCAGGGACGGGGACCGGGGAAAGGAGAGGGGCCAAATCCGTCGCCATTGGCAAAGAGCAGGTCCGCGCGACCATCCTTGTTGAGGTCGCAGAGGCTCATGTTGCTCGTGTTGTAGTCCTCGTTGGTGGAGCCGAAGATGACCTTGCTGGTGAAGTTGCCATTGCCGTCGTTGATAAAGAGAAAGACCTCTTCCCACTCCTGGGAAACGAGGGCGGCGATGTCCTTGTGTCCGTTCCCGGCAAAGTCGGCGACACAGACGTTGATGGTGCCGGAAAGGTTGAGTATGATATGGCTTTTGAATTCCCAGGGGCCGATGCGTTCCATCCAGCGGACTTCGCCCTGGTCGTAGCCAAACTGTCCAACCACGAGGTCCAGGGTGCCGTCGCCATTGATATCTGCGGCCTGAACGTCGCAGACGCGGGCGATGTTCTCGATGATGAGATGCGGGGTGAAGTTCTGGCGGCCGTCGTTCTCGAGAATGAAGATGGTGCCGATCTTGTCGTTATTGGGAAACACTTCGCCCATGCTGGCGATGAGAAGATCGAGCCGTCCCGTTTTGTTGAAATCGACGGCTTCGACATGGACGGGCGCCCTCATGCCGGTGGCAAGGACATGCTCCTCAAAGCGGCCACCAGGCAATTGGCGCAGCCAGTTGACCGTGCACTCCTTGGCCTCGCAGAAAACGACGTCCATCAGGCCGTCCTGGTCGAGGTCGACGCATTTCAGGCTGGCTACCCAGGGAACGTCGCCGGGCGGGTTGCCGATTGGGTGCGGCTCGAGGTAATTGAGGTCGGAGACTGGATCGGCTTTCTTGGCGAGAGCAGATCCAGTGCCTTTCCCCGAGCGCTTGCAGCCAGCTCCGGCAACAACGAGGAGGCTCAGGGTCACTCCGGCAAGGATTCTCAGCGGAACGGAAGAGAGAGGGGGCATCATGAAAAACGATTGGGACCGTCGGTGGCGCTTGCAGTAAGTGCGGCTGGTTGTACCGGATACCGCAAGGATGTTGAGCCCAAAATCAAAACGGCGGCGGATTTCCAACTCAACGGCGCAACTGCAGCCAGACCCAATCAATTCATTTTGAACAGAAGGTAACGAAGAGAACGAAGTGCCTCAAGTCATGCTACCTAAGAAGACTCGGTGTTGAACGCAGCCAACGTATCCTTTGACGTGGTCTTTCAGAAGAGCGCTTCGTTGCCTTCTGTGAAAGCTCAGGGGGCGCCCCCGATCAGTCGGGCAAGCGGCCCTGCAGGCGGCCCAGATATTTCTTTGCGTAGAGAACGCAACGGCTCCGCACAATGTCGATGTGGGGCTGGCGCTTGAGCCCGAGTTCGGGCGCCGTGTTTATGGTTTTGCCCTGGCGCGGGTAGAGGGCGATCCAGGCGAGAATGCGACGGAGGCGTTCGACCGGGTAATGGGCCTTGATGTCCTCAAAAACGGCGCGTGCGATGTCGCCTTCCCTCGGATCGGCGCTTATGTCGGCAATGGCGGCGACGCAGACAAGCGAACGGACGGCCTGGGCGTCGTCGCTCACGCGTCGAGGGGGCCATGCGCTCAGCTTTGCGAAGATCGGGGCGAGGCGGCCAAGATCCTCGGCACTGGCGGCGGGAGGCGAGATACGACTGACGAGTTCGTTGTCTCCGGGGAGATCGCGGTAATCGACGCCTGCGATTTCCTCCTCGGCGATCTGATCGACCGTCGCGTTGTCCGGAAGCACCGTCCGGAGATGGCCGGTCAGCCCAGCGACCGTCCCGACGCAGAGCCAGGAGCCAAGGGCGACGGGTATCCAGATGCGGGCCGCGCGCCCGAGATGGAGTCCGGTCTCCCAGCGGAAAAGGACGGCCCCGGCAATTGCCGCCGCGCAGCCGATGACTGCGAGCGCGGCGAAAGCGAAACCCGTGCCCGCAAGCCCCGAGGGATCGGCGTATGCGTGCTGCAACACCTCGACGGCGTAGCGGCCGGGCATGAAGCCGGCGATCTTCTGGACAAGCTCCGGCAGCGCGACGAGCGGCACGCCGACGCCGCCGATCAGGATCATCGGCAGGAAGAGGCATTGCCCCAGCGCCTGGACAGCCGGCACGTCCTTCGCGAGGGCGGCGACAAAGAGCCCAAGTCCGAGGAACGACAGGCAGACGGCGACGACGGCGACGGCGGACTGCAGGGGATGAAGCGGCAAGGGCGTGCCGAATGCCAGACGGGCCAGGACGACCTGGAGAACGAGCGCCGAAGCGACAATCAGCAGCCGGGCGGCGAGCGTTCCCAAGACAAGGCCGAAGGTCGGCACGGGCAGGAGACGGTAACGACGCCAGACACCGCGCTCACGCTCGGCGACGAGTGCCGTGGGCAGGCCGAAACAGGCGCCGCCGAGGATGGTGATGGTCATGAGCTGCCCCATCTCGCCGAGAAGCGGCGGGGTGTCGGAGCGAAAGACGCTGCCGAAGCCGAGCAGGAACAGGACCGGCACGGCGTAGCCGTACACGAGCGCCTGGACGCTCCTGACGTTGAGCGTGAGGCAAAGAAGAAAGTGCCTGAGAAGCCCGCGGTTCATGGCGACTGCGGCCCCTCTTCGGAATCCGGCCAGGACCTGCCGGTGAGCTTGAGGAACACCTCATCGAGCGAGGGGCGGAAAACGGAAAGTTCGAGGAGCCGTCCTCCGGACCGCTCGAGCAGGACAAGCAGACCCGCGACTGTGGCATGCGGGTCGGAGGAGCGGACGAGCCACTCTCCGCGCTCCTGGACGGCGGCACTCACCCCGGGGAGCCGCCCGACGCCGTCGTCGGCGGCAAACTGAACTGACACCGTAAAACGGATACAACCTGCCTGGCCGGCATTGCGGATCAAGTCCGCGGGGGATGCCTCGGCGACAGCCACCCCGCCGTGCAGGATGGCGATCCGGTCGCAGAACGACTCGGCCTCGGCAAGATCGTGAGTGCTGAGAAGGATCGTGCAGCCCTCGTCGCGCAGCGAGCGGATCATCGCATGGAGGTCGCGGCGCCCCTGCGGATCGAGGCCCGCGGTGGGTTCATCGAGGACGAGGAGCCGCGGGCGGTTGACAAGACCGAGGGCCAGGAAGAGGCGCTGGCGCTGGCCGCTCGAGAGGGAATCGAAGGAGGCGCCGGCCTTTTCGCCCAGGCCGAACCGGGCGATCAAGTCGTCGGGACTCGCGGGATTCGGATAGAAAGAACCGAAGAGGGAGAGCGCCTCGCGCGGCGTGATCTTATCCTGGAGCGCAGCCGATTGGAGATGGGCGCCTACGAGAGCCCTGGTCTTTTCCGGGCAGGCGATTGCGTCGATTTCACCGATGTGGATCGAGCCTGAATCGGGACTGCGCAGCCCGAGGATGCATTCCAAGGCGGTCGTTTTCCCGGCGCCATTGGGACCGAGCAGCCCGAAGATCTCCCCGCTGCGGGCCTCAAAGGACAGCCCGCGGAGCGCAGCGGTGGCGCCGTAGCTTTTGCGAAGATTGGCGACGCTGACGCCTAGGGGCGATTTGCTGGAGACCTCCATGGTGCCGGTTGAACGGAGGCAATCATCAGTGACGCCATAGTGTCAATCCATGCACGGATAAGGAATCTCCCGATAATCCGACCGTTCGAGCCGAAAGCGGCGAGCGGTAGGTGAAGACCTTGGCCCAAGTCCCATCGTTACCGGCAAACGGCAGCGCTGAGCCTCATAATTATTAATTTGAAGGGGATTAGGAACCCCTGGTGTTGTGCACATAGCCATGCATCCCGATAAACATATACCCATTTTACTCGTACTGGCAGCGCTGCTCATCGGTGGCGTTTCTATTTGTTCGGCTGCGGATTCCAAAGATTCGAAATCTGACGCCAATACAGCGCCGGCAACGAAGCCATCGCCTGAATCCTCGCTGAAAAAAGGCATGGCCGCAAAAGAAGTACAGCAGCTTTTGGGAAAGCCTGTCGAAATCAAGGCCGTGAAGGCGCCAACCGGGAAAGCGGAAGTCTGGATCTACCGTCGCGAAACAAACAGACAGCCTAAGCAGATTCAGACAGGTACGAACGTGATCAAGGTTCCGTACACAGGCACAGATGGCGTCGAGCAACAAAGAATCGTCGCCGAAGTGCCCATCTTTACGACACAGTTCGAAATCACGGAAGAGGTGCTCTCGGTGCTGATGTTCAACGGTTATTATCTTGAGAAGAAAGTCACCAACACGGTGAGACGGGATTTCCATTGAACTGGAAAATGCGGCTGACCGGCCACAAGAAGCCCAAGAAACACTAACCCGGATGCATCCTACCGCGGCTGCCGCATTATGATGAATGCAGGCTAGGTTCGCACCGGCGGTCGAGGAGCCTGCGAACGGCCTTAAGTATCTCACTGATCGCAAAAGGCTTCGGCATGTAGAGCTGGCATTCACCGCTTACTTTATCGACATGGCATTCGTGTCCGCAATAGGCGGTGCAAAGTACTTTCAAGCCCGAATTACGGGCGCGCAGCAAGGGCAGGAGCTTCATGCATTCCATATTGTCTCCCATCGAGATAATCAACAGATGCACCGGGTCTCTTTCCTTTTTTATCACGCTCTCCGCATCGCTGGAATTCGTCGCTTCGAGAACGCGATAACCTTCCGCCGCAAGCATCCCCGATAACATTTTCGTCACGATGAGGTCGGGCTCCACCAGCAGAATCGTCTCGTGGCCGCGGGAGGATGGGACTTGCGCCATGGGAGAAAGACGCAGCACGGGCTCGGTAGCGCTGCTCGCGAGCGGAAACAGAACCTCGAAGGTGGAGCCGAGCAGCAGAGTGCTGTTCACCCGTATGAATCCGCCGCTCTGCTGCACGATGCCATAGACCAACGCTAATCCCAGTCCGCTGCCCTTGTCCGGAGATTTTGTCGTGAAGAACGGCTCGAAGATGTGGGCCATCGTATCGCTGTCCATGCCCATGCCATTGTCACTCACGGCAAGCACGACATAGCGGCCGGAAGGAATGCCGTCATCCGAGCCGGGCTGGAACTTGTGATCGCGCACCGCGCTCGACACGACCACCTGCCCTTTGTCGCGCAAGGCATCCCTGGCGTTGTGAATCAGACTCAACAACACCTGTTGCATCTGATCCGGATCGGCTTTCACCGGAAAGACCCCGGGGGCAAGCCTCAGCTCCAGTTTCCCCGCTTCCCCAATCACGCTCGAAAGGATTCCGGCGTTGTCGCGGATAAACTGATTGAGATCCATCAGGCTCAAGGCGAAGGACTGGCGGCGCCCGAGGGCAAGAAGCCGCCGGGTGAGCCCCGCGGCCTTCGTCCCGGCCTTCTGGATTTCCTCCAGTTGCCGCAGTTCTTCCGGCTGCCCCGCCAGACGGGTGGCAAGCATCTGGCTGTATCCATTGATCACGGACACCAGGTTGTTGAAATCATGCGCCACTCCGCCCGCCATCCGCTCGACGGCGTCAAACCGTTGCGAAAGCATCTGCGCCTTCTGCAGCCGATCCTTTCCCGTCATATCGCGATAAATCGCCACAAGATGACCGGGAGAATCCTTCCCTCCGGAAATCCTGCTCAAAGACCAGGCCGCATGAATGGCATGCCCATCCTTGCCCACAAGATCGCCTTCTCCCGTATAGGGGGCCGGAGAGGATAGTTTCCTCGCCCAGGCTCGCATGCGATCCAACTCGGTCGGGTCTATATGTAAAAATCCATGATACTTGCCGATGAGATCCTCTTCCGAATGCCCTGTCATCGCGCGAAACCGATCGCTGACAAAGACAATCTTGAAACCGCGAGCTCCTCCCTTGCGCTCCATGACAAGCACCCCCTCGCTCTGGCAGCGAAGGGCGGCGGCCAGCAACGAAGCAGGCGCCGAGGGTGCTCCGGATCGGGATTTCGATGGTATTTTCTTTTTAATGGCTCGATAGGTTGAGGTTGCCGGGAATGGCTGGCGACGAAACGGCGCTCATGGCGCAAGACGCTCGATGACCCAACCGTCCTTCCCGCGGCGATAGCGCAGGCGGTCGTGCATGCGGCTGCGCCGCCCCTGCCAAAATTCAACGGTTTCCGGCACGAGGCGATAGCCGCCCCAATAGGGAGGCAGCGGCACTTCCAGCCCCGCATATTTCTTGTCGATGGCCTTCATCGCCTCGTCGAGCACGCTGCGTCCCGAAATGATGGAACTCTGCGTGGAAGCCCACGCCGAGAGCTGGTTCGGACGCGGGCGGCTGTGAAAATAAGCGTCGCTCTCCTCGCGGGCGATCTTGGCGACGGCGCCCTCGACGGCGATCTGGCGTTCCATGGCGATCCAGGGGAAAAGCAGGGATGCCCGCGCATTCTCGGCGAGGTCGCGGCCTTTCCTGCTTTCGTAGTTGGTGAAGAAGACAAAACCCCGTCCATCGAGTCCCTTGAGCAAAACCGTGCGCGAGGAAGAACGCCCCTCCCGGTTGCAGGTGCTCAGCACCATCGCATTGGGCTCCGGGATCTTCGCTCCCTCGGCTTCCTGGAACCATTTCTCGAATTGCCGGAAGGGATCCTTTGACAGATCGCGTTCGGAAAGCCCGGCAAGGTTGTAGTCTTTTCGGAGATCGGCGTAGGACGACATCCCGGCGAACTTGTCCGAGGCTTCCCAACATGTCAAAAAGCAAGGGACCGCTCGTATTATAAAACGGGAGACCCCGGCGGACCTGCCATACGGAGGCCCCATTCAATTTCGTGTCCGGAGATTGCGCTTATCGCATCATGTTGTTTCCTTGGATACCTATCATGATGACACCCAGCACCTACATCCAGGCTCGCAAGGCGGAGTTGATCGGCTCAGTGCAAAAGCTGGTTTCCTTTCAGACCGTCAATCCGCCCGGCGCGAATTATGACGCCATAACCCGTCATCTCGAGCGAGCGCTCGCAGGATGCGGACTCGCGGCAAAGCGGCTCACGCCGCCAAAAAAGCTCCAGCAGGCAACCCTTCCCGAGAGCTCCGATCACCCCCGCAGCAATGTGCTGGGCCGGTTACGCGTTCCCGGAGCGCGCAAAACGCTCCATTTCAACGCCCACTATGATGTCGTGCCTGTCGGCGGCCAGTGGAAGCATGGCGGCCCCTTTAGCGGAAAAGTGTCCGGAGGATGGATCTATGGACGCGGCACCGCCGACATGAAGGGATCCATCGCCGCGCTTCTCCTCGCTCTCGAAGCCCTTCGCGCCACCCGCGCAACTCCCAGGCTCAATGTGGAGGTGTCCTTCACGGCGGATGAGGAAACCGATTCCCTGCTGGGGGCGGGCTGGCTGGTGGAAAACGCCCCTATCTCCCCCGACTACGCGCTGGTCATGGAGGGAGGCGAGGCCGACCGAGTGTGCTGCGGACATAACGGAGTGGTGTGGCTGGAAGTGGAGGTGCAGGGTCGCGCGGCCCACGGATCGCGGCCCGATCTGGGCATCAATGCCCTCGAGAAGATGTGCGGGCTCGTGAATGCCCTGGAAACCCACAAGGCGCAGATTGCGCGCCGCGTTTTTGTGTCCCCCGACGGCACCCGGATGAATGCCACGATGAATGTGGGCGGCGTCTTTGAGCAGGGCCCCGGAGGAAAGATCAACACGGTGCCCGCGCTTGCCCGCTTCACCATCGATCGCCGCGTGCTTGCCGACGAGACCGTCGATCGAGCGGAGCGTGATCTCAGGGAGTTTCTCAAGTCGGCGGCGCGGAGAATTCCCGGATGCACCATCCAAATCCGCAAGATCTCCGACAACCACCCTTGCTACTGCCCTCCGGCGTCGCCGTTCTTCGGAGCCATGGCGGAAAGCGTGCAACGCGTGCGTCGCGAGCCCGTCGAATTCTCGGTTTCGACCGGATTCACAGACATGCACTTCTTCTCCCACCACCTCGGCATTCCCACGCTGGGTTACGGCCCGGGAGGGCGAAACGAGCACGGCGTCGATGAACGGGCATGCGTGAAGGATCTTGTGCGCACCGCCCAGATCTACGCCGACCTCCTCTGCACCTTCGAGGGATGAGACCGCAACCGAAGAAGCCCATCAATTCAGACCGAACAGAAGGCAACGAAGCGCTTTTTCGGAAAGACTATATCAACGGATACGTTGGTTACGTTCACCGCCGAGGCCTCTGAGACTGCACGACTTGAGACTCTTCGTTCCCTTTTGTTCAATTTGAATTGGCCGATTGGGTTTGATTGCGGCTCCGCCGCTTCAGGTTTTTCTGCCGATCAGTTGCCCGCAGCCGGCGGCAATGTCGAGGCCCCGGCGCTGGCGAATGGTGCTGGGAAGTCCGTAGTGCTCGACGAGGATATGCTGAAAGCGCCTGGCCGCCTCCCCCCTTCCGGGAACGCCTCCGAAGCCGCTCGTGGGATTGAGCGGAATGATGTTCACCTGAGCGGGCACGTTCCTGAGCAGGACGCCGACGGCATGCGCCTGCTCCGCGCCGTCATTCACCCCGTCGATCAGCGTCCATTCGAAAAAAACGCGTCTCCCTAGCCTGGAGCAGTAGTCGCGGCAGGCGTCGATAAGTTCGTCGAGAGGCCACTTGTGCGCCACGGGGACAAGCGCCGCGCGCTCCTCTTGCGTGGCCGCGTGCAGCGACACTGCCAAGTGCACGGGACGGGCTTCCTCCGTCAGGCGGCGTATGCCGGGAATGACGCCCACCGTGCTGAGCGTTATCCGGCTTGCCCCAAGGGCGAAGCCGCTCTGATCGCGCAGAATGTCCACCGCCCGCATCACGGCGTCGTAATTGTGCAGCGGCTCTCCCATGCCCATCAGGACCATGTTTCTCAATCGGGCGGTGGTGCGATCGGGCTGGATTCCCTCGGCTTCGTGGCGGCTTGAAACCGCTCCCGTCCGCAAAAGGCGCTGGATGTGCAGCGCCTGGGCCACGATCTCCTCGGCGGAGAGATTGCGGATGTATCCCATCTGCCCTGTGGCGCAAAAACCGCAACCCATGGCGCAACCCACCTGGCTGGAAACGCAGGCCGTCACGCGCCCCTTGAAGCGCATCAGCACGGTCTCGACGGCCCTTCCGTCCTCGAGCGCGAGCAGGTATTTGCGCGTGAATCCGTCGTTCGACAACGTCTCCCTGGCCACTGCGGGAGGGATGAGCGTGAAGGCATCCTCCAGGCGGCTGCGCACCTTCGCCGGAAGCTCCGGCATGAACTCCCACCCCGGCACGCAGGACCAATACAGATAGCTCCAGAGGCGCGCCACATGCACGGGGCTGAATCCCCATCCGGCAAAACGCTCCAGAAGCTCGGGTCGTGTTAAACCGAAGATCGAGGGACGCGTGGGAAACCGGGAATCCATGGGAGAAGCGATGCTCCTACTCCCCTATCGTCGCCCAAGGCGCAAGCGCGAACCTAGCCGCCTATGATTTCGCCGGGGTCCTTCACGTGCTTCACGCGAGGCTGGGGCTCTTCATCCGGCATCGACTCGTAGGCATGGATGGCCCCCGCCGAGTCGCTCCACTGAGGCAGGTTCTCCCCCCTCCAACCGCGTGTATCGAGAATGTCCTTACGCACTTCCTCTTCCTCGGACTGAAGCATCAACCGGTTGAGCGCGGCATAGGCAATGTCCTCGGGTTTCACATCAAGTTCGCCGGCCAGTCGTCTCACAGCGGATAATTCCGCGGCCTCAAGATGAACTTTGATCGCAGACATGGGGAATCCTGGTTTAGGAGCGCAGTCTAACAGCTCCCGGAGCCCTTACAAGCCGCGGGACCGGGTTATTCTACCGAAACGACACGATGGGTGACGGGCTTTGACCGGCCTGGCAGAGTCACCTCATCCCCCACACGGCGCCCTATCAACTGATGCCCGAGGGGGGATGCGGTCGTCACTACGATGACGATCTTGCCATCCACCTCGACCTCAAGCCCTCCCCGCTGCGGCCCGACAAAATAGTACGTTTTACGACCGGCGGCTTCGAGCGTCACCAAGGCGCCGCTGGCGATGAGATCGTTTGAGGAAAAAGCGCGAATCGGAAGATTCTGGAACGAGACAATCGCGTCAGCCGACTCCCCTGCCATCTTTGCCTGGCCTGCGGCAAGGTAGGCGGCGCTCTGGCTGCGCATGTCAAAACGGTCCTCGGCGCGGCTCTCCTCGTTCGTGGCTTCGTCGCGCGCAGTGTTGGCCGCGTCGGTCAACAGACGAAGTTCCGATTCCAACTCGTCCAGGATGGCTTTGCGCAACGCGGCTTTCTCCATCCAAGTAAGTTGCAAAAACTCCCGGCGCTTGTCACCCACCGAAACGCATCTTTCGCGCATTTATGCTGGCACTCGCATGTTCTCGGGTAGTCTCTTCGTTTCGCCACCGTGGATCACCACTCTGCCAACTCCTACCGCGGCCGGCTGGCCCCCTCCCCCACCGGCCTCCTGCACCTCGGGCATGCCCGCACATTCTGGATGGCCGCGCAACGGGCCCGGGAAGCAGGAGGAACCCTTGTTTTTCGTAACGACGACTTGGACTCCGCGCGCTGTAAACCGGAGTATTCTGCCGCTGCGGTCGAGGATTTGCGCTGGTTGGGTCTCGCATGGAGCGAAGGCCCGGACTGCGGCGGACGCTTCGCCCCCTATGCGCAGAGCGAACGCACTGCCCTGTATCGCCTTGCCCTGGAAGCCCTGCACAAGGCAGGTCTCATCTTCCCTTGCACGCGATCGCGCCGCGACGTGCTTGAGGCGGCAGGTGCTCCGCACGAGGGAGGCATGGATGACGAACCGGTTTATCCCCCTGAATTCCGTCCCGCCGCCGACGCAGCACTTCCTCCGCTGGGAGACCGCGTTTCCATGAATTGGCGCTTCAGGGTGCCCGACGGGGAAGAGATTTCCTTTACCGACAGAGCCTGCGGTCTTCAGCGCGCCATAGCCGGCCTCGATTTTGGCGATTTCATCGTCTGGCGGAAGGACAACACCCCAAGTTACCAGCTCGCCTGCGTCGTGGATGACTCCGCGATGCGCATCAGCGAAGTCGTGCGGGGGGAGGATCTCATCCGCTCGACCTTCCGGCAGATCCTCCTCTACCGGGCGTTGCGCCTGAAAATACCGGCATTCTACCACTGTCCTCTCGTTACCGATGAAAACGGCGTGCGCCTGGCCAAACGCCACGATGCCCTGAGTCTCCGCACGCTCCGCGAACAAGGCCGAAGCCCCGCCGACATCGTGGCCCGCTTCGCATCGTCCGCACCGCCTGCAGCCTGATCACAGGACGATGGCTCTCGGCTGTCGGACTTCAGATCGTACAGGCTGCGAACCAAAAGCTGAGACCCGAAAGCCGATAGCACAGGCGGCAGCCAACGGCGCAATCAAGGCATAGCTTCAATCCCCTTGCACCTCTTACACCCTTACTCTCTTACTCCCGGCTCCGCCGGGCCTACCGATTCCTCCACTCGGCGGGCAGGACGGATGCCATGCCGTGGATGTAGATCTGATAGTAAAGCCAATAGGTGCCGACGCCTAGCAGGATGAGAAAAATCACCTCGCCCAGAAAGCCTCCGCTGCGCCGGCTGCCCTGGTGAATCCAGCTCACGATCCACCCGACGCCTGGAGCGGCGAGAAACGCGACGAAGGAGCCTCCGAAGAGCACCATCCCCATGATGGCGGCCGTGCGCAGGAAGGGATCGCCAAACTCGCGGGTTTTGTAGCTGACCAGCTCGACGCAGAGATTGAGCAGCAGCAGGCAGCACGGCAGCACATAATAGGAGCGGACAACGCGATCGGTCTTCATCCCGCAAGCGCTATTCGTCCGGCGCGAAAAAGTCTAGCCCGTGGAAAACAAGAAGATCCTGCATTGATTCCCTAGATCATCGAAATGCGAAAATCACGATGATCTGCAAAGAAGCGAAGAAACCAAGACCTGATCCGAGAAGTATCAGGACCTTTTCTCCCGCTAGAATTATTCTAGATTTTAACTCCTAGCTTCTAGATTCCTGCTCCCTGAGCTTTGGATTGCCGCAGGCGGGAAAGCTCGCATACTAGCGTCCGCGTTCGGAGGGGTGCGGAGCCCCTTCATTCCATCAACCCTCAACCCGTCCTCATCATGCCATACCTGAAAATCCAGACCAACCTGCCGCTGACGAAGAAAGCCGAGCGTACGATTCTCGAGAAGGCATCCGCTCTCGTTGCCGAGGAATTGGACAAACCCGAGGAGTATGTGATGATAGCCGTGCAACCCGACACGCCCATGCTGTTTGCCGGCACGGACGATCCCGTGGCATTCCTGGAATTGAAGAGCATCGGCCTGCACGCGCGACAAACCAAGCATCTCTCCTCCGCGCTCTGCGGTCTCATCGAGGCGCACCTCGGCATATCCAAGGAGCGCGTCTACGTGAAATTCATCGACGTCGCCCGGGGAATGTGGGGATGGAAGGGCGACACGTTCTAGCCAGAAAACTCATGAGTTTCACCGCGGAGACGCGGAGTGCGCGGAGAGATGGCATGTGTTCCTTTAGCTCCGCGTTTCCCATGAATGCGTGAGCTTTGCACCGACCTCCGATTTCCGACCTCCGACTTCTGGCTTTCGGCCTCTGGCCTCTTTGACGAGGGCTTCGCCGCATCCTACCCTCCCTCCGACTCTGCTTGCGTGTTGGCGTTGTTTGGCTTGATTCCGGGCTCCAATCCGAGATCAAAGATCATCCCGATGCCGACCTACGTTTACGAAACCATCCCGCGGAAACCCGGACAAAAGCCCAGGAGCTTCGAGGTGAAGCAGTCCATGCATGACGCCGCGCTCACAAAACACCCCGAGACCGGCGAGCCCGTACAGCGAGTGATTTCTGGAGGCATCGGCCTGATCACAAGCCACGCCACACCTCCGCCCCGCGAAGGCTGCTGCCGCGCCAACGGCGGCGAGTGCCCTTGCTCGTGCGAAGACTGAGAAGCTGTAAGCTATAAGCTTGAAGCTGTATGTTCTAAGGCACCTGCGGAACAGGAGAGTGCCCTCCGACTTAAAGCTTATAGCTTAAAACTTCCAGCCCACCGAGCTTCCAGAGCGCATCAGACTTACGCCTCTTACGCTCATACACCCTTACGCTCTCCCGCAGCTCCGCACCTTAGGCTACGAGCTACAAGCTAACAGCTACGAGCTTTCTAGAGCTCATTGTACTTCTCCGCGCGGCCCTTGGCTTTTTCTACGGGATACTTCTTGGCGTTCGCAGCCATCTTGGCCTCGATGGCGGCGGCGAGGTCGATGCCGGTCACGTTGGAAAACTCAAGTGCGTAGATGACGATGTCGGCCAATTCGTCCTCGATGTCGCGGCGACGGGCAGGCTCCGCGGCACGGGCCTTTGAGGCGGACGATTCCACCCACAGGAAGTGCTCCATCAGCTCGGCGGCTTCCGCTGCCAGCGCCATGCTCAGGTTCTTGGGCGCGTGGAACTGCTCCCAGTCTCGTTCGCGGGTAAAAGCGAGAATGCGGGCTTTCAACTCGGCAAGTGTGGTGGTCGCATCGGTGGCAGGCATGAATCGATTCTGATCCCTCGCTGGCGATGGGGGCAAGCGCAAGGACATGCTCTCGAAAATTCCCCTTGAGTTGCCATGAAAATGGTCCGTTACCGAAAGGAGTGGAACATTGACAGGGCAATCGACGACGCCGGGTGCGTCACCGAAATTTTACATAATAAGATATCGGTGCCACTTGGCACGAAGCTTGCACTGTGCATATTCCGAGCACGAAAAAATGAACCGGAACAGTATATATCAACGCGGCATCGCCGGCGCTTCGGATACGAAGGCCATGGCTCAGAATGTCCGCGTCCAGATGCGCCCGGCATGCTCCCGTTGTAACAAACAACACTGTCAGACGGGCTCTCACTCCTGAACTTCCGCCAAGCGGAATCTGTTCGGAGGAGCCCGAATCAAAGAGGGCCGAAGGCCCGTTCGACAAACTCAGGACCAAAAACTCATTTTTAACTCCCATTTTCCCATGAACACCAACATCAGCATCCTCAACACCCGCAGACGCCTTCGCGCCGCCGAGTCGAACACCGTCGACTTCCGCAGCCCGAAATACGACTGCCGCGAGCAGGATGGCGCCTTAATGCTCATGATCTATGTGCCGGGCGTGGATTCCACAGGCGTAGAAATCGCCGCGAGCGGCCCCGACCTGATGGTCACTGCGCGTAAAAAGCACTTCGTTCGGGTCAATTTCGACGCGTTAAACCTTGAAAACGCGCAGAAGGATTACCGCCTGACGCTGCGCCTCGGCAACAATCTCGACTACGAGAACCTGAATGCCGACATCAGCAACGGCGTGCTCACCATCACACTGCCTAAACGGGGTTCCTCCAATACTTTCAACCGCCTGCGCAGGGTGGCTTGAATCGGGGAATTGCCAGGGAACACGAAGAGGGCGGTGGCGGACAGGCCGCCGCCCGGTGGAACTCCCCATGGGGATACGTACTCTCCAAACTGTTACACACGGAACTTTGGCCGATAATAAGGGACCTATTCCCAACAACGCCATGAGACCGCCCGTTCATCTTTTTCGCAGGGAAAGACACAGCAGTTCCGAAGCTCCTATGGAAGCAAGGTTGATGCCTCGCACGGATCTGCAATGGGGGCGCCGCGTGTTCATTCCCCCCGCCCTCCCGACTCCCAAGGTGCGGATCGAGGAACTGAGCTTTGCCATGGACTTTCGCTCCGGGAATCGCGGGCGCCGTTGAGCCCCGCCCGGCTCCGCATCAGGCGATGTGACTGGCCCGAAGGTTGGCGCTCGCCATGAAGTAGCTGTGGGCGCAGAAGCTCGGCGCCTTCGGGGCGCGCATCGCAGGAAGGTAACCTCCGTGGGGATACAAATCCCGGGCGTTCACGGTGTCCCGCAGCTCCATGCCGAAGAGCTCATCCACGATCCAGCGCCGCAGCTCGGGAGCCTCAATGGGGAAGAGCACCTCGATGCGCCGGAAAAAGTTGCGGGGCATCCAGTCGGCGCTGCCGGCCAGAATGAGGGGTTCGCCTCCGTGGTTCTCGAAATAGAAGGCCCTCGCGTGCTCGAGGTAGCGTCCGACGACGCTGCGCACCCTTATGTTCTCACTCAGGCCCTTGATCCCGGGAACAAGGCAGCAGGTGCCCCTGATGATGAGATCGATCTTCACGCCCGCCCGCGAGGCGCTGTAAAGGCAGTCGATCGTGGCCTTGTCCACGAGGGCGTTCATCTTCGCGACGATGCGCGCAGGTTTTCCAGCCACCGCGTTCTCCGTCTCGTGTCCGATGATTTCCTGGAGGCGTTCGTGCAGGTTGTAGGGGGCGACCAGCAGGTGCTTGAACTCTGGAGAACGGCCGAACCCCGTGAGCGTGTTGAAAAGGTAGGCGACCTCCGAGGTGATGTGCTCGCGGGTGGTGAAGTAGCTCAGATCCGTGTAGGTGCGCGCCGTGCGGTGGTTGTAGTTGCCCGTGCCAAGGTGCGCATAGTGACGCAGGCGCTTCCCCTCGCGCCGAATAACAAGGCACATCTTGCAGTGGGTCTTGTGCCCCACCATGCCATAGACCACGTGCACGCCCGCTTCCTCCAACTGCCTGGCCCACTGGATGTTGTTGGCCTCGTCGAAACGGGCCTTCAGCTCCACCAGCGCGGTCACCTGCTTGCCGTTGCGGGAAGCTTCCATGAGGGCTCGCACGACGGGTGAGTCGCCGCTGGTGCGATAGAAGGTCTGCTTGATGGCGAACACCTGCGGATCGCGCGCGGCATTTTCCACGAAGTCGGTGACGGGCGTGAAGGCGTCGTAAGGATGATGGAGAAGGACGTCCTGGCTGCGAAGCACATCGAAGATCTGATCGACCTGCCTGAGCGGAGAGGCATGGACCGGCACAAAGGACGGATACTTCAGGTCGGGGCGCTCGATATCGGCAAGGCTTTGCACGCGCAGCAGGTTGAGCGGACCGCTCAGGCGGAACACATATTCGTGCGACAACTTCAGATGATCGCAAAGGGCGGCGAAGATGCCGTCGTCCACCCCCTCCTCTATCTCGAGGCGCACCGCGGCGCCGCGCCGAAGGTTGCGCAACTCCTCTTCGATCTTTTTAAGAAGGTTCTCCGCTTCCTCCTCGTCGATGTAGAGATCGCTGTTTCGCGTGACACGGAAAGCATGGGCGCCGATAAGCCGGTAACCGGGGAAAAGCTCGCCTGCGCAGAACTTGATGATCTCGGAGAGGAAAATATAGCGCTGGCTTGAGCCGCTCGTCTCGGCATCGACGCGCACGAACCGGGGCAGGATGCGCGGGACCGGCAGGATGGCCACGAGGCGCTCCTCCTCGGGCATATCGGGATTGTCGAGCGTGACGATGATGTTGAGCGTCTTGTTGCCCAGTTGCGGAAAGGGATGCGCCTGGTCGAGAGCCAGGGGCGTGAGCACGGGCAGCACCTGCTCTCGAAAATAGGTCACCGCCCAGTTAAGCTCGGCGGGAGTCAGTTCCCTCATGGCCTTGATCTCAATCCCCTCCTGTGTGAGGGCGGGCTTGAGCTGCTCGAGCCAGCAGCGGTACTGGTCCTCCACCAGGGATGCCACGACGGAATGAATGCGCCGCAACTGTTCGCGGGGGCTGAGACCGTCGAAGCTCTCTTCGGTCACGCCGTTCTCAACCTGCTGGATCAGGCCGGCAACGCGGATCTCGAAGAACTCGTCCAAATTGGAGCTGAAGATCGCGAGGAATCGCACCCGCTCAAGCAAAGGGTGGCGATCGTCCTGAGCCTGCTCCAGCACACGACGGTTGAAAGCCAGCCAGCTCAATTCCCTGTTGAAATAGGCAACCTGCGGTTTCGAGGCGTCGTTCTTCTGTTGTTCCACCATGAGGGGCATGGACTTCCCCTGGGGCACGACGACCTCGTCATCCACGGCAGGAGCCGGCGCCGGTTTCCGTGATGAAACACGAGCCTTCTTGCCCTTGGGATTTTCGCTGGAACGTTTAACCATCGGAGTAAAGGTCTAGCAGACATCCAGCTTGGGACAATAAAGCACCGAATCCAGTTTCGAGTAAGGCGTTACCCAATTGTTACACAGGAAGGGTGTCGAAACGTGACGCGGCGCCACCCACTATCGGCATTCGGCTATTGTCAGTCGGCCCGGACTTTTCATGCCGAAACCCAAAAGCCGATAGCCAAAAGCGCCCTTGTAGGGCTAGCCCAGCGCCATTTCAGAAGGGCAGACAGCCGGGAATAATCTCATCTCCAGCGAAGCAAACCGTGGGGACATAGGCGCCTTGTTGGCTTGCCTGTTGTCTTTGCTGGAATTGCCAACACGAAGCCTATGCCCCACGGTTTGCGCAGCGGCTGAATGACCCCTGACGCCTGATGGGGAGCATCAGCCCAACGCCTGGGTTGCAGGATCACCCAAGGCAAGTAAAGTGCCGCTCATGACCGAGAACGCTTCAAGCGCCCTGCCAAGAACGCTCCCCGAGACTATCGACTGGGGACGCACTGCCTACACGGAGGCCTGGCACCGCCAGGAGGAGTGGGTCGCGCAAAGGATAGAGGCTTCGCGGGGCGATACTCTCGTTTTCACCGAGCACAATCCTGTGTTTACCATCGGCCTGCGCTCGGGCTCGGACCAGCACCTCGTATGGGGAGCCGAACAATTGACCAAGGAAGGGATCGAAGTGGTGAAAACCAACCGCGGCGGCGATATCACGTACCACGGCCCCGGCCAGATCGTCGGGTATCCCATCGTGAGCATCGACTCGCGCAGAGACCTCCATGCCTACCTGCGCTTTCTGGAACAGGTGCTGATCGATTCGGTGGGCAGTCTGGGTCTGGCAGCCGCGCGACGGCCCGGGAAAACGGGCATCTGGCTGGGGAACAAAAAAATCGCGGCGATCGGCGTGGCCGTGCGGCGCTGGGTCGCCTACCACGGCTTTGCGTTGAACGCCTCCACGGACCTCCGGCATTTCACGGGGATCATTCCCTGCGGCATCGACGCGGCGGATGGCACTGTCGCCTCCCTGAGCTCCGAGCTGCGCCATTCTGTCGATCCAGAGGAAGTAAAGGCCATCCTATCTAAGGAATTCTGGGAGCTGTTCCCCAAGTTCCTCTCGGGCAAAGATGGCTTTTGATTTAAGAGGCCAGATTCCAGAAGCCGGAGGCCAGATTGGAAAAAACTGCGAACTATAGCCGAAAAGAACCTTCTCGACATCCGACATCTCCTGTCGAACGGGTTTCCTTGCTGTCTTCTGTCTTCTGGCCTCTGGCTTCTGGCGGCTATGGTTGCGATCGGCAAGATTTCAGACCGTTCCCGCATCCTTCTTCACGAACCAATGAGAACCCCGCCGGAAGGGCCTGGCTAACGCGTGGCTGAGGCGCTGCCCAAAGCTCTTCTTCACCCGGATAACACAGAGGATTCCGTTGGGGTTGCTGAAAGGAAAGCGCTCCGCAAAATCCACCAACTCCCAGTCGAAAGTTTCCGGGTCGTAGTTCCGAAGAGTGCCTACGAGTTCCTTGATGGATTCCGGGTCGAAGACATGGAAGTGGATGTTGATCTCCTGTTTGTTATTTACCGCATGCCAATAGCCGGACTTTTGGGCGTCGCGCTCTATCTGTACGCGATCCGGCGGCGTCGAAGGGCTGAATTCGGACCAGACGATGTTATCGACAAAGTCGTCGATATGCGTGGGGTCCGAAACTGGAGTGCCTTTCTCGTAGTCCTCAATCATGTGCGCCACCGAAGTCGTTCCCCGGTTGCGATCCCAGGTGAATCGTTTGTCCGGCACCACCATGTAGATGATGCCTCCATGTCGCAGCACGCGGCACCATTCCTTTAGGGCGAGAATGGGATTGGCCACATGCTCGAGGACATGGGACGTCGCGACGTAGTTGATACTGTTATCCTTGATGGGAAGCTGTGTCGCATCGCCCAGATAATCGAAGAGGCAGGGCTGGCCGGCGTATTCCTTGAAACGATCGATATAAACCGAATTCACTCCCATAATGGGGGTACGGAAAGCGCCGATCTCAACGCCCGGCTCGCGCAACCACCGGGAAACCTTTTCCTCATGCGTCATGCCTCCATGGAACAAAGAGATACGGCAACGGCAATCACTCATCTTCCCTGCCAACCGCAACGCCTGACGAGGAATGATTCCGCTCTCCGGGGTTGCACCGCGCCTCGATGCCGGTTTCCTGTGGTCTCTTTCCCATGCAAATCTCGCGCAAACCAGCCTGGCTTCGGGCCAAACTGCCCGGTGGCCCCGGATATGCCGCCGTGCGCCATCTGGTGGAGGACACCAGCCTTCACACCGTCTGCCAGAGCGCACAATGCCCCAACCTGGGCGAATGCTGGTCGCGCGGAACCGCCACCGTGATGATCCTGGGAAACATCTGCACGCGATCCTGTAACTTCTGCGCCGTGCAGACGGGCCGCCCCGCCGAAGCGGACCTCGGGGAGCCGGCGCGAGTCGCAGAGGCCGTCGCCCGCATGGGGCTCCGCCATGTGGTCGTCACCAGCGTCGCCCGCGACGACATGAAAGACGGTGGCGCCGCAGTCTGGGCTGCCACGATCCGGGCCATCCGCTACCGCAATCCAAGCACCGCCATCGAAGTGCTCGTGCCCGATTTCAAGGGGCGCACGGAGGACGTCGACACCGTGCTCGCCGCCAAGCCCGATATTTTCAACCACAACGTAGAGACCGTGGAGCGCCTGCAGAAACCGGTTCGTGTCCAGGCCCGTTACGACCGCTCGCGCTCGGTGCTTCGCCACGCCAAAACCCGCGGCTTCGCCGTGAAGACCGGCATCATGCTCGGCCTGGGAGAGAAGCCCGAGGAAGTGGAACAGTGTCTCCGGGATCTGGTGTCCGATAAGATCGATATCCTCACGATCGGCCAGTACCTGCAACCCACGCCCCAGCATCTTCCCGTTGACCGCTGGGTGCCGCCGGAGGAATTCCAGCACTGGAAAACCTTCGGCCTCTCGATCGGTTTCGGCGTCGTGGAAAGCGCCCCGCTCGTCCGCTCAAGCTATCATGCCGACGAGCAATCGCAGCGTTACACCGGCGAGGACCATCTCAACACCTCGAACGCCCTCGCCCCCTCCGCAGGTGTGACCGGCATTACCTGATCCCAAGACATCTTTACAACGGGAGTCACTGGGAAGTCGGAACAGTCCCTGCACTCAAGTGCGCCAACTCATCAGATCTAAGATGCCTCAAGGCCCGTTTGTCACGTAATACGTGACAAACAAAGTTCCCTCTCAGCGTCACAGGTGATTCTAAAGAACCATGCGGGTTCCCCGATCTGGCCTCCGGGATCTGGCTTCTGGGATCTGAACCGGGCTCCCGCTCCAGCGCCTTTTTCCGTGTCTTTCCGCCGGCTCACGGCTAATGCTTTCCCATGAAATCCCGCAAGGAGATCGTTGATAACTGGCTGCCGCGCTACACGGGTGTGCCGCTGGACGAGTTCGGCGATTACATCCTGCTCACGAATTTCCAGCGCTACGTGAAACTCTTCGCCCAATGGCATCGTGTGCCGATCAAGGGCCAGGACAAGCCGATGCCAAGCGCCACCGCCGGGCGCATCTCCATCGTTAATTTTGGGATGGGCAGCGCCAATGCGGCAACTGTGATGGACCTTCTGAGCTCTCTTCCGCCCAAGGCCGTCCTCTTCCTGGGAAAGTGCGGCGGCATCAAGCACCGCGCCACGATCGGAGACCTCATCCTTCCAATCGCCGCCATCCGCGGCGAGGGAACCAGCAACGACTACTTCCCGCCCGAGGTGCCCGCGCTTCCCGCTTTCGCTCTGCAAAAGGCCATCTCCACGACCATCCGCGACTACGCCCGCGATTATTGGACCGGCACCGTGTACACGACGAACCGGCGCGTATGGGAGCACGACGAGAAATTCAAGAGATACCTGCGGAAGATCCACGCGCTGTGCATCGACATGGAAACCGCCACCATCTTCATGACCGGATTCTTCAACGAGATCCCCGCCGGCGCCCTGCTGCTCGTGAGCGACCAGCCCATGACACCCGAGGGGATTAAGACGGTCGAGAGCGACAAGAAAGTGGACAACACCCATGTCGAGGCCCATCTGCGCATCGGCATCGACGCCCTCAAGCAACTCATCAACAAAGGCGTCACGGTAAAGCACCTGAGATTCTAGCCCGGATGCGCAAGGCAATGCCCCAATGACAAACCCCAAAAACCGCAATTGAACCACAGGGACACAGTGAAAAACCCTATCCGACACCAACCGTCCAACCGTTCGACGGTCCGACCGTCCGACTGATGTTGAGCATGCTCACCAAGGCCGAGATTCGGCGCCTGCGCTCGTTGCGGGAAAAGAAACACCGCGAGGCTGAGGGTGTTTTCGTAGTCGAGGGAGACAAGGTGATCGGGGAACTCCTCGCTGCAGGTTTCCACTTCGAGGAAGTTTACGCCACGTCCTCCTGGCCGGGCTCAAGCACCCGGGAGGTCACGGCGCTCGAGATGGAGCGTATCAGCCATTTTCCTACACCATCAAGCGCGCTGGCCGTCGGGCGCATCGCGCGCGCTCCGCTCGCCCCCGGGGCGCTCGCACAGGGGCTCAGCCTTGCCCTCGACTGCGTGCAGGACCCAGGCAACGTGGGCACCCTCCTGCGTATCGCCGACTGGTTCGGCCTGGACCGGGTGCTGCTCTCCGCGGACTGCGCCGATCTATTCAGCCAGAAGGTGATCAACGCCAGCATGGGCTCGTTCGCCCGGGTGACGGCGCACACGGTCGATCTCCCCGTGATTCTCGCGACTGCGGGTGTTCCGGTTTTCGGCTGCGATCTTGACGGCAGGGATGTGCATTCGATGGAAACGCGCCCGGTCGCCGCGGTGATCGTGATCGGCAGCGAAGGCCGGGGCCTCACGCCGGCAGTCCGCCGCTGCGTGACGGATTTCCTCACCATTCCGCGCTTCGGCGGCGCGGAGTCGCTCAATGCCGCCGTCGCCGCCGCCGTTGTCTGCGACAACCTGAGACGGCTCGGCTAGCTGCGGCCTCCCTCGCTATTCCTTGCTCTTGCCGCCCTTGCCGCCGCCGAGATGGAAGAGAGTGCCGGCGAAGACACCTGCTGCAAAGATGGCGAAAAACACGAGGGCCGCCGGCTGCATGATGGGCTTCTCGCTGGCCAGGGGGCAGTTGAACTTGATGTTCTCGGTGTTGGTCATGCCCACGTAAAGCATGACAAACAGGATGGCCAGAAAGAGGATCGTGCGCAGGAAGAGTTTAAAGTTCATGACAGGCAAAGGGCTGATGCGGAGCCGATGGATAATGCGCATCGCTCCTCTGCGCAAATGGGAAATGAGGCAAGCCGGCTTTCAACAGGCTTGACGACCGGCGAATCGCCCTGACCTATTGCGCAACCGCCTTCATCATGGAACTTCACATCAAACGCCTAACCCCCACCGCCAAAATGCCCGTTCGCTCCACCGAGAACGCGAGCTGTTTCGATGTGTGCGCCGACATGGACGGCGCGATCCAGCCAGGAGATCGCATCCTTGTGAAGACAGGCCTTTCCGTCGCAGTCCCCCGGGGCTTCGAAGTCCAGGTGCGCAGCCGCAGCGGGCTGGCGATCAAGCACGGCATCGCCGTGCTCAATTCTCCGGGAACGGTGGACGCGGACTACCGCGGCGAGGTGGGCATCATTCTGGTCAACCTCGGGCGCGAGGCCTTCGCCTTCAAGGCGGGCGAACGCATCGCCCAGATGGGCGTTTACTCCGTGACGATGTGCCCGGCGGTCGAGGTTGCCGAACTCGAAGTCACTGCGCGCGGTGCAGGCGGCTTCGGCCACACGGGACGCTGAAGCCCAGGGGCTATCCATCCCTAGGTTGGCACCGAAATCGGTGCCGTTGCATTCTAACACCAGCATAGCCGGGCATGGGGCAGAGAAGAGCGTAAGGGGTAAGAGCGTAAGAGGCGTAAGCCTACCCATCCCTAGGTCGGCACCGAAATCGGTGCCGCTCACTTTAACATCAGCGTAGCCGGGCATGGGGGTCGCAGTGCATTGATGGCTGGTTTGTGCCTTTGCAGAGCATTGCCATCACCGCACTGCGGACCCCATGCCCGGCGGAGCCGCTGTTTAATGCTTCACAGACGC